>JBKPRU010000216.1:0-28347 GCA_046734675.1 Acidobacteriota bacterium
GATGACCGCCGATCGCACCCACGCGGGGCGGTCGCCGTCGGCTGATGCCGCGAAGAGCGCCTGCGCCTGCGCATCCTCCGCGCCGCGGACGATGGTCGCGGAAAGCATCGCGATCGCAGCCTCGCGCTGCGGCGACTGATCCGCGGACGCGAGCCGATCGAGCACGTTCGCTTCGCGTCCGGCGGCGCTGCTCAGCGCCACGTCGAGCGTGATGCCGTCATCCGCGTAACGCGCCAGCACCGACGCGATCGCTCCGTCACGCTGGTCGACCGGCAGCGATCCCAGCGACGCGGCCAGTTGACGACGCACGTCCGCATCCGGGTCGTCGATCCGTTTGAGGACGGCGCTGGTGATGCCCTGCTGGCCGTCGCCGAGCCAACGCTCCGCCATCTGCACAGCGGCGCGGCGTACGTATCGCGAGTCATCCTCCATGGCCGCCGTCACCATCGCGGGCTCGATCGCATCCAGCGCATCGAGCGTCCAGAGCGCGCGCAGGCGCGCGCGCCAATCGCTCGCATGCGTCAGCTTCGTCAACGCCGGCACCGCGCTCGTCAGGCGTCGTTCGACGATGAGCCGCTGGGCGGTCTCGCGGCGCCAGCCGTTCGGGTGCGACAGCAGCGCGACCAGGTCGTCGGCCGTCGCGTTCTGCGGCCACGCGGTCGTATCTCGCGACGTCGTGTCGTGCACGACGCGATAGATGCGCCCGTAGCCGGTCGGTCGATCGAGCTTGCGCGAAAGAATCTGGTCGCGCAGGTAGGTGGTGATCGAGATGCGGTGCTCGATGATGCCGCGGTACATGTCGGCGATGTAGAGCGTCCCGTCAGGCGCGTTCGCGATGTAGACAGGACGGAAGCGCTCGTCGGTCGACGCCAGGAATTCACCGCGCTCGTAAGCCTTTCGCGCCGTCAACGTGCCGTTCGCGTCAGCGAGTTCGATGCGGCTGACCAGGTTCGCCGCGGGCTCGGCGACGAACACGTTGCCGTAGACGTCCGCAGGCAGCCGATCGCCGCGATAGACGACGGGCGCGCACACCGACGTGAACTTCACGAGCGAGCCGTCGGGACGATCGATGCCGGTCTGATACGCACGGTTGGTCCCGGGATTGGGGCGGACCGGCCACACCGTGTTCAGATCCGGGTTGTCGTCCGCCAGGCGCTCGTAACTCCCGCGCATCCGCAGCAGGTTGGGATTGCGCGCGAAATAATGCGTCTGCACCACGTCGACGTGCAGCGCCGATTCGTTCGTATTCCGATAGATCCGTCCGGCATCGTCTTCGGTGACGCCCCATTCACCCTGGTCCACCGTCTTGCGGAACTCGAACTTCCCGTTCTTCAACCGCAGCTCGAGATCGGTTTCGCCGGCGGTGTGCATCCAGTTGTCGATCGCCCAGGGAAAGCCGTTGCCGGCGTTCTGCGGATCGCCCCCGCGGCGGCTGAAATGATCGGATACGAGCTCCTTGGCGTCGGCGCGAAGGTCGCCGTTGGTGTCGCGCATCAGCCAGAGATTCGGCGGCTCGGCGACGAGCACGCCGCGATCGAGCACCTTCACGGAGCGCGCGAGCACGAGGCCGTCGGCGAACACGGTCCGCTTGTCCATCCGGCCGTCGCCATTCGTGTCCTCGAGCACGACGACGCGGCCGATGGGCTCGTATTCGTTGGACCCGGTGAGGTCGGCCATGAAGCCGGGCATCTCGACGACCCACAAGCGCCCCTGAAGGTCCCAGTCGAGCGCGACCGGTTCCTGCACGAGCGGCTCGGCGGCGACGAGCTCCACGCGATACCCGGGCGGCATGAAGAAGGTCTCGAGCGCGTCCTCGGGCGCGAGCGGCGGCGACTGGTCGGAGACCGTCTGCACGCCGGGCGGCCACGGTCGATTCACCGGTGAGCTCTGGGATGCGAACGTCGTGACCGCGGCGGCGACGACGAAGAGCGCAATGGATCGGACGCGAGGGTGTGGCATATGGCAGACGGCTTTTTCAATATCATACGGGCGCATGCATCGTCGCGACTTTCTCAGGACGTCCGGCCTTGGCCTGGTTGGGTTCGCGTTCGACGCGGGCCCCATCGATGCGCAAACGGAGCCGGAGCCCATCATCGACATTCATCAGCACGTCGGCTACACGGGACGCGCCGACGAGGCGTTGATCGCGCACCAGCGCGCGATGGGCGCGACGATGACGGTGCTGCTGCCCGCGGGACGATCGGTGAGCGCACCGTCGACGCACGACGGCGTCGCCAACGGGCTGCAGGCGCAGTGTCTGGGCAACGAGGCGTGCTACCAGCTCGCGCGCGCACACAAGGGGTCGTTCACCTTCGGCGCCAACGAAGTGCCGGACCTTCCGGATGCGACGAACGTCATCGAGACCTACCTGCGGCGCGGCGCCGCGATCATCGCGGAGCAGAAGTTCGGGGTCGAGTGCGACTCCCCGGAGATGCAGAAGATCTATCGTCTGGCGGAGAAGCATCGCGTGCCGGTGCTGATGCACTGGCAATACGAGATGTACAACTACGGCTTCGAGCGCTTTCACCGGATGCTGGAGAAATACCCGCGCGTCAATTTCATCGGGCACGCGCAGACCTGGTGGGGGCACATCGACAAGAACCACACGGACCAGACCGTGATGTACCCGAAGGGTCCGGTGACGCGCGGCGGTCTCACGGATCGATATCTGGCCGACTACCCGAACATGTACGGCGACCTGTCCGCGGGATCGGGCTTGAACGCGCTGACGCGCGACGAAGCCTTCACGCGCGACTTCCTGGTGCGGCACCAGCAGAAGCTGTTGTTCGGCAGCGATTGCACCGACGTGAACGGGACGGGTGACGCCTGCCTCGGCGCGCAGATCATCGCGGCGGTCCGCCGGCTCGCGGCCGACAAGCGCATCGAACGGAAGCTGCTCTACGAGAACGCCCGGCGGGTCTTACGTCTGCCAGGAGTTGCGTGACAGTCGTAGGCCTCACGTCGCCGGCGGGTCTGAAGACCCGCCCTACGTGTGAATGTGCGTGAGTTCGTATTTGTGCAGTCGTAGGCCGGGTCTTTAGACCCGGCGACAAGCGTTACGTGTGATCTAAAGAGGACATGACTTCATGAACCGACGCGAATGGCTCACGACACTTGCGGCAACGGCGCTGGCGGGAGTGCCGGCGTCGGCACAGCGCGGCGGCACGCCGGAACGGCAGGCCGCGCCGCTCGACCTCAAGGACTTCCAGCCGCGGAGCATGCTGCACGTGCCGGAGACGGAGGTGCCGCGCGCGCGCTTCCCGGTGATCGACATCCACACGCACCTCGGGTTCAGCGCGAAGAGCTCCGGCGGCGTCGCGCAGGGCGAGGAGATGCGCTACCTGGCGCCTCCCGCCGAACTGCTCGCCGTCATGGACGCCGTGAACCTGCGCACGATGGTCAACCTGACCGGCGGCGTCGGCGCCGGCCTGCAGGAGAGCATCAAGCGGTATCCGACGGCCCACCCCGGACGGTTCATCACGTTTGCGGAGCCGCGCTGGAGCCAGGCGAACCAGCCGAATTACGCGCGCGATCAGGCGCTCGAGATCGAGCGCGCGCACGCGCTTGGCGCGCGTGGCGTGAAGGTCCTGAAAACGCTCGGCCTCTACCTGCGCGAGCAGATCACGACCGGCCCGCTCGTGACCATCGACGACAAGCGCTTCGATCCGATGTGGGAAGCGTGCGCGGCCAACAACATGCCGGTGGCGATGCACATCGCCGACCCCGAAGCCTTCTTCCTGCCGATCGATCGGTTCAACGAGCGCTTCGAGGAGCTGAACAATCATCCGAACTGGTCGTTCTACGGCCGCGACTTTCCGCCGTTCAAGTCGCTCATCGAGGCGCGCAACCGCGTCCTCGCCCGGCACCCGAAGACGAGGTTCGTGACGCTGCACGTGGGCAACAACGCGGAGAACCTGGCGGACGTGGGCGCGTGCCTCGACAAGTACCCGAACATGTACGTCGAGACGGCCGCGCGCATCGGTGAGCTCGGCCGCCAGCCGCGCGTCGCGCGCCGCTTCTTCGATCGCTACCAGGACCGCATCCTCTTTGGTACGGACGCGGTGCCGCACGGCAACGAGACGCCGCAGCAGATCTTCGGTGAGGCGCTCTATCGGATCTATTTCCGGTTCCTCGAAACGGAGGACGACTATTTCGATTACGCGCCCGCGCCCACGCCGCCGCAGGGCCGCTGGCGCATTTACGGTCTCGGATTGCCGGAGCAGGTGCTTCGGAAGGTCTACAACGAAAACGCCGCGCGATTGCTGGGCGTGTGAGGCGTGACGCCGGGTCTGAAGACCCGGCCTACGTGGAACACTGCTCGGCGTGTACTGCTGGTGTAGGGCGGGTCTTTAGACCCGCCGCTCTCACGCCAGTGACTGAAGGTATTGATAGCTCTGTCGCAGGCTCGCCACCGGATCGCCGGGCGTGTGGTCCTGTTCGACGAAGTAGTGCTCCACGCCGGCCGCGTCGGCCGCCTGGAGGATCGCGCGGAAGTCGAGGCCGCCGTTCCCCACTTCTTTGAAGGTCTCGGGCGCGACCTTCCGCTCGTCGGTGGTCCTGGCCGCCTCCTTCGCCTTGTCCTTGAGGTGCACGAGCGCGACGCGTCCCTTGTTCGCGGTCAGCAGTTCGACGGGATTCGCGCCGGTGATGCCGATCCAGAAGACGTCGAACTCGAATTTCACGAGCGACGGATCGGTGCGGGCGACGAGGACGTCGAGCGGCCGCTTGCCGTCGGGCAGCGGCTCGAACTCGAAGCCGTGATTGTGATAGCCGATCGTGATCCCGACCTTCCGCGCGGCCTCGCCGGCGCGGTTCAACTGATCGGCCAGCTGCTCGTAGAACGCCGCCTCGCCCTTGCGCTCGCCGGGCATCAGGTAACTGAGGACCGCGTACTGCACGCCGTAGCCTTTCGCCTCGTCCAGCGTGCGATCGAGCGTGGCACGATTCTCCGGTTTCACGGCCTGCGCCCACGGCTCCCAGTTGCCGGTGATGACGGGCGGCTCGATGTGCATGCTCGGGCACGCGAGGCCGTTGGCCTTCGCGAGCGGCGCGATCCGTGCGGCATCGGCGCGCAGCAGCTCGACCTCCTTGTATCCGATCGAGGCGATCGCTTTCAGCGTCGCCTCCGCGTCCGCCGCACCGAGCTTGTCGCGGACGGTATAGAGCTGCACGCCGAGCGGCCGCTTCGTCTGCGCGAACAGCGAGCCGCCGGCCGCGGCGCCAACGGCGCCCATTGCCGCAAGCTGCAGCCACGACCGCCGCGTCATCGAGAGAGCGAGTGAGTTGCGCATGTTCTGTCTTCTTCTCTCAATGCGCGTGGGGCCCCACCCCCACGCGCTTACGCGCTACGCGCGACGCCCTTTGGGCTTGCCGCCGCTTCGCGGCGGCCTACGGTCTTTCTCTTCCGTCTTCTGCCTTCTGTCTTCTGTCTTCTTACTGGTGTTCTGGATGGTCGCAACCTTTGAACACCGGCACGAACATCTGCCCGTCGTCGCCGAGCTCCTGACGCAGGCCGATCTCCGTCGAATAATACCCGTTGATCGTCAGCGACTTGATCGCCTGGAAGAACGCCGCGCCGGCGGCCTCATCCGATGATGCAGCGGCGCCGCCGCGCGATTCCGCTTCGGCGAGCGGGGTGAGGAGCGCCGTCTGCTGTTCCGCCGTCGCCGCCGCGAACGGCTTGCCGAAGCGCGAGCGGCTGCGGCCGTCGATCCAGGCCAGCCCCGCCGTGAACTTCTCGCGATCGGCGCTCGGCGCCTCGGAGAGCACCCAGTCGACGAACTGGTTCACCTTCGCCGCTTTCGCGCCAGGCGTGTCCGTCTCGGGAATGATGACGTCAGTCAGCGCGATGACGGCGTCGTTCTGCTCAGGGGTCAGCACCTTCGGCGCCCAGCCGGGCGCCGATGCTGACGAGGTGATCGCCTGAACGTACGCGCGCTCGCGCGCGAGCGCGGCCAGCGACTGCACCCATAGCGGCGCCGCGGCCGCACCGACCGCACCGGCCGCCAGCCGTCTGAGCGCGTCGCGCCGATTCAGATGCGGATTAGAGATTCCCACGTTTGATCTCCTCGGCGAGATGATCGGTCGCACGCCACGAGAGCGCGAGTATCGTCAGCGTCGGATTCTTCTCGGTCGCGTTCGGGAACGCGGACCCGTCGACGACCAGCACGTTCTTCACTTCGTGCATCTGGTTGAACGCGTTCAACGCCGAGCGCTTCGGATCGGCGCCCATGCGGCAGGTCCCGTGCTCGTGGATGGCGGCGCCGTTCGCGTCGAGATCGGCGCGCTTGTAGTTCACCAGCACGCCGCCGGCCGCCTTGACGATCTCTTCGACCGTGTCCGCCATGTGCTCGGCCATCTTCCGCTCGTTCTCGCCGACGTGATAGTCGATCTTGAGCAGCGGCACGCCGTAGCGGTCCACCTTCGAGGGATCGACCGTGATGCGATTGTGCGCATACGGGAGCGCCTCGCCGAACGGATGAATCTCGACCCACGCGGGATGCCGTCGCTTGATTTCCTTCTTGAGCGCGGCGCCAAACCCGGGGACTCGCTCCGATCCGGCATGCGCACCGACCGCGCTCGATCCCGTGTTCCAGAACTGCGCGCCGAAGCCGCGCAGGTAATCGCGGCCGCGTCCCGGGCGGTGATTGAACCGCGGCATGTAGATGTGCTCACCGCCAATGCCGCGATCGTTCCGAGTAGGCGTGCCGACGAGGGCCGGCAGGTAACCCGTGACGTTCAGTCGAATCTGCTCGCACAGGTAGCGGCCGATCACATCCGATCCGTTGCCGAGGCCGTTCGGGTGGCGATCCGACTTCGAGTTCAGCAGGATGCGCGTCGAGTCCACGCAGCTCGCGCCGACCACGATCACCTTCGCCCGGACTTGCTGCTCGGAGCCGGTGCGGCGATCGAAATACTGCACACCGCTGGCGAGGCCGTTCTCGTCGGTCAGGATGCGCGCGGCCACGGCGTTCGATCGGATTTCGAGGCGGCCGGTCCTGAGTGCCGTCGGCAGCAGGTGATCGGCCGAACAGAAAAACGACGCGGTATCGCAGCCGGCGCCGCAGTTGCCGCAGTGATGGCAGGGCGGGAATCCGTTGGTTGGCCGCGTCATGTTGGCGCGGCGGCCGGCGACGACGGGAATGTTCAACTTCGCCATCGCCTTCGACAGCAGCCGCTCCCCGCAGCGCGGCGCCGGCGGCGGCTGCAGGAACTTGCTGCCGGGCAGCACGTCCGAGTCGTCGGTCCCGCCGCAGACGCCAATCAATTCCTCGACGCGGTCGTAATACGGCGCCACGTCCGCGTACGCGATCGGCCAGGGAATCTCCCAGCCGTCGCGCTGCGCGGCTTTGAAATCGAGATCGGACAGCCTCAGGCTCACGCGTCCCCAGACATTGGTCTTGCCGCCGTGCCCCCACACGCGCGTCAACGCAAACGGGCGATCGTCCGGCGTCAGGTATGGCTGTTCCTTCGTGTCGAGGAAGAACTGCGGCGGTTTCTCACCGCGCGCGGCCCGCTCGCGCGCTTCCCACGGCTGCACGTGCGTCCAGTACTTCGACCGATCGAACTTCTCCCCCGCGTCGAGGAGGAGCACGTCGATCCCCTGGCGGGTGAGGTTCCACGCCGCCATGCCGCCGGACGCGCCGCTGCCGATGATCACGACGGGATGCACCCTGGGCGCCGCGATGATTTGCATCGGCGGATAGTACCCCAACCCGCGAAATTCGTCGCTGCCGTTACGGAATCGTGCGCGGTTGAAACGAAGCGCAGCGATCTCCTGAAGCGCGACGCGGGCAGAAGGTTTGCTACTCGGCGGCCGGTCCCACGATGATACCTGCCGCTCGTTCACAGTCTTCTCGACAATCGATTCGCCGCGTCGCTTTGATTGCCCTGGCGCTCGCGACCGGGTCAGGCCTCTTGCGCAGTTTCGCCACACTCGTTGGGGCGGAACAGCACGCGCCGGGCACGCCCGCGTTCACCATCCTCGTCTATCACCGCTTCGGCGCGGCGGCGTCGAACGAGATGACGATTCGCACGTCGACCTTCCGGTCGCAGCTCGAGTACCTGAAGGCGCATCACTATCCGGTCGTGCCGCTGCGGGACGTCATCGCCTATCTGCGCGGCAAGGGCCCGCAGCCGCCGGCGTCCGCGGTCGTGATCACCGCCGACGACGGGCATCGATCGGTGCGGACCGACATGCTGCCGCTCGTCAAGCAATTCGGCGTGCCGGTCACGCTCTTCATCTATCCGTCGGCGATCTCGAACGCGTCGTACGCGATGACGTGGGCCGATCTCGACGGCCTGCGCGCGACGCGGCTCTTCGACGTCGAGTCGCACACCTACTGGCACCCGAACTTCAAGATCGAGCGGCGGCGGCTCGCGCCGGAGCCGTTCCGCGAGCTCTCGACGAAGCAGTTGTGCCGCGCCCGCACGGTGCTCGGAGAGAAAACCGGCAGCGCGCCCGACCTGGTCGCATGGCCCTTCGGCATCTACGACGAGGAAGTCGCCGGCATCGCGCAGCAATGCGGCTACGTCGCCGCCTTCACGCTCGGCGCCCGCCCGGTCGTCAGCGGCGGGAACCTGATGGCGCTGCCGCGCTACCTCGTCACCGACGACGCGGTCGGCAAGCGCTTCGCCGCGATGCTCCCGCCGGAACCGAAGTAATCGACGCGTGTTTGAACGCCTGATGTAGGGCGGGTCTTCAGACCCGCCGGAGCGTGAGGCGCTCACCGAGCGGCTTGTCGCCGGGTCTAAAGACCCGGCCTACACCTGAATAGATGTCACCGGATGCGCGGCTGCGGCGTGGTCTCATTGACGAACTGCCGGACGATGGCGTCCATGTCGCTGTCCTGCGCGAACCCGAGCTGGCGTGCGCGGGTGACGTCGAACGCGGCGGGCCAGGTGAGGACGACGCGCATCAGCCGTTCGTCGGGCTCGCAGCGGACGCGCGCGCGGGCGGCGGGGCCGGCGATCCGCTCGAGACTGGCGAGCATGTCCGCCGGCGTGACCGACAGGCCTGGCAGGTTGACGGCGCGGCGGACGTCGAGCTGCGACGTCGGCATCGAGCCCGCGTGCAGCAGGTTGGCCGTGACGACCTCGGGAGAGCTGATCCAGATCGGGGTCTCTATCGGCACGGGACACACGGCCTCGATCCCTGCCACCGGCTCGCGAATGATGCCGCTCACGAACGACGACAGCGCCGAATTGGGCGCGCCCGGGCGCACGGCAATCGTCGGCAGCCGGCAGGCGATCCCGTCTACGAATCCGCGGCGCGAGTAATCCGACACCAGCAGCTCGGCGATCGCCTTGCCCGTGCCATACGACGACTGCGGCCTGAGCGCCATGTCATCGGGCACGACGGGGGGCAGCGGTCCGCCGAACACGGCAATCGAGCTGGAGAACACGAACCGCGGCCGCGTGCCCAGCGCGCGGCATGCCTCGAGCAGCCCGCGCGTCGCATCGACGTTGATCCGCATCCCGATGTCGAACTCCGCTTCCGACTGCCCGCTCAAGATCGCCGCGAGGTGAAACACGACGCCGGCGTTTCCGTCGACGATCGACGACACGAACGCGGGATCGGCGATCGACCCGACCCTGATGTCGATGCGCGGATCGTCAATCGGACACGGTGCCAGATCGGCGGCGACGATCCGATCGAAATCGTTTCGCGACCCGAGCAATGCGCGCACCAGTCGCGCGCCCAGGAACCCCGCCGCGCCGGTGACCAGGATGTTCATGACGCGACCATCTTAACTGCCTCGAGCGTGTCGGCGGCTTGTCGGCGGGTCTCTAAAGAAGAAAGACAGGTGAACCGTGTCAATGACGAATGACGAATGGCAAATGCCAAATGCCGAAAAACCTCAGAGCTTTGGCATTCGGCATCAGGCATTCAGCATTGACACGCAGGCTCGTTTTTCATCGGCCTGCTAAAGACCCGCCCTACGTGGAACGAATTTTCGAGCGTTCTTGTGTTGTTCTGTGTTCTTCTGTGGCCCGTTTTGTGTTTTTCTGTGGCCATGAGTTCACGCAAGGTGGCCATCGTCACGGGCGCGGGCAGTGGCATTGGACGTGCGGTCGCGCTCGGGCTCCTGAAGGACGGCTACGCCGTGGCGCTCGCGGGCCGGCGCGCGGAGCCGCTGAACGACGCGGGGCGCGAGTCGGAGTCGAATGACGCGCTGGCCGTGCCGACCGACGTCACCGACGCCGCGTCCGTGCAGCAGTTGTTCGAGCGCACGCGCGACCGCTTCGGGCGGGTCGATCTGCTGTTCAACAACGCCGGGATCAACGTGCCGGGGGTGGCACTCGAGGACCTCACGATCGAGCAGTGGCGCTCGGTCGTCGACACGAACCTGACCGGCGCGTTCCTCTGCACGCAGCAGGCGATTCGCATCATGAAGGCGCAGGACCCGCGCGGCGGCCGCATCATCAACAACGGCTCGATCTCCGCCCAGGTGCCGCGGCCCAACTCCGCGCCCTACACGGCGACCAAGCACGCGATCACGGGGCTGACGCGATCCACCTCGCTCGACGGCCGCAAGTACGACATCGCCTGCGGCCAGATCGACATCGGCAACGCCGCCACCAACCTGACCGCGAAGTACGCGACCGGCACCATGCAGGCCAACGGCACCACGATGGTCGAACCCCTGCTCGACATCACCCACGTCGTCGGCGCGGTGCTCTACATGGCGAGCCTGCCGCTCGACGCGAACGTGCAGTTCATGACGGTCATGGCGACGAAGATGCCCTACATCGGGCGCGGGTGAGGACGGGACTGACTACCGGGTGTCGGGGCTGTGCAGCCACTCGAGCGCTTCGTGTTCGTCGATGAACACCTGCGCGTCGATGTCGCGGGCCTGCGCATGCTGCACCATCATCCGTCCCAGGCCATAGTGGACCAGCAGGCGGGTGAGGACGGCAAGGCGGCGGCGCCCGAGAAAGCTGACGAATTCGGCGGCGAATCCCGTGACGTCTTCAACCGTTGGGGTGAAATCGGAGGCGCGGACGTCGATCAGCACGCCTTCGACCGGATTGGCGGCAACGGCCGTCTTGATCACCTGGAGACCCTGCCACGCTTCATCCGCGGTGAACTGTCCGCGGAACCGGGCCACCACCACGCGCTGGTCCGCCGCGTAGTCGACGGCGTAAGGCGCAGCGCCGCTGGTCTCGTCGCGAGGCGGCGGATCGGGATCCGGTGAGTGCGCCTTGCGCACGCTCATCACAGGAGCACTATCTCCCCGAAAACCGCGTGCGTCAATCGGGCGAATGATGTAGGGAATTACCCCACAGGCTTCACGTGCCTGATCCTGAACCGCGACGGCAGCGCCGGCATCGACGACAGATCGATGTGCAGGTTCTGCGGCGGTACGTCGTAGTGCATCGCGCCGGTCAGCAGCCGCACCGCCGCCTTCATCAGATCGAGCGTGACGCCTTCGCCGGGACAGCGGTGGCCGGTGCGCACGTCGCCGCCGCCTTGCGGGATGAGCGCGAACCCGTTGTCGTCCCGTCCGCGGAAGCGATCGGGCCGGAACGCGTCAGGGATCTCCCACGTACGGCCGTCGTGGTTCGTGCCATAGACGTCGAGCAGCACCCACTCGCCTTCCGCGAACTGATAGCCGTTCCATTCGAAGGGCTGGCGCACCAACCCGCCAATCGCCGGGAAAAAGGGATAAAAACGGCGGACTTCCTCGACAAACGCATGCAGGTCCGCGTCGCTGCCGTCCTCGACGGCGCGACGTGCGTCGGGGAACTGGTGAAGGGCCACCGCCGCGAACGTGATGTAGCTCGCCACCGCGACGATCGGCCGCAGCACGTTAATCAGTTCGACGGCCGCCGTGTTCACGTCGAGCAGCGCGCCGTCCGGACCACGGTAGGTGGCCCACGCAAAGGCGGCGCTCTCTTCGGGCACCGCCAGCGTGCCGCGGCGGACCCCGTCAATCACGCCCCGGATCCACCGCTCGGTCCGAGCGCCCTGCCCGATCGCCAGCCAGTTCCGGGGACCGACCGCACCTGCGTGGTCGATCATGGCCGCCAGTTCGCGCGTCCGCTGCGGCACGTCCGCGTCGTCGAGCGGCACGCCCGCCCACGTGCACACCGCGCGGCACAGCAGCTCTCGCACTTCGTCCTGGACCACGATGCGATCGGCACGCGACCATGCCGGGAGCGCCTCGCGCCACAGCGACTCGAAGAGCGCGACCAGGTCGCGCGAGCGCTCGGGCGAGACCAGGGCGAGGAATTGCGCCTTGCGATGACGATGGTCCTGGCCGTCGAGCGTCTGCACGCTGCCCTCGTCCTGCAGCAGCTTGACGGCGGTAAATGGAATCGCCCCGCGGCGCGTGAAGCGCCCGGGAGCGTAGAACATCTGCGCCGCCTCTTCGCCCATCGCGCAGATCGCGCGGTTGAACATCAACCGGGCCTCGAAGGCGTCGGACTTGAAGCGCCGGCAGCGCGACGAGATGAAGGAGTAGCCCTCGGCGAGCAGGCTGACCGTGCTGTCAGGCGCGGGGTCATGCGGCAGCGTCGACACCGTGCCGCGCCGCCGTGCGACCGCATACCCCGCGGCCGCGAGCCCGAGCATTCCCGCCGCACCAAGCGTCCAGACGCCTTTTCGTCCGATGTTTTTCATGCGTCACCGCCGGCACGGTGCAACCGGATCGTATTACCGACGTTGGATTCGGTGGCAAGAATCGAACCGCATCGACGACCCTGCTGCACGCGCGAAATCGGAGCGCGCAAGCGCACCACTGCGGCGACTCGCAGGCGGGCGCGTAAAAGTTACGGTGTTCGCCACTGCCCCAATTGCAATGCCGCGCGACCTCGGTCAAGATCGCCGGGTTCACGAGCGCATGGACGTCCTCAGCAGAAACCACGTCCGTACGTCCGGCGTCGGCGGAGATCCCCTGCTGTTCGCGCACGGCTTCGGCTGCGATCAGAACATGTGGCGCTTCGTCGCACCGGCGTTCGCCGGCACCCACCGCATCGTCCTGTTCGATCACGTCGGCGCCGGGAAATCGGACCTCGCCGCCTACGATCGGCACAAATACTCGACACTCGACGGCTACGCGACGGACGTGCTCGAAATCTGCGACGCGCTGGACCTCCGCCACGTCGTCTTCGTCGGCCATTCCGTCAGCGCGATGATCGGGGTGCTCGCGGCGAAGCGGCAGCCGGAGCGCTTCAAAGCGCTGGTGCTGGTCGGCCCTTCGCCGCGCTACGTCGACGACGAGGGCTACGTCGGCGGCTTCTCGCGCGAGGACATCGAAGCACTGCTCACCTCGCTCGACAGCAACTATCTCGGGTGGTCGACAGCAACCGCGCCGGTCATCATGGGCAACGCGGAGCGCCCCGAGCTCGGCGCCGAGCTGACGTCCAGCTTTTGCCGAACCGACCCGGACATCGCCGCGCATTTCGCGCGCGTCACCTTCCTGTCTGACAACCGCGCCGATCTCCCCGCGGTGCGCACCCCCGCACTGATCCTGCAGTGCTCCTCGGATGTGATCGCGCCGACCGCGGTCGGTGAGTTCGTCCACCGCCAGATGCCAGCGAGCCAGTTCGTGCTGATGAAGGCGACCGGACACTGTCCGAACCTCAGCGCGCCGGACGAGACCGTCGCCGCGATCGCGCAATTCCTCCAGTCGCTTCCGTGAGCACCTCAGATCGATTGAACGCGTCGGTCGACCCCGCGCTGCTCGAGGAGAGCGCCGAGCATCTGTACGAACACGCGCCCTCCGGTTATCTCTCGACGCTTCCCGACGGGACGATCGTCAAGATCAACCAGACGCTGCTCGACTGGCTCGGCCACACCCGCGACGCGCTGGTCGGGACGATGCGGTTCCAGACGCTGCTCGCGGTCGGCTCGCGCATCTACTACGAGACGCATTGCGCACCGCTGCTGCGCATGCAGGGGTTCGTGCGAGAAATCGCACTCGACCTGCTGACCGCCGACGGCCGCACGCTGCCCGTGCTCGTCAACGCGCGCGAGCGCCGCGACGATGCCGGCAATGCGCGGCTCCATCGCATCACCATTTTCGATGCGACCGAGCGGCGCCGTTACGAACGCGAACTACTGCTCGCCCGACGCAAGGCGGAACAGATCGCCCGCGACAAGTCGGCGCTGCTCGCGATGCTCAGCCACGACATCCGCAACCCGCTGAACGCCATCATGGGCGTCGTGCAGATTCTCGAGCGCAGCGAGCTGACCGACGCGCAGCGCCGCTTCGTGCGCCTGCTCAGATCGTCGTCCGACAACATGCTCACGCTGCTCACGCACGTGCTCGAATTGAGCCGCGCCGAGTCGAGCAGCTTCGCGCTCGTCGAAGCGCCGTTCTCGCTCCGTGAGATCGTCGACGATGTGATTGCCACCTACGATCCGAGAGCCCGTGAAAAGCATCTCGATCTGCGCTCGGCCGTCGACGATGGGCTTCCGCCGGAGTTGATTGGCGATCCGGTGGCGATGCGGCAGATCCTGACCAATCTGGTCGGCAACGCCATCAAGTTCACCGATCGCGGCCATGTCGCGGTGCAGGTGTCGGCGAAGGACCGCGCCGCCGACGCCGTCACCGTGGAGATTGTGATCTCGGATACCGGGATCGGCATCGCGCCCGAGGAAGTCGAGCGCATCTTCAACGCCTACACGCAGGCGAGCTATGAGACCGCCATGCGGTTCGGCGGGACTGGCCTCGGTCTCGCGATCGTCCGTCGCCTGCTCGCGCTGTACGGCAGCACGATCAGCCTGGCCAGCACACCCGGTCAGGGCTCGTCGTTCTCGTTCAGCCTGCGGCTGCCGGTTGCGCGCGCCCCCCAGGCGACATCGTTCTGATGTTCCGTGCGGCCATCTCAGTGGAGGATCTTTGATGCGCTTTCACGCACCGCTCGTCGCGGCGTTCTGCCTGTCGCTGGTGGCGCTCGGGTCCGCTCAACAAGCGGCCGAAACGGCGATTCCCGACAAGGTGAAGCTGTTCATTCCCTACAAGGCGCATTCGCAGGAAGACAACCAGCGCCTGCTTGCCATGTACAAGTACCTGCGCGTCGCCGACGTCTCCGACGGGATGGACGTCGTCGGCCTGCAGAATATCGGGCTCGTGGACCCGGAGATTCACGCGCTCTGGAAGGACACCGACAACTTCTCGCATCGCGTCGTCGGCATCGCCGTGACCGCCCGATATGTACCGACCAACAAGCGCGAGCCCAAGATGGACGACGCGACCATCGGCCGGTGGTACAGCACGCTGACGTCTGAAGCGTTCATGGACGTGCTGACGCCGGGGTCGATCCTCGTCATCGATGCGATGGAAGACGGCGAGAGCCGCAGCATCGGGTCCAGCAACATTCAAACCTGGCAGAAGCGCGGGATGGTCGGGCTCGTGACGAGTGGCGGCCTCGCCGACACCGACGAGATCATCCATCAGAAGGTGCCGGTCTACTTCCGCCGTCTCGCGCGCGGCATCAGGCCTGGACGAAACGAGCTCGAATCGGTGAATCGGCCGGTCACGGTTGGCGGCGTGCTGGTGCGCGCCGGCGACCTCGTGATGGCGGACGGCGACGGCGTCGTGGTCGTGCCGCGCGAACGCGCCGAGGAGGTCGCGAACGCCGCGCTGCCCTTCCTCGACAACATCGCGCGCGAACGCTACATCCGCGAGACCGGCAAGAATCCCTGGAAGAAGGAATAGCCGTACGTCCGGTTGTGGGACTGCGGGTGTGTCCTTTCGAACAGCACCAGCACCGGCTCGGTGATGAATCGGGCGGGAGCGGCGGCAAAACCACCCCTCAGCGTGACGAACGGGCGGCACGCCCCTCGCACCCGGGGCGGCGCCATGTCTGACGCACGTGTCGCCATTCGCGCTCTGATCAAGACGCCCGGGTTCTCGCTGGTCGCGATTGCGACGATCGCCATTGCGATCGGCGCGAACACCGCGCTCTTCTCGATCTTCGATCGGCTCGTGCTCAACCCGGTGACGATTCCGGAGCCATCGACGCTGGTCGCAATCGTGAACAACAACCCGCAACTCGCGGTGCCGGTGCCCTCGATCTCCTGGCCGCGCTATGAGGAAATTCGCGGGCGCGCGCAATCGTTCACGGCCGTCGGCCTCTCGGCCTTCGACAGCTTCACGCTCACCGGCAACGGCGACCCCGAACAGTTGAACGGCCTGCGGATCACCGCATCGTTCCTGCCGACGCTCGGGATCCGGCCAGCCCGCGGACGGAACTTCACCGCGGAGGACGACACCGCGAAGGGCTCCAGCGTCTGCATCATCAGTCACGAGCTGTGGCAGACACGGTTCGGGCTGCGCGACACGATCGTCGGCGAAACGATCATGCTGAACGGGCAGCCCTGGGAGGTTGTGGGAATCATGCCGCCGCGCCTGAGCGTGCCGTTCGGACAGGTGCAGGTGTTCGTGCCGCGTGTGTTCGAGGTGGGCGGCCTGACCGCGCAGCAGATCGAGCGCGGCGCCGGCTACGCCCAGGGGATCGCGCGCCTCAAGCCGGGCGTGTCGCTTCAGCAGGCGGCAGGGGAGCTGCGCGCGATCAGCCTTGGCTACAAGGAGCAGTTCGCCTCGCGACTCGACGCGAACAACACGAGCGAGCCGCAGATGTTCGTCGACTTCCTCGTGAGCGGGCTGCAGCCGACGTTCTACACGCTGCTGGCGGCCGTGCTCTTCGTGCTGCTGATCGCGTGCGCGAACGTCGCGGCGCTGTTTCTCGGGCGCCTCGCCGCCCGCCAGAAGGAAGTGGCGGTCCGCCAATCGCTCGGCGCCACCCGCGGCCGCGTCGTCCGCCAGTTCCTGATCGAGAGTCTCATGTTCTCGACGGTGGCGGGCCTGCTCGGCGTGGTGTTCGCGATGTGGGCGCTTTCGGCGATCCAGTCGCTGGTCGCGTCGCAGCTGCCGCCGAACGCGGCGCTGACGCTCAACTGGCGCGCGCTCGCGTTCACCGGGCTCGTCACGATGGTCACGGCGGTGCTGGTCGGCCTCGCACCGGCGCTGCAGTCGTCGAGCGCGCAGGTGGTCGACGCACTCAAAGACAGCGCGCGCGGTTCGACGGGGGCGCAAGGGGCGCGTTTCCGATCGAGCCTCATCGTCGCCGAGGTCGGGCTCTCGGTCGTGCTGCTGGTCGGCTCGGGCCTGCTTCTCATCAGCTTCCTGCGGCTGCAGCGGACGTCGCCGGGCTTCGATCCAACAGGGGTGGCCGCCGCGTTCGTGAACGCGCCGCCGGGACGCTACAACACGTCGTCGCAGCAGGCGGAGTTCTACGCGCAGGTCCTCGAGCGTCTGCGCGAGCGTCCGCAGGTCACCAGCGCGGCGACCGCCATCGGTCTGCCGATGTCGGGCTTTTCGCCGCGATCGCCTTACAGCGTCGCGGGACGGCCGATCCTGCCGCTGCCGCAGCGCGCGCTCGCGGGCCTGGCCATCGTCAGCGAGGACTACTTCTCGCTGATGCGGATCCCCTTCGTCGAAGGGCGCGCCTTCACGCGCGACGATCGCGAAGGCGCGCCCGGCGTCTGCATCGTGAACGAGACGCTCGCGAAGAAACTGTTTCCCGGTGAATCGGCGCTCGGGAAGGTGCTGCTGCGCGGACGCGACGCCGAGATCAAGGCGGAAATCGTCGGCGTCATCCACGACGTCAAGTCGCTCGGCCTGAATACGCCTGCACCCGACGAGATCTACTTCCCCATGCGGCAGTTCGGTCGACCGGGCGTGGCGCTGGTCGCGCGCACCAATGGCGATCCGGCGGCGCTGCAAGCCATCCTGCGCGCCGCGGTCGCCGACGTCGACAAGAACCTCGCGATCTCGTTCTTCGCCACCATGGAGACGAACATCGCGCAGAGCCTTGGCGTGCAGCGGATCATCGCCTCGCTGACGGTCGTCTTCGCCGCGCTCGCGCTGGTGCTTGCCGCCGTCGGTCTCTATTCCGTGCTCGCGTACGCGGTCGGCCAGCGCACGACCGAGATCGGCATCCGCATGGCGCTTGGCGCGCAGACCGGCCAGGTGCTGACGCTGGTGCTGCGCAGCGGCCTGCAGCTCGTCGCCGTCGGCCTGATCATCGGGTTGATTGGCTCCGCGGTCGCGGCCCGCCTGATTCAGACGCTCCTCTACGACGTTCGCCCCCTGGATCCGATCATTTATGCGGCGGTGACCGGCCTATTCGTGAGCGTCGCGGCCGCCGCCTGCCTGGTCCCGTCGCTCCGGGCGTCGCGAATCGATCCGCTCGAGGCACTCCGCATTGGATAGGGGCGCCTGCGCACCCCGCGCCTCTTTTTAGTGCGTCCTCCCCGTGCTCCCCGTGTTCGTCGGTGCACAGGCGTAGGCTATTCATTCCGAAGGACAACCGATGGATCGAGGCGCACCGCGCGCGCGGCGGGTGCAAGACACGCGACCAGCGACACGCCCAGCATCACGGACGTCACCGCTGCAAACGTGAGCGGATCGGTCGCCCCCACGCCAAACAACAGGCTCGCGACCAGCCGTGACATCGCGATCGCCGCGAAGATGCCGATCGCGACACCGGCCGCGACCAGCCGCATGCCGCGGCCGATCGTCAAGCGCAGCACGTCCATCGGTCGTCCGCCGAGCGCCATGCGGATGCTGATGTCCTTCGCGTGCTGCTGGACGTAATAGGCCATCACGCCGTAGATGCCGACCACGGAGAGCACGAGCGCAATTGCCGCCAGCGCGCTGATGACAAGCGACAGCCCGCGCGGCTGCTGCAGCGAGTCGGCGACGAGATCCTCCACGCTCGCCACGCTCGAGAACGGGAGCGTCGGATCGAGATCGCGGATGATCTGGCGTACCGGTGCCACCATGCTGGACGGCGACGTTGCCGTGCGCACGATCAGGTACCGCTCGCGCGACGAGCTGTCGTTCAGCAGATCGGCGCCGCGCGTCGGGATCGGCGTATACACGATCCCTTGATCGGGCGTGGCCAGGCCGTCGTACTTCACGCCGGTCACCACGCCCACCACCGTCGTCCACGCGCAGGTCGAGCAGCCGCCCCCCTTCAGCCGCTTGCCGAGCGCGGACTGTCCCGGGAAGAACCGCTTCGCCCACGCCTGGTCGACGACGATGACGGAAGGACTGTCGGTGGAGGTGTCGCGCTCGTCGAACAGGCGCCCTTCGGCGAGACGCACCTTCGTCAACGAAAAGTAATCCGGCGTGACCGCGACCCAGGTCGTGACCGGCTGCGAGTGGCCGGCCGATGCGGGCGTGTCCTCGAGATCGAAGTTGTTCTGGTTTCCCGCGTCCTCGGGTGGGCGGCTGTCTGCGAACGACACCGCGATCACGCCGGGCAGCGCGGCGACGCGGCGGTGCAGTTCATCCCAGAACACCTTCACCTGCGAGGCCTCGCGATACTGCGCCCCGGGCAGGAGCAGCGCGCCGGTCAGCACGTTGTGGTGATCGAAACCAAGATCCACCTGGCGAAGATGGTTGAGCGTCCCGACCAGCAGGCCGGCGACGACCAGCAGCGGCGTGGCGACCGCGAACTGCGATCCGACCAGCACGCTCCGAAGACGTCGAGCGGCGCCGCCCGCAGTGGCCGTGCGCCCGAGCGAGCGCAGGCCCTGGTCGACCGGCCCGCCGCTGCCGTGCAGCGCGGGAATGAGGCCGAAGATCGCGCAGCTCGTCGCGGTGATGGCGATGAGCACCAGCAGCGTGCGTCCGCTCAGCGCGATCTCCTGCGTGCGCGGCACGATGTCCACGCCGTAGGTGCGAACCAGATCGAGGCCCATCGATGCGAGCGCGATGCCCAGCGCCGCCGCGAGAATCGCGAGGAGCGCGGCCTCGGTGAGCAGATGCCGCACCACGCGCCACCGCGACGCGCCAAGCGCGGTGCGCACCGCCAGCTCCCGGCGACGGCTCGTCACGCGCGCGACGAGCAGGTTCGACGCGTTCACGCAGGCGATCAGCCACACGAACGCGACCGCGGCAAGCGATACGCCGGCAATCCGGCTGAAGTCACCGGCAATATAGGTCTTGAGATCGACGATGCCCCAGCTTGCCTTCTCGTCCTGATACGACGACTTCCACAGCGGGAAGATGCGGCGGTTGATCTCGCGCAGTTCCGCAGCGGCCGCGGCGCGGCTCCCCTCCGCGGGCAGGCGGCCGAGCGCGGTGATGAAGAACGGCCCCTTGCGCCGCGGCGTCGTCCACTGCGCCGCGACGAACACGTCGCGCCGGCGCTCGAGCGGCCCGAGCGTGTGCGGCAGCACGCCGACGAGAAGATGATCGACGCCGTCGAGACGCACCGATTGTCCGATCGCGTCGGCACGCCCGCCGAGACTCTGCTGCCAGAACTCGTTCGTCACGATAACAACGGGCGGACTCCCGGGCCGCCCATCCGCGGCCGTGAACGTCCGCCCCAACGCCGGCGTAATACCTAACAGGTCGAAATAAGTCCAGGTCACGACCTTGGCCTGCACGCGCTCTGCGATGCGTCCGTTGCTGAACGCCATCGCGCGGTTGCTGTAGGCGGCGACGGCGCTGAACGTGGTCTGCTGGGCCTCGAGCGCCTGATAGTCGGCGACCGAGAAGGGAAATCGGTACGGCGGCGCGTCGGTGTAGATGCGGACCAGATGCTGCGGATCCTTGTAGGGCAGCGGCCGCAGCAGCGCCGCATCGATGACCGCGAACATGACGGTGGTGGCGCCGATGCCGAGGCCGACGGTCGCGATGATCGTCACCGCCAGCATCGGAGCGCGGAGGAGCGAGCGCAGGCTGATGTGTAGGTCGTGAGCGGCAGACATGATGGCGTAGCCCGTTATGCGGTTCCTCGCGCAAATCTGCACACGTTCGCGCGCAAGCCGCAGAACGGGCAAGGCGCGCACGGCGCGCCTGCGAGGAGCGGAGCGGGGCATCGGGGCCCCCGCGAGCGACGAGCCGGGGTTCGGGGCGAAGCCCCGACCGAGATTAGACGCGGCGGCGGAGAAAGCGTTGACGGGAAGGGTTCGGGAGGTTCAACGGGTTCAACGGGTTCGGGTTCGGGTTCGGGTTCACGAAATCGTGATCGGCGTAACAAATCCGTCAGCGCGGCAGCGCGCGCGGGCGCGGAGGAACGGCGAATGCGCGGGTGCAAACACGGTCCCTGCCTTGCACTTAGGGCTCTTATGCGCTTCCTGGTTCTCCTGCTCTGGATTGCCATGCCCGCGACCGGCACGACGGCCGGTTGGGACCGCGCCGCCGGCGCGCCGGCGCCCGTGAGGGACGTGACGCCGTCGTGGAGCGTTGCCGACGCGGACGCGCGCATGCGCGTCTCGAACGTGACGTATGCGCCGCTCGCCTCGCCGGCGGGAAAGCCGATCGGATTGCGGGTCACTTATCAGGTCCAGTTCGCGACCACCGGCCGCTACAATCCCGAGCTTCGGATGATCCCGGCCGATTCAGGTGCGCAGGGCTTTGGCAGCAATGCCATGCACGCGATTGACAGCCGCATCGAGCCGCTGCCGCGCGAGACCCACGAACCCAATCGCGACGCGCGGTTCCGTCCCGGCCTGCTTCGTCAGGAAGCGGACTTCCTCTACGAAGCGGGCACAGTCTATACCTTCACGCTCGATCTCGTGCCCAACTACATCGCCTTCGGCACGGACCTCTTCACCCCGTGCGTCGCGCGCGACCGCTTCGAGCGCGACCGCAGCGGACGTGAGGCCTTCGCGCGGCGCCTGGCGGCGGAATCCGAGACGGCGTACCGCGCGACGATCGGCGGGAACGCGTTCGAGGGACGCATCGACCGCTTCTACGGCGAGGGCACGCTCTATCGCAACTTCATCGCGGACGGCGGCGGCGACTGCGACGACCTGCCGATCTCACGGCGCTAGCCCCGCCGCCGCGTCGACACATAGCGGCGGCACGCGAATCCCAAATCCCTCATCCCTGATCCCTGATCCAGGATCCATCCCAATCCCTCATCCGGATCGAAAGTCCGGATTCGCGATTCATGATGAGGGATTGGTGTCGATCGGCGGCATGTCCATTCGTATAGCGAGTGAACCGCCCATGCGGCCGCCCCGCATCGGCTCAGCGAGGAATGAGACGATGACGCAGTATTTGTTGAGCATCTATCAACCGGACGGCGAGGCGCCGCCCCCGGAGATTCTCGAGAAGGTCATGCGCGATGTGGACGCGTTGGTCGCGGAAGCGAAGCAGCAGGGCGTGTGGGTCTTCAACGGCGGCCTGCATCCGCCAGCGACCGCGACCGTCGTGCGATTCACCGGCGACGATCTGTTGATCACCGATGGTCCTTACACCGAGGGGAAGGAGCACATCGGCGGCTTTCTCGTCATCAAGGCGCCCGACCTCGACGCCGCGCTCGAGTGGGCGCGCAAGACGGCGCGGGCGATCCCGTTGCTGGCAATCGAAGTGCGGCCGTTTCGAGGAGACCGCAACGACGGGTGACCGCGGAGTCACTCGTGGACGTCGACGGTGTAGTGACCTTGCGTCGCGCTCTCGCGCAGCCACTCGGCGAACGGCGGCGCGTCACCTGAACCTGACCCACCGTAGGTTGCGAGGAACCGGACGACCATCTCCTGCACGGTCGCGTATGCCTGCTGCACCGCTTCCTGATCGCCGCCGCGGATGCCGAGCGGCGCCGTCACGCCGTGGCCAAGGTCACTCAGATCGTGGTGACGAACGGCCGCATCCTGCAGGATGACTTCGAAGCGCCGGCTCGACGTCATCGCGAGGAAGTCGTCGAAATCGTAATCGCGAGAGCGAAACTTCGAGTGCGATCCGTCCCTCTGCAACCGCCGCTCGTCACAAACCTGCGACGCCGCTGCTACTCGGCCCGCATCGTCGTCACCGGATCGACGCGCGCGGCGCGCCGCGCCGGCCAGTACGACGCGGCAATCGTGACGGCAAGGATCGTCAGTGGCAGCGCGACGAACGTGAGCGGATCGTGCGGCGTGATGCCATAGACGAGAGACTTCATCACGCCGGACAACGTCCACGCGAGCGGCAGCGCGAGCAGGATCCCGAGGCCGGCGAACGCCGCTCCCTGGCCGAGGACGCGGCGGACGATGCGGCGCGGCGTCGCGCCGAGCGCGAGCCGGATCCCGAACTCGCGTTCGTGCTGCCGCACCTGATAGGCGACGACGCCGTAGACGCCGACGATCGTCAACAGCAGACCAGCCGCCGCAAAGACGAACAGCAGCATGGTCACGAGACGCGGCCGTGCGAGCGATCCGGACAACAGCGCCCCGAGCGGCTGCAGCTCCGCAACCGGAATCGACGGATCGACGCTGTACGCGGCCTGGCGAATCGCCGGAGCGAGCCGCGCTGGATCGCCGCTGGTGCGCACCACGAAGGCCATCGGAAACATGAACGTCTGGGCCAGCGGCCGATAGAACTCGGGTCTGGCGGCCGTGTCGAGCGCCTCATACCGCACGTCGCCGGTCACGCCGACGATTTCCGCCACTTCCCTGCCGCGGCCGGTCACCAGCTGGAGACGACGCCCGAGTGCTGCCGCCGCCGACCCGAATTCACGCCGGGCGAACGCGTCGTTGACGATGGCCACGGCCGGGGCGCGTCCGTCGTCGAACGGCGTGAAGAGGCGTCCGGCGCGCAGCGGAATCCTCATCGTCTGGAAGTAGTCCCAGCCGATGAAGCGCCACGTCGCTCTCGGCGGAGTTGCCTTCGGCGGCGGCGGAGTCTCGACCGGATACGCGTCGGCCGTCCAGTTGTAGCCGGTCATCGGCAGATGCTGGATCGAGCCGACGCTCGTGACGCCCGGCAACGCGCGGACGCGCGCGAGGACCTGCTCGAAGTACGGCAGTCCTTTCGAGAGCGCGTCGTATTTCGAGGTGGTCTGGAGGCGGAACGTGAGCACGCCGTCCGGGCGGAAGCCTGAATCGACGTGCTGCAGGTTCCAGAGCGTCCGCAGCATCAATCCGGCACCGATCCCAATGACGATGGCGAGTGCGAGCTGCGCGGCCACGAGCGACGCCAGAGCGGCGCGGCGTGCCGGAGACGCGGTGCTCTGCGTCTGCCGGAGCAGCGTCTGCAGCCGCGGCCGCGCGACGAGCAGCACGGGGACGACGGCAAACGCCAGCGCGACCAGCAGGGACGCGCCGAAGACGACGAGGAAGACCACGCCGTCGAGCGAGACGTCCTGGCGCCGCGGCATCTCCGCAGGAATGCGGGCGACCAGCAGCGGCAGCGTCAATCGCGCGAGCAGCAGGCCGATCACTGCGCCAAGGCTGCAGACGACCGCGTGCTCGACGAGCAGCTGCGACATCAGCCGCGACCGCGACGCACCAAGCGCGCTTCGCACCGCCATCTCGCGCGCCCGCTCGACGGCGTGGCTCAAGACGAGCGTGCCGAGATTGATGGCGGCCAGGAGCAGGATCAGGCCGACCGCGCCGAGCAGCAGCAGGAGCGTCGTCTGCAGGCCGGCGGCAATGGTGTCGCGAACCGGCGCGACGCTGAGCGTCTGCCCCCAGTCGTTCGTGAGCGACAGCTCGCGGCGCATCGCCGGCGCGAGGGCAACGAGCTCGCGCGTGGCGCTCTCGGGCGTGACTCCGCGCGAGAGCCGTCCGAACGCGCGTGAAAACGTCGCCTTGTGCAGCGGCGTGGACGGATCGAACGTCAGCGGCGCCCACACGTCCGTTCCGGGATCGGGGAACTCGAAGCCGCGCGGCATCACGCCGACGATCTGATGCGGCGCGCCATCCAGATCGACGGCGCGGCCGATCACCGACAGGTCTGACGCGAAGTGACGTTCGAAAACGTCGAAGCTGATGACGGCGACGCGCGCTGCCCCCGGGCGGCCATCGCCCGGCACGATCGTGCGCCCCAGCGCGGGCCGGGCGCCGAGCATCACGAAGAAGTTGTCCGACACGCGGTCGCCGGTCACCTTCAGCGGCTCGTATCCGGCTGCGACGAGTGCCATGAGCCAGCCCGGCGACATGGCAGCAATCTGTTCGAAGCTGTGCGTGCGATCGCGCCAGTAGCCGAGGTGCTCGTTCGACACGAACGAGTCGGGCCAGATCGCGACCAGCCGATCCGGCTCGGCGAACGGCAGCGGCTTGAGCAGGACGCCGCGCACGACGCTGAAGACGACGCCGTTGGCGGCGGCCGCCAGCGCGATGAGCAGGACCGCGGTTCCCGAGAAGAGCGGCCGGTGCAGGAGTTGCCGGAAGGCGAATCTCAGGTCGTAGGCGTGCATGCGCCGTTAGACGGCGACCGGGCGCTTCGGTTAGGCGGTGACGTTCAGAACATCCACGCGCAGACGGCGACGGCGGCAATCGCGGCGACGAGATCGGCGATGAGCGCTGCCGGCACGGCGTGCCGGGTGCGCCGCACGCCGACGGCGCCGAAATACACCGCCAGCACGTAGAACGTCGTCTCGGACGATCCGTACATCGTGGCCGCGGCGCGCGCGATCATCGAGTCAGGCCCGTGCGTCTTGATGAGATCGGTGGTGAACGCGAGCGAGCCGCTGCCGGTCAGCGACCGCAGCACGGCCAGCGGCACGAGCTCCGGTGGAAATCCGACCGGCGCGACGAGCGGACGGACGCCGGCCAGGAGCAGGTCCATCGCCCCCGAGCCTCGGAACATTCCGATGGCGACGAGGATGCCGACGAGAAACGGAATGATCCGGATCGCGACGTCGAATCCTTCCTTCGCGCCTTCGATGAACACGTCGTAGACCTTCACGCCGCGCACGATGCCGACCAGCGGAATGACGACGAGCAGCACCGGCATCGCCCACAACGAGAGCGCGTCGAGGGCGGTGCGGATCACGAGCGCACCTCTGGCGCTGGTTCTTCGTCCTTCCGTGTGTATCCGTGTCTATCCGTGGTGGATCCGTCCGTGGTGGATCCGTCCGTAGTGAAGCCCTCGGGGGTGAATCCATCCGTGGGATAGAAGCGCTGCAGTCCTTTCGCCGCGATGATCGCCGCGACCGTTCCCGCGGAGGTCGCGAGAATCGTGGGCGCAATGATCGCCGTCGGCGTGGTCGATCCGGCGGCGGCGAGCACGCCAATCATCGACGCCGGAATGAGCTGCACGCCCGCGGTCGTGATCGCCATCAGCGTCACCATCGCGTTGGTCGCCGTGTCCTTGTCCGGGTTCAGCGTCTGCAGCTCCTCCATCGCCTTGATCCCGAGCGGCGTCGCAGCGTTGTTGAGGCCCAGCATGTTGGCGGCGAGCGCGACCACGATGGCGCCGGCGGCCGGATGCTCCGCCGGCACCTCGGGAAACAGCCATCGAAGGAACGGACGCAGCGCGCGGCCGACGATCGACACGAGCCCCGCGGCTTCCGCGACGCGCATCATGCCGAGCCACAACGTCATGATGCCGACCAGGCCGATGGCGATCTGCACCGCGCCGGACGCGGATTCCACCGCCCCCTTCGTCACGCCGTCGGCGGTGCCGTTGAACGCGGCGACCACGAGCGCGACGGCCATCAGGCCGAACCAGATGTAATTGAGCATGCCGCGATGGTAACGCGCGCGAGGGGCGAGGAGCGAGGGGCGAGGAGCGAAGGGCGACTAGCGAGGGGCGAGGAGCGTCAGCGCTTCAGACCGGCGCGGGTCATCGCGGCGGGGATCTCTGGATTGCGCATGAACCATTCCCAGACGTGGCCGGTGCGCAGGTTCTCGGCGCTGAGGAGCGTGATGCCGAGATCGATGCCGATCACGTCGGGGTTCACCCAGCCGTCGGTGGGATGAAACGCGTCGGCAAAGCCATAGCGGCCGTAGATGCGATCGCCGAAGCGCTCGCGCATCTCGCGGATCACCGGCATCGTGATGTCCGGCGCGAACATCAGCGATCCCGCGGCGGCGCATGGGACGACGCTTCCGTCGATGGCGGGATCACGCGGCGGCCCGCCCCACGCGACGTAACCCTTGCGGCTGTCCGAGGCGGTGATGCCCCACATCCGATCGCCGTACCCGGGAAACTCCTTCGAGAGCGTCAGGCAGAATGCCTTCTGCGCGCGCGTCGCATCGACGGAGTTCTGGAACCAGTCCGTGTTCCCCGCCGGGTCGCGCCACCCGCGGAAATCGATCCACGCGTGCGAGTACTGGTGGACGAACAGCGGCGGCGGCCCGCCGACGTACGAGTAGCGGTCGAACGTGATCACGGGCCGGCGCCACGCGGTCCACGACGCCGCCGGGATAGGATGCGTCGGCGATCCAATCCCGAGCAGATACAGGATCATCAGCTCGCAGTAATGGTCCCACCGCGACGCGAGGAAGCCGCCTTCCGGCTTCCACCCCATCGAGAGCAGCCGCGGGTCGCCGGCGAGCATCCACGCAAAGTCGACGCGGCGATAAATCGTCTCGGCGAGGCGGACGATCTCCGCGTCGGCCGAGAAGCACTGGCGCACCGTCAGCACGCCGCCGAGGAGCAGCGCCGTGTCGATCGAGGAGAGCTCGCTGTTCCACTCGCGCGCGCCCGTGCGGATATTGACGAAGTGGTAGAACCAGCCGCGCTCGTGCGTCTGCCGTTCGGCAAAGAAGCGGAGCGTCACCCGCGTGCGCGCGATCGCCTGATCGCGCGGCACCCAGCCGCGCTCGGCGGCGATGCACAGACCGGCAAGCCCGAAGCCCACAGACGCGATGCTCCCGACATCGCGTCCCTGGCCGTCGATGGGCGACCCGGTCGTCCGTGCGCGGTCGCGCACGATGCCGGTCGACGGATCCGCGTGCTCCCAGAAGAACATGAACGATCGCTTCGACAGGTCCTCGAGCAGCCGGTCATCGTCCTGAGACAGCGTTCGCTGCGGCTGCGCGGCCCGGACCTCGCGCGAGGTGTACCGAGGTCCGCAGCCGCACGTCATCAAGGCGACAAACGCGATCAGCGCCACACTCGCGCGATGAGGCATCAGAATCCATACCGCACGCCGAACTGCAGGCGGCGTCCCGGATCAATCAAGGTGTTCGGCCTGCCGAAGTTCTGGTTGACGGCCGGCAGCGTCGGGATGAACCCGTCATAGCCGGTGAAATTGTCGAAGCTGAAGATGTTGAATCCCTGGAAGATCACCGAGACCTGATGCTGCCCCTGAAAGCGGAACGTGCGTTCGGCTTGCAGGTCGACGGTGCGATAGGCCCAGGCGTCCGGAAAGATGAACGCAAACTGCTCGGGCCGCCCTTCGTTGCGCAGCACCTGCCGCTCGTTGATGCCGCTGCCGCGCGATTCGTCGGTGATGGTGTACGGCGTCCCTGAGCCAAGCGTCATGAACGTACTCAGGATGAAGTCGTACGGCAGGCCGACGATGCCGGTCAACACGAGCCGGTTGCGTTCGTCGGTCGCGGTCGGATACCGCGGGTAATCGGCGGCGGTCGGGAAATCCAGACTGAACAGATCGCCCCCCGTCTGCGTCGCGTCGCCGAGCGTATAGGTGACGCCGTAGCCGTAC
>JBKPRU010000217.1:0-18989 GCA_046734675.1 Acidobacteriota bacterium
CGTCCCATGCGGCCGTGGCCGATCAGCAATAGGCGCATCACATGTGGTGTCGGCCTGCCCCGCCGGAGCCTTGGCGAAGGCGGGTTGCCGGCCGTCGGTTCTCCCCGATGTCCTTTATCGTGTTTCAGCGAGCTCAAACAACTCGTCGTGCAGGTGCTGCATCGCTTCCGGCACCAGAGTGTCCGCGAGGACGACGGTCAGGTTTCGGCGCGACGCTGCCTGCGAGACCATGCGCAGCGGGAAGGTCGCGAGCGCGCTGATCACGCGCGACGCGGTCTCCGCTCGCTGCCGGAGATTCTCTCCGACCGCGCAGAGAATCGCCATATCTTCTTCGACGTTGACGTCGGCAAACTCGCGGAGCGCTGCCACGATCTCGGGCACGTGCCTGCGGTCGTCGACCGTGACCGACACGCTGACTTCGGAAGTCGTGACGACGTCAACCGGCGTACGGAAGTGCTCGAAGGTTTCGAAGACGCGGCGCAAAAACCCGTAGGCCATCAGCATGCGGGTCGACGTCACGTCAATCACCGTCACGCCGCGCTTGCACGCGATCGCCGCCACCGGCCGATCGTCGCCGGCGGGCGTGCCGGTGATGATCGTGCCTTCCGCCTCGGGCCGGCGGCTGTTGAGGATGCGGACAGGAATGTCGCGGGTGACGGCCGGAAGAATCGTGCTCGGATGCAGGACCTTGGCGCCGAAGTATGCCAGCTCCGACGCTTCGCCAAACGAGAGCCGCCGCACCACCCGCGGTCCTGACACGACGCGCGGGTCGGCAGTGAGCATGCCGTCGACGTCCGTCCAGATCTGGATTTCCGCCGCGCCGATCGCGGCGCCAATCAGCGCCGCCGAATAGTCCGAGCCGCCGCGCCCGAGCGTCGTGGTCGCGCCGTCCGGCGCGCGCCCGACGAATCCCCCAATTACCGGCACGCGCCGTTCGCGCACGAGCGGCACGACGTGCTCGGCTGCCGCCTCTCGCGTCGGCTCGCTCCGCGGCGCCGCCTGCCCGTGCGAGTCGTCGGTCATCAGCACGGATCGCGCATCGACGAAATCGGCGGCGAGCCCGTGCTCGCGCATGGCCGCGGCAATGAGCCGGCTGCTGAGCAGCTCGCCGCTCGCGGCGACGCGGTCGCGTGCGCGCGGGTGCGCGTCCCGCAGCACCTCGATGGCCTGCAGCACGGCGCCGAGCTCCGTCATCTCGAGCTCGATGTCCCCGGTCGTCAACGCCGCCGACGTGGGCAGTAAGCGGAGGGCCGCCTCCGCGTGTCGGCGGGAGAGCTCGTCGAGTCCCTTCGTCAGCGCTTCCGTGTCACCGCGGCTGGCCGCATCGGCCAGGGCGAGCAATCGATCCGTCACACCCGACATCGCGGAGACGACCACCACCGGCGCGTCGCCGTTGTCGATCGCACGCCGGACGATCATCATCAACTGGGTGATGGCGGCCGCATCCGCCACGGATGTGCCGCCGAACTTCATGACCACCGTGCGCATCAGTCTTCCCCGATCAGGCCCGTCGCCAACATCAACTCGGCATTGAGCACCGCGGCGCCGGCGGCGCCGCGAATCGTGTTGTGGCCGAGCGCAACGAGCTTCACGCCAAGCACCGGGCACGGGCGGAGACGCCCGACCGTCACGGTCATCCCACCGTCGCGTTCGACATCGCGGCGCGGCTGCGGACGATCCGGCGCGGTGCTGACGACGATCGGGTGGGGCGGCGCCGTCGGCAGGCCGAGCGCTTGCGGCTGCCCCTTGAACGAGGCCAGCGCGTCGCGCACGTCATCGAGCGAGGGGCGCGCCGCCATCCGGATCGACACCGTCTCGGTGTGGCCATCGATGACCGGCACGCGGTTGGTGTGTGCGCTCACCGTCACGGCATGCGGCGTGACCCCGCCGTCGCCGAGCGAGCCGAGGATCTTGCAGGTCTCGCTCTCCATCTTTTCTTCTTCGTTCGCGATGAAGGGGACGACGTTGCCGAGGATATCCATGGAGGGCACGCCGGGATAGCCGGCGCCGGAGACCGCTTGCATCGTGCTGACCAGCACCGACTCGAGGCCGAAGCGGCGCAGCGGCGCGAGCACCATTGCGAGCACCACCGTCGAACAATTCGGGTTGGTCACGATCGCGCCGCGCCAGCCGCGCGTCTGTCGCTGACGATCGAGCAGCGCCAGATGATCGCCGTTGACTTCGGGGATGAGCAGCGGGACGTCGGCGTCCATCCGGTAACAGCGCGCATTGCTGACGACGAGATGCCCGGCCGCCGCGAAGGCGGGCTCGATGTCCTTTGCCGCGGTCGCGTCGAGCGCCGAAAACATCAGCCGTGGCCCCCGTCCCGGCACACAGCCCTCGACGATGGTGCTGCGGATCTCATCGGGGGGCGCCTCGCTCAGCCGCCAGGGCGCCGCGTCCGAATAGCTGCGTCCTTCGGAGCGCTCGCTCGCCGCCAGCCACGCCGGGCGGAACCACGGATGCCGGGCGAGCTGCCGCACGAATTGCTGCCCGACCATCCCCGTCGCGCCGAGCACCCCGACATCGATCCGCTTCCGTCCTGGCTGCATGACCCGCCTCGCCTTTCTCTCTCTTCGCGCAAAAAAAAACCGCCGGCACCTGGTGGGGGCCGGCGGTTAGTGGAATTGTGCTGCGACCGAACGTTATCCGATCACGAGCACACCCTCACCACCGGCCACGCAGTGCGCTTGGCCCGCTTTCGAGTAGTGAGGCAAGTAATGCTCGTCATCGACGTTCGGGCATCTTAACGCGCGCCCCGCGCCGGCGTCAATCGGAACGGGGACACTCACAGTTATCGAGGGCATCCCGACGATAACTGTGAGTGTCCACCTTCCGTGCTCGTCATTTCGGGACGATGGTCGTATCGTTCTTCGGCGCGCCCGGCGCGCGCGACAGATACGTCGCCGGCGAGAGCACGATCTGATCGATCGACAGTCCGTCCTCGCGCGTCTGGACCCGAATCGTCTTCAGGCCGCTCGTCTTGAACCGGATCGTCGGCCCCAGCACGCCCGTCCCGTAGCCGTTGTCCTGCCAGCCCCACCCGCTCTCGCCGCAGCCGCCGCAATCCTCGAGCACATACGTGGTCGCGGAGGTCGTGCCGATGACAAACGCCGCCGCGCCCGAGCCGTCGATGCTGTCGGGCGAGAACTGCACGAACGCGGAATCGTTCGTGTACGCGTCGCGCTCGGCCTTGCCGCGAATCCACAGGCGATACGGCGTGTTCGCCTGCGCGTTGAAGGTCCATTCGACGAAGTTCGACGGACTCGCGAGCGGCGCCGACACTTTGGCGGCGCCGGCATCGGGCTGCGCGACGCGCATTCCGCCCGCCGCCGTCGCGTCAGCGGTGTCGCGCCACGCACCGGCCACGCGCGAACGATCGCCGGCATACAACACGATGTCCGCGCTCGACGCCGACGCTTCCGCGCTGACGAGCAGCTCGGGATCGTTCGCGCCGCTCTCGCGGGCGTTGAATGCAAGGTGCGGCGGACTTGCCGCCGCGGCGCGGAAGATCAGCGTGATGACGCCGCGGCCCGCAGCTTTCTCCGCCCGCACGTACGAGGTCACGTCCCATTCGTGCCACGCGGCGATCGCATCCGGCACGACGGCCGTGTCGAGCACCGCGGTCGTCGACGGCGGACGCGTGTTCCAGGTGAGCGCGGTCTCGCTCCACGACGTATTGGCCACGCCCTGCACCGTGACCGGCACGTTGGTCGCGCGGGTGTCCGTGATCGCGCCGAACAAGCGCACCGTCGCCCGGCCAATCGTCGCCACGCTGCGCACGTCGAATTTCAGGTAGGTCTCGCGCACGAACCCGGGATCGGTGCTGAGCTTCATTTCGACTTTTGCGTTCGTGCCGAAGTTGGTGGACGCGAACGTCCCGCCGCGAACGAAGCTGTCGGCCGTTGGCGCGAGACGCGCGGCCGCGGCAAAGCGCGCCGTATACGTCGCTGCTGACGGCGGGGTCACGATCGCATGTGACGGCGCCCCGCCATCCGACCACGTCAGCGGAATCCACGGCTGACCGCTCGCGTCGTTTTGCGTCGCCGCGCTGACATGCAGCACGTAGCGCTCCCACGACGTCACGGTCGTCGGCCCTTTGAGTGTGGCGGCGTTCACCCCGAGCGTGAGCCCGGACGGATCGCTCGCGAGCGTCACGTTCACCAGGCGCGGGTTGAAGCGCTGCGACACCGTCGCGCTCGCGCCCTGGGCGTCGGTCGCGGTCAGGCGAATTTCGAGATAGCTGGTCGTCGTCGCCGCGAGATCTTCAGGCGCAGGGGTCGTGATCTGCACGCTGCTGCCGGTGGTCGGCGAGAGGAACGGGTGCGTATGCGTGTTGTGATGCAGCAGCACCGTCCACGAGAGCGCCGCGCCCGACAGCGTTCCCTGCTCCGCGTCGCTGGCCGTGCCGGTCAGCGTCACGGTGTCGCCGACCGCGAAGGTCGCGCTCGTCGACGGTGCGGTGATCCTCGGCACCGGCGGCGTATTGCCGGCGCTGATCCGCACCGTTGCGGTGGCGCGTGCGCCGCGCGCGTCCGTGACGGTGACCACGGCGTCGAACTGCCCGGCCGTCGAGTAGGTGTGCGTCACGATCGCGGACGTGCCGTGCGCGGTGCCGTCGCCGAAATTCCAGTCGAACGACAAGGCGTCGCCGTCGGGATCGCTGCTGGCCGACGCGTCGAACCGCACCGAGAGCGGCAACGGACCCGAACGCGGCGACGCGGATGCGGTCGCCGTCGGACTGCGATTGCCCGTGAACGCGACGCGATGCACCTGGCCGCCATTTGCGTAGCTGGTGTAATAGAGCGCCTGCGTGCCGCTGAACGGGCCGAAGATCATCGCCACGGCGCTGTTCACGCCGAGGCCGCTCATGAAGGTCGAGCGCGAAAACGAGCCGTCGGCGTTGCGGGTCAGCGTGAAGATCGTCCCGCACACGTAATCGCTGAACATGTATGCGCCGGTGTACGCTGCCGGCCAGACCCCGTTCGGCACGAAGGCGCCGCCGGTGATCGATGCGCATCCCGAGTTGTGGTCGTAGGCGTAAACCGGATTCGTGAGCCCGGCCGGCGGCGCGCCGCAGTCGGTGGTCGATCCGTTCGCGCAGTTCCCCTCGCGAATGTTCCACCCGTAGTCGGCGCCGCGCGCGAGAAGGTTGATCTCTTCCCACGTGTTCTGTCCGACGTCGTTGACGAACACTCGCGTGGACGAGGCGTTCGGATCGACGGCAAAGCGGAACGGATTGCGGAAGCCGGACGCGTAGGTCTCCTGGCACTTCTGCCCTGCGGTCGTGCGCCCGTTGACGTTGCACCGCCCCGTCCCCGCGCCGAGGAACGGGTTGTCGGGCGGGATCGCGCCGTCGCGCGTGATGCGGAGCAGCTTGCCGACGAGCACATGCGTGTCGCGCGACGCGTCGTTCGCGCCGGCGCAACCGCTGTTGCCGGCGTAGTCGCAGCCGCCGTCGCCCGTCGCCGCGTACAGGTAGCCGTCTTTCCCGAAGTGCAGATCGCCCGCGTTGTGGTTCCCGTTCGGGGACGGGATGTTATCGATGAGCACGACCTCGGTCGCGCGGTCGATGACATTGGTCGTCGGCAGCACGAACCGCGACACGCGGTTGACCGGACTATTGGCTGTGTTCTGTTCGCAGACGCCGAACTTTTTGAAAGTGTAAAAGACGTACACGAACCGGTTCGTCGCGAACGCCGGATCGACGGCGACGCCGAGCAGCCCGCGCTCGCTGTTCGTGCAGATGCTCGCCGACAGGTTGAGCGCGCTCGTAGCGAGCAGCGTGCCATTCTGGACGACGCGCAGGGCGCCGGTCTGGGTCGTGATCAGCAGCCGTCCATCGGGTGTGAAGGCGAGGCCGGTCGGACTCGCGACGGTGGCGACGATCGCGTCTTCGAAGCCGACGGGCGCCGCGGCATGGAGCGGCGCGGCGAGCGCGGCGAGAATCAGGATCGATGCGAAGAAGCGAAATGGTCGAGGCACGCAGGAGTCACCTGCGCAGCAACGCCCATACCAGCGGGTTGAAAAACGGGAGCGCCGGACGGTAGGGCCCGGCGTTTACGATTCTTCCTTCCAGGATCGGTAGCTGCCCAGCGTGCGGACCCATTGGGTGAACTCACCGAGGTCGGCCAGCGCCCGGCCGCAGGAGAGCGAATCGCGTGCGACGTCGACGTCGACGTAGAACATGTATTCCCAGGGCCGGCCGCGGAGAGGACGCGACTCGAGCTTCGTGAGGTTGATGTCGCGCAGGGCGAAGCCGGCCAGCGCCTTGAAGAGCGTGCCCGGCCGGCTCTGGAGCGCGAAGACGATCGACGTCTTGTTCGCGTCGGGGACGTCCCGCCCGCTGCGCGCGACGACGAAGAAGCGGGTGATGTTGCCTTCGAAATCCTGGATCGATTCGCGGAGGATTTCGAGATTGAACACCTCCGCCGCGCGCCGCGACGCCACTGCCGCCGCATCGTCGCGCCCACTCTCGCGCACCATCTTGGCGGCGCCGGCGGTGTCGTAGACGGCCACGATCTCGACGCCGGTGAGGCGCTGCAGGAAGTCCTCGCACTGGGCGAGCGCCTGCGGATGCGAATAGACGACCTTCACATCGTCCATCGACGTGCCGGGGAGCGCGAGCAGGCAGTGATCGACGCGCAGTTCGACCTCGCCGACTATCGGCAGCTCGTGCTCGACCAGCAGGTCATAGTTGCGATGGATGCTGCCGCCGATGGAATTCTCCATTGGGAGAATGCCGTGGGTCGCGCGCCCTTCGTTGACGGCGGTGAACACGTCCTCGAAGGCGGCACACGGCAGCACGTCCGTGGTCGGCGCCCACCGCCGCGCCGCCGCCTCACTGTACGCACCCGGTTCGCCCTGAAATGCAATCCGCACGGTCGTTACTATACACAAGAGGCGTCGGCCGCAGGCGCTCTCTCCGTGCGCGGGCCTAGGTCTCGCGGCGAATCGCCCGCGCATCCTTATCCGTGCGCAGCCCGAGGAAGGCGGAGTGCCGCAGGTGACCGTCCGACGTCCACTCGACGAAGCGCACCTGCGCGACCAGCGACGGCTTCACCCACTGCATCTCGCGCATCTGCTCCGCCGTCACGCCGCCGCCCCATCGTGACGGTTTCGCGTTCGGCAGATCGACGAACGGGCACCGGCTCGCGTGGAGCGGCTGCAGGGCGGCCAATACGTCGCGGCGCAGGCGCGGCGTGAAGCCCGCGCGCACCTTGCCCGCAAATCGCAGCGGCTTGCCGTCGTAGACGCCGACCAGCAGCGCGTCGACCCCGTGCGGCCCCGGCCGATACCCGCCAATGACGAACTCCTGCTGCTTATCGAGCTTGAGCTTCACCCACGCGCCGGTGCTCTGCCCCGGCAGGTAGAGCGAGTCTACGCGCTTGGCGACCACCCCTTCGAGCCCGAGTCCCTGCACCGCTTCGATGATGCGCGCCGGCGTGCCGTCCAGTTCCTCGGACAAGAGCACGCCCGAGCCGTCGACCACCTCGCGCAGCTCGGCCCGGCGCTGGTCGAGCGGCCGCGCCAGCAGATCGTCACCATCACGGTGCAACAGATCGAACGCGTAGAAGACGACGGCGTGTTTGGGATGCGCCGAGGGATGCTGCAGCGCCTGGAAGGACGGATGCCCGGTCGCGTCCACCGCGACGATCTCGCCGTCGACGACCGCGGTCTGTGCGCGCAGCGCCGCGGCCGCGGCGCGGACGTGCGGGTAGGCAGCGGTCAGGTCCTTGTCGTTGCGCGAGTGGATGCGCACGGCGCTCCCGTTCTTGACCAGCAGCGCACGGTAGCCGTCGAACTTCACCTCGTAGATCCACTCGCGTCCTTCCGGCAGCCGCTCGACGATCTCGGCGGTCATCGGGGGAACGAACTGCGGCCGGCGGGTCATGCGAGGCAACGAGCTGATTTGCGGGCCGGTGATCTTGCGAACACGGGGAGCTCGGGGAGGGCGCTTCATACGTTTACGAAAGCCATAGCTTACGAAAGCCATTTACAAAACCAAACATGCGTTCTCTCCGGTTGCGCGTGAGACAGGTGTAGGGCGGGTCTTTAGCAGCTTGCTGAAAAAGCCTGGCGCCTCACTGTAGGGCGCCTCTTTAGAGGACGTCGTGCAGGCGCACCTAAAGGTGCGCCCTACCGCGCACTGAAAAAGCCTGGCGCCTCACGGTAGGGCGCCTCTTTAGAGGCGCCGTCGTGCAGGCGCACCTGAAGGTGCGCCCTACCGCGCACCCGCGCCCTTTGACCCGCCGACGAGCCGCACTGGCGGCCGGCCTATTTGAGTGAAAATAGGCCGAGATGATGACGATCCGACGACTGACCCTGGCCGCACTGGCGGTCATGTCGCTGGCAGTGCCGGCGCGCGCGGAGAACGGACGCGCCGCGTGGCTGCGATACGCGCCGCTCGAGGCGACGGCGGCGGAGCGCGCGCGCGACGTGACTCCACAATTCGTCACCATCCTCGGCAGCGACGCGCCGCTCCTGCGTGCGCAGGATGAACTCGAGCGCGGCGTCAGCGCGATGATCGGCCGCGAGCTCCGCACGTCGCCGCGCATCGTCAACGAGGGCACGATCGTGATCGGCGTGCTCGCCCGGATCCGGCAGACCGCGCCCTTTCTCGCACCGGCGGGAACGCTGCCGCCCGACGGCTACTCGCTGCGGACGGTGCGGGTCGCGAACGCCTCCTACGTGGTGATTGCCGGCGGCACGCCGCGCGGCGCGCTCTATGGCGCGTTCGCGTTCCTGCGGCGGCTCGCCCTCGGCGAATCGATGACCGGGTTGAACGATCGCAGCGCGCCATATGCGCCGGTGCGCTGGGTGAACGAGTGGGACAACCTCGACGGCTCGATCGAGCGCGGCTACGGCGGACGATCGATCTTCTGGACGGACGGCGGCGTCCGGCCGGACCTCACGCGCGTCGGCGAATACGGCCGCCTGCTCGCCTCGCTCGGCATCAACGGCATCTCGATCAACAACGTCAACGCCAATCCCGCGGTGCTCTCCGCGCCGTTCGTGCCGCAGATCGCGCGGATTGCCGACGCGCTGCGCCCCTGGGGCGTACAGGTCGCGCTCGCCGTCGACTTCGGCAGTCCCAAGACGCTCGGCGGCCTGTCGACCTACGACCCGCTCGACGCGGCCGTCGCCAACTGGTGGAAGACGACCGCCGACGCGTTGTATACCGCGATCCCCGATCTGGGCGGCTTCGTGTTGAAGGCCGACTCCGAAGGACGGGTGGGGCCGTCCGCCTACGGGCGCACCCACGCGGATGCGGCAAACGTCGTCGCGCGCGCGCTCGCGCCGCATCACGGCGTGCTCTTCTATCGCGGGTTCGTGTACGACCACCACATGGACTGGCAGAACCTGAAGAACGATCGCGCGCGCGCCGCCTACGACAATTTTCACGCCCTCGACGGATCGTTCGACCCCAACGTCATCATCCAGATCAAGCACGGGCCGATTGATTTCCAGGTGCGTGAACCGGCTTCACCGCTGTTTGCCGGCCTCGAGCGCACCAATCAGGCGATCGAGCTGCAGATCACCCAGGAGTACTTCGGCCAGGCCCGTCACACCGTCTTCCTGATCCCGATGTGGAAAGAGGTGCTCGACTTCGATCTGCGCGCGCACGACAACAGCACGCCGGTGAAGTCGATCGTCGCCGGGCGCACGTTCTCGCGCCCGACTGGCGGCTTCGTCGGCGTCGCCAACGTCGGCGATGACGACAACTGGTTTGGCAATCACTTGTCGCAGGCAAACCTGTACGGGTTCGGGCGGCTCGCGTGGAACCCCGATCTGAGCGCGCAGCAGATCGCGCAGGAATGGACGACGCTGACGTTCGGCAAGGATCCCGCGGTGACGGCGGTGGTCGCTCCGCTGCTCCTGACGTCCTGGCGCACTTACGAAAACTACACGGGCCCGCTCGGCCTGCAGACGTTGACCGATATCGTCGGCAACCATTACGGCGTGTCGGTGGAAGCCTCGGAGCGCAACGGTTGGGGACAGTGGCATCGCGCCGATCCCGAGGGCGTCGGCATGGATCGGACGGTGGCGACCGGCACCGGCTTCATCGGCCAGTATCCGCCGGCGGTTCGCGATCTCTACGAGTCACTCGAAACGTGTCCGGACGATTTGCTGCTCTTCATGCATCACGTCCCCTACACGCATCGACTGCATTTGGGTACGACGGTCATCCAGTATCTGTACGACTCGCACTACGAAGGCGCGGCCTCAGTCGCGAGCTACGTGCGCGACTGGCGTACGCTCAAAGGCAAGATCGACGACGAGCGGTACGAGGCGGTGTTGAAGCAGCTCGTATATCAGGCGGATCAAGCCATCGTCTGGCGCGACGCGGTGTCGCGGTGGTTCGCGCGCGAGTCGAAGATCGCGGACGCGAAGGGGCGCGTCGGCAACTATCCCGGGCGTCTCGAGGCGGAGGACGCCGAGCTCGATGGCTACACGCGGGTGGACGTGAAACCGTGGGAGGCCGCATCGGGGCACGGCGCGGTCGAATGTCCGGAGCAAAGCTGCTCGGCGACGTTCACGTATGCGGGAGCCCCCGGACGCCACGACGTGGTCGTGCAGTACTTCGACGTCACCACCGGTGCGGCGCGCTACAAGGTGTGGATTCACGGCCGGGTCGTGGACGAATGGATGGGAAGCGAGCGGCTGCCCACCACGAAGATCGATGGCTCCTCGTCGATGCGCCGGGTGATCAAGGACGTCGAGCTGCAGCCCGGCGAGCCGATCCTGATTGAGGGCACCCCGGACGGCAAAGAGACGGCTGCGCTCGACTATCTCGAGATTCAGTAGCGGGCCGGAGAACGGAGCGACGCCTCACCGCGTCGCCGGGGGTCGACTTTGTGGCCATATGTGGCCACAATCCCGTCAATGGAAACGACCGGGATTCGCGAGCTCAAAGACAACTTGAGCCACTACGTGGGACCGCAGCGCCGCCGGCGAACGGATCGCCATCACATCGCACGGACGCGTCATCGCTCACCTGGTGCCGCCCGGCGCTGCGCCGGACGGTCCTCGTCGGCGCGGCTATGAGGCGCTCGTTGCCGCCGGTGCGGTCCGTACCGCCGCAGCGCGCCGGTTCAGCGGCCGCTGGCCCGACATTCAACTGAAGGGTTCTGTCGCGGATCTCATCGCCGAGGAACGTGGCGAGCTCTAAGCGTCAATCGAGGCGGCCGCGGCCGCCTCGTCCCGCTCCGACGGCCCTCCTCCCGCTCCGTTACATCGAGACCAGCGCGCTGCTCGCCGCGATACTGGAAGCGGATGCTGCTGCCCGCCGGATCCTCGACCGCGACATGCCGCTCCTGACATCCGCGTTGACGTTTGCGCGATGCGCGCGTGACGAAGAACGCGGAGGCCCTGGGTTATCGTGTCGAGTAAGCCACCACAGATGCACACGGATGGACACGGATAGAACTTCCGGATTTGTCCGTGTGGCACTCGCTGCTGAAAGTGCCGGTTACGCCTGGAAGCGTCGCCAGTCGATCTTGTATTTCCTGATCTTGTAGTTGACGATCCGCGGCGTTGCCTGGAGCAGGCGCGCCGCCTTGGCGCGGTTGCCGCGGGCCATCTTCAGCGCGTCCTGGATCAGATCCTTCTCGAACGCGGAAAGCGATGCGGCCAGCGAGCGCATCGACGAGGCATCGCTGGTATCCGCCATCTGCAGCGTCGGCGGCAGGTGGTGCGCGTGCAGCACTTCGCCGTCGCAGACCAGCACCGCGCGCTCCATGACGTTCTGCAGCTCGCGCACGTTGCCGGGCCAGTGATACGCCATCAGCATGTCGATGGCGGGCGTCGAGATGCGGCGGATGCGCTTGCGATGATCCGCGGCGAGCCGCTCGAGGAAGTGATCGGCGAGCAGCAGCACGTCGGTCTTGCGCTCGCGGAGCGGCGGCACGTAGATCGTGAACACGTTGAGGCGATAAAGCAGGTCTTCGCGGAACGTGCCGGCCGCGATGGCGTCCTCGAGGTTCTTGTTCGTGGCGGCGATCAGGCGCACGTTGACTTTCACGGGTTCGACGCCGCCCAGGCGCTCGAACTCGCGCTCCTGCAGGACACGCAGCAGCTTCACCTGGACCGAGGTATTGATGTCGCCGATCTCGTCGAGGAACAGCGTGCCGCCGTCGGCGCGCTCGAAGCGTCCCTGCTTGCGGTTGTTCGCGCCGGTGAACGCCCCCTTCTCGTACCCGAACAACTCCGACTCGATCAGCGTGTCGGGGAGCGCCGCGCAGCTCACCTTGACGAACGGCTTTGCGGCGCGCTGCGAGTTGTAATGAATCGCCTGTGCGATGAGCTCCTTGCCCGTGCCCGATTCGCCGCGGATGAGGACCGTCGTGTTGGTGCGCGCCACCTGCGTCATCTGCTCGCAGACGTCGTGCATCAGCCGGCTGGTGCCGATGATGTGGGAGAAGTCGTAGCGCTCGCGCAGCTCCCCTTGGAGGCGGACGTTTTCCTGGAGCAGCCGCTCACGGTCCGCTTCGATCAGCCGCTGCACCTTGATCGCCTGCGCGATCATCGACGCGACCACGCCGAAGAACTTCGCGGTGCGCTCGTAGTTGCGATCCGGCTTGAAGCGGAGCTCGATGACGAGCACGCCGACGGCGCGCCGGTGCAGCAGCAGCGGCACGCAGACGAACGAGCGCTCGTCCTCCCCTTCCCGGCCCGCGGCCAGCGCGGGTTCGCGGCTGACGCGCGGCACGACCAGCGGGCGGCCGCTCGCATGCACCTGCGTCGCGAGCGCGCCGCCAGGCACGCCCGTCTGCCACGCGCGGTCGCGGCCGGTGCCCACGTGCGCGGCGATCTGCAGCTGCGGCTTCTCGTCCGACGAGATGGCGACCGCGCTCCTGACCGCATCGTGCGACTTCTCGAGGATCTCGAGGACGCGATGCAACGACGCCTTGAAGTTGATCGCGCTCGAGAGCGCCTGGCTGATCTCGACGAGCGAGGTCAGCTTCCGGATCTCGCCCGACTGCCTGGCGCCGCCCTCCGCCGGCCCCGCACCCGCCGCCGCTCTGTCCGCCGCGCCCATTGGTACGGTCATGTTCGCCCTCTATCGAGTCATACGCAAGCGTGCGTCGGGTCTCTAAAATCGCGCGGGTGTGCGGTCACTGACAGGCTCTACTGTCCCACGTAGGGCGGGTCTTTAGACCCGCCGGATAAGGCTCTATCCCGTGTTTCGCATCCCTGCCGCGATGCCATTGATGGTCACGCGCAGGGCGGCCCGTAATGCCGCGACATCGTGCGCCCGCGCCTCTTCGCCCGCCACGTCGGGCGAGTCGGGGCCGTGCAGGGCCGCAAGCCGTCGCAGGACTTCCACCTGCACCAGGTTGATCGGATCGACGTAAGGATTGCGCACGTCGATCGAGCGGCGCAGCACCGCCGCATCCGCGAGCAGCCGCTCGTGGCCGGTGATGGCGAGCACCGCCGCGGTTGCGCCCTCGAGCCGCCCGCGCAGCGCGTCGGCGAGCGGCTGCAGATCGCCCGGCACCAGCTGACGGTCATAATGCGCGGCAATCCCCGCATCCGCCTTGGCGAGCGCCATCTGCAGCAGATCGATCATCGATCGGAAGAACGGCCACTCGCGATACATCTCGCGATAGGTCTCGCGCTCGGCGTCGCTCGCCGGCTGCAGCGCCTCCGCGCCGAGCCACGACGCGAGCAGCAGGCGCGTCTGCGTCCAGGCGAACTGCCAGGGAATTGCGCGCAGCGTCTGGAGCCCGCCCGCCCCACGCCGCGCGGGACGGCTGCCGATGTGCAGCGCATCGAGCTCCGCCTCGGGCGTGGCCGCGCGAAAGTACGCCGGAAACCGCGGGTCGTCGTAGACGACGGCGCGGAAGGCGTCGCGCGCGGAGGCGGCGATGCGATCCATCGTCTCGCGCCAGCGCGCGTGCACCGGCGCGTGCGCGCCCAGCGCGGCATCCAGCGTCGCCGTCGTGTAGACCTCGAGCGTGCGGAGCGCGATCCCGGGCAGGCCGAACTTTGCCTGGATCATTTCTCCCTGCTCGGTGACGCGCAGCGTGCCATCGATCGATCCCGGAGGCTGCGACTGGATGGCCAGGTACGTCGGACCACCGCCGCGGCCGACGCTGCCGCCGCGGCCATGAAACAACGTCACGGCCACGCCGTGGGAGGCACACGCGCGGACGATGGCCTCCTGCGCCGTGTACAACTCCCACGCGGCCGCGACGCGTCCGATCTCCTTGGCGGAATCGGAGTAGCCGATCATCACTTCCTGCCGATCGCCCGCGGCCCTGACGCGATCGCGATACCACGGGATCGACAGCAGCCGATCGACGACGTCACCGGCCGCGCGCAGATCGCGTGCGGTCTCGAAGAGCGGCACCACGCGCAAACCTGGCGTGAGACGCGCGCGTCGCTGCAGCAACTCGACGGCGAGCACGTCGGACGGCTGCGCCGCCATCGTGATCACATACGCGCCAAGCGAGGCCGGCGGCATGGCGGCGAGCGCGTCGAAGGTCTGGAGAATCTCGTCGGTCCGTGGATTGCGCGGGAGACCGGACGGAATGCGCTCTCGGTCGGCGAGCGCGTCGACGAGGAACGCGATCTTGTCGGCTTCGGGCCACGAGAGATACCCGGGCCGGCCGGTGGAGCGGGCGATCAAATCGACGACCTCCGCGTGGCGTGCGCCTTCCTGCCGGATGTCGAGCCGCACGAGGGTGAGGCCGAACGCCGCGAGACGACGCAGCACGTCGAGCAGGCGGCCGTTCGCGATGACGCCGTTGGCGGTCGCGTGCAGCGATTCGAAGCACAGGCGCAGCGGCTCGGCAAGCTGCTCCGCTGTCTCGAACAACTCGTCCGGACGGGTGCCGCCGCGGCCCGGCCGCATCGAAAGGAGGTCTTCGACGTGGCGCCGGGTGAGCTCCAGCCGATGATGCACGTCGCGCAACAGCGCGCGGTACGGCTCGTGGGCGCCCGACACGCGATCGCGCAGCGCGTCGCTCGCGCGCGTCATCGACAGCTCCTGCCGCAGCCGCTCGACCTCGCGCGAGTACAACGTGAGCGCAATCCAGCGCGACGACAGGCAGGCGCGCCGCGTCACTTCCGGCGTGACGGCGGGGTTGCCGTCACGATCGCCGCCAATCCAGGAGCCGAAGCGAATCGGCGCCGCGTCGAGCGGCAGCGCGCGGCCGGTGACGGCGCCGAGCGTGCGATCGAGCGATCGCAGATGCTCGGGCACGGCGTCCCACAACGTCTGCTCGAAGATCGCCAGCGACGAGCGGACCTCGTCGAGCGGCGACGGGCGGCCGCGCCGGATCTCTTCGGTCTCCCACGCGGCGGTGATCTCGCGGCGCAGCGTCTCGATCAGCGCCTCGCGCTCGAGCGGCGTCGCGTCGAGGCGATCCAGCGCGGCGAGCGCATCGGCCACCGCGTTGTATTTCATCTGCAGCGTCCGCCGCATGATCTCGGTCGGGTGCGCCGTGATCACGAGCTCGATGCGAAGCGCGCACACCGCGTCATAGAGCGCGTCGGGCGACACGCCCGAGGCGATCAGGCGCGGCAGCGCCTCTTCGATCGAGGCCGGCTGCGGGTTGGCGTGCGGATTGCGCTGGTAGGCGCGGCGCCGCCGTACCCGGTGATGCTGCTCCGCGACGTTCGCAAGATTCAGGAAGTGGGCGAACGCCCGCGCGATCGGCAGTGCCGCGTCGACCGGCATGTCGCCGAGCTCGCGGGCCAGCGCATCGAACGCCTGCCGCGATTGGTCGGCATCGTCGCGGCGGGCGCGCTTCGCGAGTCCGCGCACGCGCTCGACGCGCTCGAACAGCGCCTCTCCTTCCTGGCGGCGGAGCGTCTCCCCCAGCAGCGTGCCCAACAACCGCACGTCGTCACGAAGCGGCTTGTGCGGATCTTCAAAGAGCATGGGCGTGGTCCTTCCGCCTGAAGGCGGAAGCTACAGGAAGACTCGCCGGTATAATCCCTGGATCGTGGCCAACACCCAGACTCACAGCGCGACCGTGCGCGCCGAAGGACACCTGATCGACTCGCAGCTGCTCAACGCGATTTTCGATACGGTCATCGAGCGCGGCGGCGCGTTCGAAGTGCTCCACTTCGAGATCGGCCGCACCAACCAGGATTTCTCCAAGCTGACGCTGAAAGTGTCGACCGCGACCCAGCCGTCGCTCGCAGCGCTCGTCGAAACGCTGATCCCGCTCGGCTGCCATGTTGCCGAGGAGCACGACGCGCTGGTGCGCGTCGCCGATCGCGACGGTTCCGTGCCCGACGACTTCTACTCGACGACGAACCAGCGCACGCAGGTGCGCATCGGCGGACGATGGGTCGACGTGGCGCGCCAGCGGATGGATGCCGTGATCGTCATGGCCGCGAGCGGCCCCGAGTGCCGCAAGCTCCGCGACGTCCGCACCGGCGACCGCGTCGTCTGCGGGCTGGAGGGGATTCGCGTCACGCCCGAGTTCCGCGACCGCGAGCGCGCCGACTTCGCGTTCATGGCCAACGACGTCTCGTCGGAGCGCCGCGTCGAGGTCAGCGTCTCGCGGATCGCCCGCATGATGCGCGAGACCCGCGCGCGCGGGCAGCGCATCGCGTTCGTCGCCGGGCCCGTCGTGGTGCACACCGGCGGCGGCCACTACTTCTCGCAGCTCGTGCGCGGCGGATACGTCAACGTCCTGCTGGCGGGCAATGCCCTCGCGGTGCACGACGCGGAGCATGCGCTGTTCGGCACGTCGCTCGGCGTGGACCTCGAGGCCGGCGCTCCGGTCACCGGCGGCCATCGCCATCACATGCGCGCCATCAACGCCATCAATCGCGCCGGCGGCCTTCGCGCCGCCGTCGAACAGGGCGTGCTCACAAGCGGCGTGATGGTCGAGTGTATCCGCGCGAACGTCGAATACATTCTTGCCGGGAGCATTCGGGACGACGGACCGATCGCCGACACGGTCGCAGACATCATCGAGGCGCAGGACCGGTATACGGCGGCGCTCGCGGATGTCGGCATGGTGATCGTGCTGTCGACGATGCTTCATGGGATCGGCGTCGGAAACATGCTCCCCGCGTGGGTGCCGGTGATCTGCGTCGACATCAACCCCGCCGTCGTGACCAAGCTGGCCGACCGCGGATCGTCGCAGACCATCGGGCTGGTCACCGACGTGGGGCTGTTCCTGCATCAACTCGCAATGCAACTGAGTGCTTGACGGTTGTCGGTTGCCGGTTCGCCTGGAGGCATACGCCTTCAGGCCATCACTGCAAGGGCGCGTGGAGGTCGGAGTCGCCCATCAGGTAGGCGTCGACGGCGCGCGCGCAGCTGCGTCCTTCGGCAATCGCCCAGACGATCAGCGATTGCCCGCGCTGCATGTCGCCGGCGGTGAACACGCGCGGCACGCTCGTCATCCAGTTTTCGTCGCGCCACACGGTTCCGCGCTCGGTCAGGCGCACGCCCAGCTGATCGAGCATGCCGCCGCGCTCGGGGCCTTTGAAACCCATGGCCAGCAGCACGAGATCGGCCGGCAGCTCGAAATCGGATCCGGCCACCGGCGCGAACGTCGTACGCCCGTTCGATCCGACCGGCTCGACGCGGACGGCGTGCAGCTTCGCCACCCGGCCATCGCCGTTGCCGCTGAAGCGCTGCGTGGAGACCGAATACAGACGCTCGCCGCCTTCTTCGTGCGCCGTCGACACGCGGAAGACGTTCGGCCACTGCGGCCACGGATTGTCGGCCGCGCGGTCGCCGGGCGGCTGCGGCAGCAGCTCCAGCTGGCGGATGGTGCGCGCCTGCTGACGAATCGCCGTGCCGAGGCAGTCGGCGCCCGTGTCACCGCCGCCGATGATGATGACGTCCTTCCCTTCCGCGGAGATGAACTGCGGCGACGAGAGATCGTCTCCTTCGCAGACCCGGTTCTGTGCGGTCAGGTACTCCATCGCGAAATGGATGCCCTGCAGCTCGCGGCCCGGCACCGGCAGATCGCGCGGCTCGGTGGCGCCGCCTGCGAGCACGACCGCGTCGAAGTCCGCAAGCAGATCGTCGGCGGAGACGTCGATGCCGACATTGCAGTTGGTGCGGAACTCGACGCCCTCGCTGCGCATCAGGTCGATGCGGCGATCGAGAATCCGCTTCTCCAGCTTGAACTCGGGAATGCCGTAGCGAAGCAGCCCCCCGATGCGATCGGCGCGCTCGAGCACGGTGACGATGTGCCCGGCGCGATTCAGCTGGTCGGCAGCCGCAAGTCCCGCGGGCCCGGATCCGACCACGACGACGTGCCGTCCGGTGCGGCGCGCCGGCGGACGCGGCGTCACCCATCCTTCGGCGAACGCGCGGTCGATGATTGCCGCTTCCGTCGACTTGATCGTGACCGGCGAATCGTTCAGGCCGAGCACGCACGATCCCTCGCACGGGGCCGGGCAGAGACGCCCGGTCAGCTCGGGAAAGTTGTTGGTCGCGTGCAGGCGATCGACCGCCGTCTGCCAGCGATCGTGGTAGACGAGATCGTTCCAGACCGGAATCAGGTTGCCGAGCGGACAACCCTGGTGGCAGAACGGGATGCCGCAGTCCATACAGCGCGCCGCCTGGTTGCGCAGCGCCTGCGGTTCGTACGGCAGGTACACCTCACGCCAGTCGCGGACGCGCTCCGGAATGGGGCGCGTCGGGTGCTTCTGCCGCTTGATCTCCAGAAAGCCGGTGACCTTACCCATTGGCCACCTCGGCATACTTCGCGGGCACGACCACCTTCGGCTGCGTGGCCGCCGCCGCCTGCGCCGCCAGGACGCGCTTGTAGTCGCGCGGCATGACCTTCACAAAGTCGGCAACGATCTGCGGCCAGCTCGCCAGCACGCGCGCCGCAACGGCGCTGCCGGTGTGTTCGAGATGGCGCTCGAGCAGCTCGCGGAGGACCGCCTCGTCGTCTGAAGAATCGAGCGCTTCGAGATCGACCAGCTCGCGATTGCACCGGCGCTCGAACCCGCCGTCCACGTCGAGGACGTAGGCGATGCCGCCGCTCATGCCGGCC
>JBKPRU010000218.1:0-19586 GCA_046734675.1 Acidobacteriota bacterium
CCACCGCCGATCGTCCAACCCGGCGCGCCGGGACAGGCGAGCAAGGTCATCTCCGCGGCTGCGGCCAGCGACCTCTCGAAGGTCGACTACACCGGTGCTGACATCAAGTTCATGCAGGGCATGATCGGCCATCATGCGCAGGCAGTCGAGATGACGGATCTGCTGCGCACCCGCAGCAGCAGCGACGACATGCGCAAGCTCGCGATGCGCATCGAGGTGTCGCAGGCCGACGAAATCAAGATGATGCAGCACTGGCTGGAGGCGCGCGGCCAGGAGGTGCCGGGTCCGCACGCGATGCACATGCATGGCGCAACGCTGATGCCTGGCATGCTGACCGCAGACGAAATGAACCAGCTCGCGGCCGCGAAGGGCACGGCCTTCGATCGCCTGTTCCTCGAGGGCATGATCAAGCACCACGGCGGCGCGCTGACGATGGTGCAGGAGCTGTTTGCGACGCCAGGGGCCGCCCAGGATTCGGAGATATTCGCGTTTGCGTCGGATGTCGACGCCGATCAGCGCATGGAGATCGATCGCATGCGAGACATGTTGAAGGAGTTGCCGAAATGAGATCCGGTGCAGGTAGGGTAGGGGGAGCGGCAGCCGCGCTGCTGTTCAGCGTGGTGCTCGGCGGCCTCGCGCAGGAGCGCGCGACGACGAACGACCCGCGGGTCGGGTTGAAGGCGGGATTACGCGATGCGGGTCACGCGGCGCGCAACATGGAGCTGGTCGCGAGCCTGCCCAAGCCGAAGGGCTTTTTCGATCCGAGCGCGCCGGCCGGACCGGTGACGCCGGCCGAACGAACGCTGACGCCAGAGCAGCTGGCTGCCGCCGACGCCGGACGCGAGCTGCCGGAGTCGCCAGAGGAGGCGGCGAAAAGCCGCGAGCGAGCGAACCAGCTCGGCTACGCCAACTCGGACCTGGCGTTCCGCCGCGCGGATCTCTTCATCGGCAACTTCGCGGGCTTCAATTCCTACGACATCGAGTCGCCGAAGAAGCCCCGCCTGCTCGCGTCGGTGGTCTGTCCGGGAGGGCAGGGCGACCTGTCGATTCACGGCAACCTGCTCTTCATGTCGGTCGAGCAAACGCGCGGACGGATCGACTGCGGCACGCAGGGCGTCACCGACACGGTGAGCAAAGAGCGGTTCCGCGGCGTCCGCATTTTCGACATCAGCGACGTCACGAAGCCGAAGCAGGTTGCGGCCGTGCAGACGTGCCGCGGATCGCACACGCACACGCTCGTGGTAGATCCGAAGGACAAGGCGAACGTCTACATCTACGGCTCCGGCACGAGCACGGTGCGATCCGGTGAAGAGCTCGAGGGCTGCTCGAACAAGGATCCGAAGGAGGATCCGGACACGTCGCTCTTCAGCATCGACGTCATCCAGGTGCCGCTCGCCTCACCGGACAAGGCACGCGTCGTCAACCGCCCGCGCATCTTTGCCGACGAACAGGGCAACATCGCCGGCCTCGAGAAAGGCGGCGAGCGCGGCCCGGGCACGCAGCGGGCGCGCGTGACCAACCAGTGCCACGACATCACGGTGTTCCCGGAGATCGCCCTCGCGGCAGGCGCGTGCTCGGGCAACGGCATCCTGCTCGACATCACGGATCCGGTCCACCCAAAGCGTCTCGATCAGGTCTCGGACAAGAACTTCGCGTACTGGCACTCGGCGACGTTCAACAACGACGGCACGAAGGTGATCTTCACCGACGAGTGGGGCGGCGGCACGCGGCCGCGCTGCCGCGCGACCGATCTGCCGAACTGGGGCGCCGACGCGATCTTCGACATCGTCGATCGGAAGCTGCAATTCCGTTCGTACTACAAGATGCCGGCGGCGCAGACCGACCAGGAGAACTGCGTTGCGCACAACGGCTCGCTCGTCCCCGTGCCGGGGCGCGACATCATGGTCCAGGGCTGGTATCAGGGCGGCGTGTCGGTGTTCGACTTCACCGATTCGGCGAAGCCGGTCGAGATCGCGTTCTTCGATCGAGGACCGATTGACGCGAAGCAGCTGATCACCGGCGGCTACTGGTCGGCCTATTGGTACAACGGCCGCATCTACGGCTCGGAGATCGCGCGTGGCCTCGACGTGTTCCGCCTCACGCCGAGCGAGTTGTTGTCGCAGAACGAGATCGACGCGGCCACGCTGGTGCAGGTCGACGAGCTGAACGTCCAGGAGCAGCAGCGCGTGACGTGGCCGGCGAACGTCACGGTGGCGCGCGCGTACTTCGATCAGCTGATGCGCAGCAATGCGCTCGCGCCGGCACGCGCGGCGGCATTGAAGAGCGCGCTCGAGCACGCGGGCGGCGACAAGCCGTCGAAAGCGGTGCTCGATCAGCTCGGGTCGTTGGCCTCTCAGCTCGAGCAGGATGCCGGGGGCGCCGCGGGCATTGATGCGCGGCGCATGAAGGCGCTCGCGGAGACGTTGAAGGCGCGTGCGTCGCGGGCGCCGTAACGTGCTGTTCACTCGCGACCTCCGCTACGCGATCCGCGTGCTGCGGCAGAGCCCGTCGTTTCTCGCGACCTCTGTCCTCACACTCGCGATCGGGCTCGGCCTGATCACGGTTGCCTTCACCGTGTTCAACGCCTACGTGCTCCGTCCGTTCGCGGTGCGCGATCCATCGAGCCTCACTCAAATCGGCTGGCGCGGCCAGGATGCCGGCGGCCAGAGCTTCACGTGGCGGCAGTATCTGGAGATCGCCGAACGCCGCGATCTCTTCGACGATGCGTTCGCCGATCACACCCGCTTCATGACGTCGGACGGACGGACGCTCTCGGTCGCATTCGTGTCCAACAACTACTTCGCGATGCTCGGACCGCGCCTCCGCCTCGGGCGCGCCTTCGACCGCGCCGACTCGCGCCAGCCGGTGGCGGTGTTGAGCGCAGCGCTGTGGGCGCGCTTGTACGACAGCGACGCCGGCGTCCTCGGACGCGAGATCGATCTCGACGGCCGGCGCTTCACGATCGTCGGCGTGGTCCGACCGGAATTTTCAGGTCTCGACGATGCGCCGCGCGATCTGTGGGTGCCGCTGACGACGTATGCGGCAATGATTCGTCCCGACGTGATGGCGCCGGACGGGCCGCGGCAGCTCGAAATCGTCGCGCGGCTGCGCCGCGGCGTCACGGCCGCGCAGGCGCAGGCCGCGCTCACGCCGCAAATGACCGAGCTCATCGCCGCCGTCGAAGACGCGCGCAACGTGCGCGCCGATGTCAGCCCGCAATCGACGCCCAACCCGCTGTCGCTGGAACTCATCGCGGTGCTCTCGCCCGTGTTCGCGGCGTTCGTGCTGGTGCTGATGGCCGCCTGCGCGAACGTCTCGAACGTCATGCTGGCGCGGGCGATCGCGCGCGAGCGCGAGATTGCCGTGCGGCTGTCGCTCGGCGCGAGCCGCTGGCGGATCGTGCGGCAGCTGCTGACGGAAGGACTGCTGATCGCGCTGCTCGGCGGCGCGGCCGGCCTGATGCTCGCGGCCTGGTCGCTCCGCGTCGGCATCGTCGTGCTGTTCCGGACGTTGCCGCCGTCGTATGCAGCGCTCCTGCGGGTCGTGCCGCTCGACTTCGATCATCGCGTCTTCGTCTTTGCGTTCGCCGCCGCGGCGCTCACGACCCTCGTGTTCGCGCTCGTGCCGGCGCTGCAGGCGTCGGCGATGGGTCTCACCGACGCCTTGCGCGGCGCTCGCAGCGGAACCCGGCGCAGCTCGCGGCTGCGCGGCGCGCTCGTGGTCGCGCAGGTTGCGGTGTCGCTCTTCCTCGTGATCCTCGCGCTGACGCTGGCCCGCAACAGCGCGGCGATGGGCGCGGCCCCGCTCGGCTACGACACGCGCGGCGTGCAGTCGATCAACATCCGCGGACGCGACGCGTCGCCGATTCGAGCGGTGGCGCCGCTGCTCGCCGGCGATCCGCGCGTCGCCGAGCTGGCGGTCACGGGCGGCAACCCGCTGTTCGAACGCATCCGCATGGCCGCGGCCGCGCCGCTCGAACGCGGCTCGGCGCAGCCGACGCGCTACACGTTCGTGTCGCCGGAATACTTCTCGATCCTGCGCATTCCAATCGTCAGCGGACGGATCTTCCGCGCCGATGAAGCGCGCGTTTCGGCGCCCGTGGCGATCGTCAGCGCGGCGACCGCGCTCGCGTTCTGGCCCGGCGAGGATCCCATCGGCAAGACGGTCCGGATCGAACGCGCGAACGGGAGACCGGTGGACGATGTCGACGGCTATCCTCGCGTGACGGTGGTCGGCGTGGCCCGCGACGTCGTGAGCGGGCTGCTCGTCGACGGCGAGGACACCGGTCACATCTATCTGCCCACGCACGCGGCCGACGCGCATGCGACGGCGCTGCTGCTGCGCGCGCGCTCGCCGCGCGACCTCCCACCGCAGGCGCTGCGCGACATCTACCGCCGCGTCGCCGCCGACCCTGATGTCTTCGAGACCGTGCCGCTCGACGAGTTGAAGGCCGCCCAGGTGTACCCGCTGCGCGCCGCGTCCTGGATCGGATCAGTCCTTGGCGCCATCGCGCTCGTCTTAAGTGTGTCGGGTCTCTACGGCGTGCTGGCGTACATGTTGAATCAGCGCACGAAAGATATAGGCATCCGCATGGCGCTCGGCGCCACCGCGGGCGCGATCATCCGGCTGGTGATGGTGCAGTCGGCACGCATGGCAGCCGTCGGCATCGCCGTCGCGGTGATCGTCGCGGGCATCGCGATGAAGGCACTCAGCGCAATCGTGCGGTTGCAGGAAGTCTCCTTTCTCGATGCAACGGCGTTCGTTATCGGCATCGTCGTCGTGTTGATCGCGACCGCGCTCGCCACCTGGTCGCCCGCGCGACGCGCCACGAAGGTCGATCCCGCGCACGCGCTGCGCGCCGACGGATAGTCGTCGCGCCCGCGCGGCTACGGGATCGCCGCCCACAAACTCTCGCTCGTGAAATGTACGCGCAGCTCTACGTACGGAGCCTTTAGGCTGCGCGCGCGACGACTTCACTTTCACACTCCCTCTTTGTACTGACGGTTTCCCGTCAGCGGCTGGCGTGACGCTTGCTCCGCCGCTGCCCGCACCGGCGCCCATGACGGGTGCCCCACCCCAGTTCCCATCGTTCACTTCGGAGAAAGACCATGCACAGTAAGACGTACTCGTGTCGGTCCGGGACTGCGCGCGCCTCGCCGTGGCGACGGGTCCTGAACGCCCTCACGATCGCCGCGCTCGGCGCGCTGCTGATGTTCGTAGCAGCCGCCGTCGCGCACGCGACTGCATCGCCGCACCGCGCGGTGGTCAGGCACGGCGCCGCGATCGCGACCGACACCACCGCCAGTCTCGACGCGCCCGCCTTCAGCGCGAGCGCCGATGACTGCCACACGGACCACGCACGCCGCTCGATACCGGAACTCCAATCAAACGGCGACGGGTCCCGTCCGTTCCGAGACCCCGCGGAAGAAGACCGTGACGACGATGACGACGACGACGACGATCTTCATCGCGCGTCCGGCGCCGCGCCTTTCGGGCTGAATGCCCGACGTTCCCTCGATCAGCACTCCTGCCCCCGCCTCGAGGGAGCTCCGTCCGAACACCAAACCCCCAATGAATTTTTGACTGACTCGGTAAGGAGGATGTGATGCTGCACGCCAGTCATCCCAGTAGCCCGCCACGTACTCGTTCACCCCGCAAGTTCACTCCATTCACGTGTCGTCGCACTCGCGGCGCCAAACAGTGGGCAGCCGCGACGATGCTCGCCATGGTCCTGACGACCACTGGCAGCCCGTTCATGACGCCGACGGTGCACGCGCAGGAGACCGCGCGCGTCGGATTCGTCCTGAACGCCGGCGATCTGCGCTTCATCTTCCACCAGATCGAGATCGCGCAGGCGCACGCGGCCGGCGGGCAGCTGCTCGGCCCGGGCCCGAACCAGGTGAACGAGCCGAGAGTGCCGCTCGGCCTTCGTACCGTCGACGGGTCGTTCAACCATCTCTCGCCCGGTACCGATGGCTTCGGCGCCGCCGATCGCATCTTCCCGCGATTGACCACACCGAGCTTCCGTGACGCGGAGCTGTTCGATCCGGATGGTGCCGGTCCTCAGCCCGCCGTCCCGACGTCCTACAAGCAGAAGAAAGGCACCGTTGCCGATTCGCAGCCGCGCATCATCAGCAACCTGATCGCCGATCAGACGGTGCGTAACCCCGCGGCGGTCGCGGTGTCGACGGCGGAGAACGGCGGCATCCCGGCGACGCCCGACCCGCTCGGCACGCTGCCGATTCTCAACGTCGCACCCGACGTCGGGCTCTCGGCGCCGTTCAACTCGATGTTCACGTTCTTCGGCCAGTTCTTCGATCACGGCCTCGACCTCGTGACCAAAGGCGGCGGGACCGTGTTCGTGCCGCTGCAGCCCGACGATCCGTTGTTCAATCAGGGTCCGAACTTCATGATCCTGACCCGCGCGACCAACCAGCCGGGACCCGATGGCGTCGTTGGCGACAATCCGGCCACGCCGCAGGACGAGAGCGCCGACGACATTCAGGAAGCGACGAATACGACGACGCCGTTCGTCGATCAGAACCAGACCTACACGTCGCATCCGTCACACCAGGTGTTCCTGCGCGAATACACGCTGGTCGGCGGACGTCCGGTGTCGACCGGCCGCTTCATCGACGGCGGTGGCGTCATCGGCGCGGCGCGCGTCAAGAACATTGGGAACTGGGGCGAGGTGAAGGCGCAAGCGGCGGCGATGCTCGGCATCCGCCTCGTCGACAGCGACGTCTTCAGCGTGCCGCTGCTCGCGACCGATCCCTACGGCCGGTTCCTGCGCGGGCCGAACGGCTTCCCGATGCTGCTGATGGCGAATAACACCGTCATCGAAGGCAATCCGGCGGCGCCGATCTCGACCGCCGGATCGCGGAAGACCGGTCACGCGTTCCTGGACGACATCGCGCACAATGCGGTGCCCGCGCCGGGGCTGCTGCCCGACGCCGACTTGGTCGCCAATCCGATCACTGCGGCGATCCAACCGGGCCGTTATGACAACGAGCTCCTCGACGCGCACTTCGTGACTGGCGACGGTCGCGGCAACGAGAACATCGCGCTGACCTCCGTTCACACCATCTTCCACGCCGAACACAACCGCATGGCCGACGCGCTGCCGGGGCTGATCGATTCCCTGCTGACGCCGGCGGAGCGAGCGGCCTGGCGTGCGGTGGACGGACCGTCAGGATGGGACTTCGGCGAGCGCATCTTCCAGGCGGCGCGCTTCACGACCGAGATGCAGTATCAGCACCTCGTGTTCGAAGAGTTCGCCCGCAAGCTGGTGCCCTCGATCAACGCGTTCATCGGCGACGGCATCAACTTCCGCAGCCTCGAAAACCCGGCGATCACCGCCGAGTTCGCCCATGCGGTCTACCGCCTCGGCCACTCGATGCTGACCGAGACGATCGCGAGGACGAACGTCGACGGGTCGCACAACGACATCGCGCTCCTCGACGGCTTCCTCAACCCGCTCGAGTTCAACAACGGCGGGACCGCGGGCCGGTTGACGGCCGCGCAAGCCGCCGGGGCGATCTTCCAGGGCGGGCTGCGTCAGGACGGGAACGCGATCGACGAGTTCGTCACGGAAGCTGTGCGCAACCGTCTGCTCGGGTTGCCGCTCGATCTTGCCGTGCTGAACCTCGCGCGCGGACGCAGCGAAGGGCTGCCGCCGCTGAACGTCGTACGCCAGCAGCTGTTCCTGGCGACCGGCGACTTTTCGCTCCGGCCCTACGACAACTGGCTCGACTTCGAGTTCGCGTTGAAGCATCAGGAGTCGCTGGTCAACTACGTCGCGGCGTTTGGCGTCGACGCAGCGTTGCAGGCGGCGACCACCGTGGAAGCCAAGCGCGCCAGAGCCGCGGAGCTGATCGCGGATCCGAACTTCATGTTCCTGCCCGCGTCGCAGAGCGGTGTCAACAACATCGACCTGTGGATCGGCGGCCTCGCCGAGAAGATTGCGCCATTCGGATCGATGCTCGGCACGACGTTCAACTACGTCTTCGAGACCCAGCTCGAGCACCTGCAGGATCTCGATCGCTTCTACTACCTGGAACGGCTCGACGGCCTGAACCTGCTGTCGCAGCTCGAAGGCAACTCGTTCGCGGAGTTGATCAAGCGCAACACGTCGCTGGTCGGAACGCCCGCGGACGCGTTCTCGCGGCCGGGACTCGTCTTCAACCTGAGCTCGATCCTTCGTACCGCCGGCGTGATCTCCGACGATCCGTCGACACCGGAAGACGAGACGACGCTGCTCGTGCTGCTGGCAAATGGCACGGTCCGCTACAACGGTCCGGAACACGTCATCTGGAACGGCCGCAACCCGCAGGTCGATCGCGTCATCTCGAGCGAAGGCGACGACACCCTGACCGGTGACGGCGGCAACGACGTCATGGAAGGCGGCGCCGGCAACGACAACTTCGTCGGCGGTGAGGGCAATGACATCCTGACCGACGTGTTCGGTGATGACGTCATCAAGGGCGGTCCCGGCGACGACGCGATCAGCGGCGGCTCGGGTCCGTTCGACCTGCTCCAGGGCAACGAAGGCAACGACTTCATCGTCGCGGGCGGCGATGAGACGGAGAACTTCGGCGGCCCGGGCAACGACATCATCTACATGGGCGCCGGCTTGAGCGAGTCGGTTGGCGGCGCCGGCGACGACTGGATGGAAGGCACGAACGCGCCGGCCAGTATCGCGATCGGCGACGACAACAATCAGTTCCAGAACGATCCGAACGGCGGACACGACATCGTGCTTGCCGGTCCGGGCGACATGGACTTCGACATGGAAGGCGGCGACGACATCATGGTCGGCAACGTCCTTCCGACGCACCGGTTCGAAGGCATGCTCGGGTTCGACTGGGTCACCTACCGCGGCGAGACGCAGTTTGTCGACGCCGACATGCTCATCACCGGCGCGATCGCGGTCAACGCGCCGCTCAACGAGCTCCGCGACCGGTTCGACCTGACGGAAGGCCTGTCGGGCACGAACTTCAACGACCTGCTGCGCGGCGACAACCGCGACGCGGCAATCCTGTTCAACGACGGGTTGACGGGTGTCGACGGCGCGCACGTGCTGAACGCGGCGGGCATCGCACGGATCACCGGCCTTGCGGCGATCCTGCCCGCGGGCGCGACCTCGTGGGGTGAGGGCAACATCATCCTCGGCGGTCCGGGCAGCGACCTGCTCGAAGGACGCGGCGGCAACGACATCCTCGACGGCGATCGCTGGCTGAACGTGCAGCTGAGAGGCGTGCTGACCAATGGCACGGTGAAGCTCGCGAACACCCTGCACGAGCTGAAGACGGACGTGTTCTCGGGCGCGCTGAGCCCGAGCGCGATCACCTTCGTTCGCAGCATCGTGTCGACCGGCGTGGCGTCGACGGACATCGACACCGCCGTGTTCACGGGTCCGCTGCAGAACTACACGATCACGGTGGCGCCCGATCGGACGATCACGGTGATCGACAACGTCGGCACGGACGGCACCGACACGGTGCGGAACGTCGAGCGGCTGCGGTTTGCCGACACGACGGTCAACGCGCCTGGCGTCGCCCCAGTGGGCACGCCGGTTCCGAACCTGCTGGGCCTGACCGAAGCGCAGGCGCGCGCGAGCATCCTCGCCGCCGGCCTGACGGTGGGTGCCGTGACGACCGGCAACCATCCGACGATTACGCCGAACCGCGTCGCGACGCAGCTCCCGCTCGCGGGCGTGGGTGTGACGCCGGGGACGGCCGTGTCGTTCATGATCACGCTTGGCGCGCTGGTGCCTGACATCCACGAGCAGACGGTCACCGATGGCCGGGCGCTGCTCACGGCTGCGGGCGTCGTGCCGGGCACGAGCACGAACGTCAACGATCCGGAGATCCCGGTCGGCCTCATCGTCGGCACGACGCCGGCGGCAGGTTCGACGGTTCCGCCCGGATCGATCGTGAACCTCCTCGTGTCGGCCGGTCCCGCGGTGAACAACACGGTACCGGCGGTCGTGGGTCTGCTGCAGGGCGACGGTGAGGATCAGATCCTCGCGGCCGGTCTGACGGTGGGTGCGGTCACCTTCGCGAACAGCACGACGGTCGCGGCGGGCAGCATCATCAGCACGACGCCGACAGCGGGTACCGTGCTGACGGCGGGTAGCGCCGTGGCGTTGCGTGTCTCGCTCGGCAGCGACGGTCTCGTCCTCGCGCTGGGCTTCGACGAGGCGACTGGCCAGACGGCGATCGACTCGTCGGCCGTCGGCAACGACGGCACGCTGCGGCAGGCGACGATGACGCGCGTGCCCGGCAAGTTCGGCAGCGCGGTTCGCTTCGACGGTGTCGACGACTGGGTGACGGTCGTTGACGGCGTCGCGAACTCGCCGCTGGATCTCACGACCGGCATGACGGTCGAAGCCTGGGTCAACCCGTCCACGCTGAACGGGTGGGACACGATCGTCATGAAGGAGCGCGGGGCTGGCTTGCTGTCCTATGCGCTGTATGCGCATGACGGGGCGCCGCAGCCCGGCGGGCGGGCAGTACCCGCTGGCTACGCGCGCATCCTCGGCGTCGACCAGCCGGTCCGCGGCACGACGGCGCTTCCGCTCAACACGTGGACGCACATCGCAACCACGTATGACGGGACCACGCAGCGGTTCTTCGTGAACGGCGTGCAGGTCGGATCGTCCGCGATGAACACCGCGATTGCCGTGGGCAATCAGCAGCTGCGCATCGGCGGCAACAACGCCTTCGCCGGCGAGTTCTTCCAGGGTCTGATCGACGAGGTGCGCGTCTACAACCGCGCCCGCACGGCCGCGCAGATCCAGGCAGACATGGCCACCCCAGTCGTTCGCTAAACCACGTCGCGCCGGCCCCGATCATCGGATCGGGGCCGGCGCGCGCTCGCCTCCCGGCCTGGGGCTCAGGGCTCAAGGCTTATGCACGCGCGCGCTCATCCCTCCCGCCGCAGTCCCTCTCCTGCGACGTGTATCGAGCGGCGAATCGACATGAGCCTTGAGCCGTGAGCCCTAAGCCTCCAACCGGAAGCCGAATGTCTGCACGGTGGCGGACATTTCCGCGCGCTCCCATGGAAAAGCGCGCCTCTTTGCTGGCACGGCGGATGAACCACGCCAGGCAGAGAGGCCTCCCCAATGCTCGAACAGAACCGCCGTGTCGCGATTGCCGTCCTCGTTGCACTTGCCTTCCTCGAACTCGCGTGCGGGAACCCGCGCGAGAAAGCGCGCGCCAAGCTCGGAGAGATGAACGTCACCTTCAGCGCGGCCAGCTTCGTCGAGCGGGCACGGGACGGCGACATCTTCGCAGTGCGCTACTTCCTCGAGGCCGGGATGAGCCCCGACGCCCCCGATCCCGAGGGCAGGACAGCGCTCGTCGCCGCGGCCGACAAGGGACGTCTCGAGATCGTGCAGCTGCTCCTTGATCGCGGCGCAAAGGTCGACTTCCGCGACGGCAAATATCGCGCGACCCCGCTCATCTGGGCGTCGCTCGGCGGGCACGAGCCGGTCGCGCAACTGCTGCTCGCGCGCGGCGCGGATCCCAAGGCGAAGCAGCAGCAGGGCGTCGACGCGCTGATCGCGGCCGCGGCCAGAGGGCGGACGAAGCTCGTGAAACTGCTGCTCGCGCACGGCGCGAATCCGAAGACGACCGACAAGGAAGGAAAGACCGCGGTCATGTGGGCGGCCAAGGCGGGCGATTCCGCGGCCGTGAAGATGCTGACCGATGCGGGGGCCCCGTGGGACCGCGTGCCGAAGGCGCCGGAGCCGACCAAGCAATAATCAACGAACTCAATAGCCGAGACGGGCGCGTGCGGGGTATCATGGCACGGATACTTCATGCTTCGCCGCGCCAGTCTGCTCCTGCTGGCTTCGCTGCTCGTCGCCGCGTCGGCCGCGCCTCCGCGACAGACCCTCGAGGTCGTTCCGCTGATCCGTGACGGCGAGGTCCTCGTCTCGTTCAAGCTCGACGAGGCGATGACCGACGATATCCGCGCCGCGATTCATAGCGGCCTGACCATCAAGCTGGTTTACACCGTCGACCTGCGCCGCACCGCTGCCGTCTGGTTCGACCGCACGATCGCGACGGCGGTCGTGGCCGCGACGGTCCGCTACGACACGCTGACGCGCCGGTACCATGTCTCGCGCACGCTCGACGGCCGGATCGACTGGGCCGAAACCATGGCCAGCGAAGAGGCCGCCTGGAACGCGCTGACCCGTGACTTCGCGCGGCTGTCGCTCTTCCGCGGCCTGCCGCTCGAGCCCAACGCCGAGTACTACGTCCGCGTCCGCGCCCATTCGACGCCGCGCAACACCACGTTCGCCTGGCCGTGGCAGGGGGACGACGCGGTGGGCCTGGCCAAGTTCACGTTCCTTCGATAGCCATGCGGGGATCGCGCATTCGCGTCGCACTGCTTCTCGCGGTCATCGTCGCGGCCGGCGTGTCGACGTCCGCTCAGCTGGTACCGCCGAGCGCCAGCTTCCCGCTTCTGGAGAGCTATCTCGAGTCGATGCGGACGCAGGCCGGGATCCCCGGCATGTCCGCCGCGGTGCTGCGCGACGGACAGATCGCCTGGGAGAAGGGGTTCGGCTTCCAGAATATCGAGACGCGCCTGCGCGCGACGCCGGACACGCCGTATCTGGTCGGCGACGTGACCGAGACGCTCGCGGCGGTGCTGCTGCTACAGTGCGTCGAACAGCGCCGCGTCGATCTCGACGAGCCGGTGCGCCGCTACGGCCTCTCGCAGCCGGAGGGGGACGCGACCCTGCGCAGCCTCCTCAGTCATGCGACGCCGCCGGATGCGGACCTGCCCTTCTTCTACGATCCCGGCCGCTACGCGCAGATCACGCCGTTGATGGAATGGTGCGCGCCGCAGCCGTTCCGCAAGAGCATTGCGCACCGGCTGCTGAATCATCTCGCGATGCGCGACTCGGTGCCCGGCACCGATCTCGCGAACCGCGAGCTCGAGCTCCCCGACGGCCTGTTCGACCAGGAGGAGCTCGATCGCTATCGCGCCACGCTGGACAAGATGGCGGTGCCCTACAAGGTCGACACGAAGAACCGTGCGGAGCGCACCGAGTGGCCGCGCATGCCGATCACGGCGTCGAACGGCCTGGTCTCCACGGTCCGCGATCTCGCCGAGCTCGACAAGGCGCTCGACGGCGAGGGACTCCTCCTCGAGGAGACGCGAGAGATGGCGTGGACGCCCGCCGTCGGCCGCACCGGCACGACACTGCCGACAGGCCTCGGATGGTTCGTCCAGACCTATCGCAACGAGCGCCTCGTCTGGCATTTCGGTTACGTGCCGAACGCGTATTCGTCGCTGATCGTGAAGGTGCCGTCGCGCCGCGTCACGTTCATTCTCCTCGCCAACAGCGATGGCCTCAGCGCGCCCTTCGATCTCGCGTCGGGCGACGTGACGCGTTCACCTTACGCGATGCTGTTCCTGCGGCTGATCAAATAGCCGTCCGACGCCGCTCCATGAGGCGCCTGTTCCTGCTCGGATGTCTGTGTGTGCTGCTCGTGCCGCGCCCGGCGGCGGCTGAATGGCACATCACCCCGATGATCGGCCTGACGTTCGCCGGCAACACGAGCCTTCCGGATCCGGATCTTGCGACCGATAACGTGCATGCGAACCTCGGCGCCGCTGTCACGCTCCTCGGCAGGGGCATCGTCGGCGTCGAAGGGTTGTTCGTGTGGACGCCGCGCTTTTTCGAAGCGAAGCGCGAAGGCGGTTTCGTGACGACGATCGAGAGTAGTCGCTCCGTGATCGCAATGGGCAACGTCGTCGTCACCGTGCCGCGGCGATGGACGGAATACTTTCTTCGTCCGTTCGCGTCGGCCGGTATCGGCCTGCTGCATGCGTCCTTTTCGGAGGATGTGGAGACGGGCCTCTTCGGACCGGTGAGCGAGAGCGTGCTGGGATTCAATGTCGGCGGCGGTGCGATTGGATTTTTGTCGAAGGACACTGGCATTCGCTTCGACGTCCGCTATTACAGCAACCTTGGCCGGCTCGGCGATCAGAACCCGATTCGGCCAGACGACCGCGTGCACCTGCGCTACATGACGGCGTCGATTGGCCTGGTCCTGCGGCGGTGAGGACTACCTCGGATCAGCTTGACGATCGAGTCCGTGGGGAGTGAACTGCGGTGATGGACAACGGCAACGCGCGGCGCCCGTCCTTCGACGAACAGGCGGCGCTGGCAGAACTCGAGCGGCTGCGGGACGCGATCGAAGAGTCGCGCCGGCGCCGCAGCGAACGGACCGACGAGTTCGAAGCGTTCGTTCGATCGTTCCGCACCCCGGCGCATAGCGACACGTCCGCCGGATCGAGCGAGGAGCGCCCGTCGGAGCCGCGCCCGGAGTACACGTACCCGGGTCGTCAGAACCGCGATCCACTCCCGAAACCGCAGCAGCCGCCAACCGTCGTATTCGATCCGCCGTTGACGCCCGCGCCGCAGCGCGAAATGCCGCCGCCACCTGTTGCGCCTCCGTCTCCGCCGGCGGCCACGCCAGTGCCGCCGCCACCCGCGCCGGAGCAGATCACCGCACGCGAATCGCCGCCGGTTGAACCGCCGCGTGTTGAACCGCCGCGTGTTGAACCGCCGCCCTTCGAGCCGGCACCCTTCGAACCGGCGCCTGAGACGACGGAAGCGATGCGCATTCCGGCGGCGCTTGCGACGGACGCGCCCGTGGCATCGCGCCCGACCTCGCCACGATCGCGCGCGCCGTGGGTGGCTGTTGGCGCAGTCGTGATCATTGGCGCAGCGGCGCTCGCCATCAAACCGTGGGCATCGCGGACGTCCGAGTCGACGGAGCCAGCGGCGACTGCATCGTCGCCAGCCGCGGTCACACCTGCGCCGGACGCGCCGCCGCCGCCGCAGGACAACGCCCCCGCACCGGCCGCCAGCTCCGGTACGCACGCGATGCAGGCGGAGCTGGTCGCTGAGCGCCGCGTGTGGGTGCGCGTGATCGCGGACGGGGAGAAGCTCCTCGAGCGCGAGCTGCCCGAGGGGACGCGCATTCCGATCACCGCGGACCGCGCGATCGTGATCCGCGCCGGCGACGGCGGCGCGGTGCGCCTGCGCCTGAACGGCGCCGATCGCGGCGCGCTCGGCCGCGACGCCGAAGTACTCACCCGCACCTTCACGGCCACGGATAAATAGCAAGGCCGGCTACAAGCCGTCGATCCTTGTCTGGTGCCAAACTACCAATGTGCCAAAGTGCCAATGTGCCAAAGTGCCAAAGTGCCAAAGTGCCAAGGGCGCTAACGTGCCCGGTGCGAGAAGCACCCGGCACGCGGCACCTGGCACTTTGCACCCTTGCACCAGACACGTATCGTTGCACCGGCTCACGGTAGGGCGGGTCTTCAGACCGGCCGGCCACACGATAGAATTCCCGGCGAGGATCACAAGTGATGCGATCGATTCTTTCAATCGTGACGATGCTGCTGCTGATGCAGGGGACGCCCGCGCGCGAGGCGACGACGCCCACGAGCGTCACATCCTTGTTCAACGGACGCGACCTGACCGGGTGGACAGCGGACGTGCCTGAGAAGGACAAGAACCCGTCGGCGCGCGACAGCTTCATCGTGCGCAACGGCATGTTGGTGAGCCTCGGGACGCCCGAAGGGCATCTCGTGACCGACCAGCTCTATCGGAACTACCGGCTGGTGGTCGAGTACCGGTTCCCCGGCAAGCCTGGCAACTGCGGCGTGCTGGTGCACGCGTCGCGGCCGCGCGCGCTCTACAAGATGTTTCCGCAGTCGATCGAGGTGCAGATGATGCACGAGAACGCCGGCGACTTCTGGTGCATCCAGGAAAACATCGAAGTGCCCGACATGGAGAAGCGGCGCCCCCGCAAAGAAGGCGAGAAGTGGGGCGGCGCCGAAGGCGATGCACGGCGCATTCTGAACCTGACCGACGGGTCCGAGAAGCCGGCCGGCGAGTGGAACACGATGATCATCGAGGCGCGCGATCGCGCGATCAAGGTGTGGGTGAACGGCGATCTCGTGAACGACGGATTCAACTGCACCGCCGATCGCGGCAAGATCGCGCTTCAGGCCGAGGGTGCGGAGGTCGAGTTCCGCAAGGTCGAGATCGGTCCGCTGCCGGCGGCCACGAAGTAGCGCCACCGACGCGATGCCACGCGGCGGATCGCCTCTCCTTCGGCAGTGGAGATGCGGGCCGCCGCGTTCGGCGTACGGTCGATGAGCGCGAGGCCGTCAACGGGTCCCATGACCGACACAGCCGTCGCGAGTGCGTCGGACATCGTCCCGGTCGGGGCGACGACGGTGACGCTTCGCCGGCCGGTCAGCGCCTTCCCATCCCGCGGGTCGACGATGTGCGAGTAACGGACGCCGTCGATCTCGACCCACTGCTCCGCATCGCCTGACGTGGAAACCGCCGCCTCGCGGAGCACGATGCGTTGCGGTGCGCTCGCGTCCGTCGAAAGGTCCGCGACGTCGATCGTCCATCCCGTCGTGCGCGGCGGCGCGCCGACAGCGACGATGTCGCCGCCCAGCGCGACGAGCACGTCGCGATATCCACGTCGGCGAAGCAGTGTCGCCGCTTCCTGCGCCGCGAAGCCTTTGCCAATTCCGCCGAGATCGATCTGCATGCCGCGGACCCGCAGATCGACCGTCTGGTCCCGCGCGTTCAGGATCATCTTGTCGGATCCGGTGAGCGCGGCGGCCGCGGCGATCTCCCTTCGATCCGGAAGCTGGCCGATCCGGCGCGCACGGCGCCACAGATGGATGAGCGGCGCCGCTGTGACGTCGAACGCGCCGCGGCTGTCGCGCCAGACGCGCACCGATGCCTCGAGCACGCGAAACAGATCGTCGCTGACGCGGACCGGCCCGTCGCCGGCGCGGCGGGAGAGCCGCGTCAGCTCGCTGTCCTCGCGGTAGTCGCTCATGACAGCGTCGAGCGAGGCGATCCGGGCAAACGCACGCGAGGAACCGTCGCGCGCGGTCTCGGCGTCTCGGGCGTAGAGCACGACACGCGCGAGCGTGCCCATCTGAAGTGAGGAGAATTCGTACCGGCTGTAGGCCGGGTCTTTAGACTCGGCGAAGAATCCATGCGGGATGTAGGCCGGGCCTTCAGACCCGGCGAAGAATCCATGCGGGATGTAGGCCGGGTCTTTAGACCCGGCGAACGGAGCGGCGGCGCCGACGATCAGCGCCGCCGCGACGAGCATCCGCATCTAGGCCAACTTCGTTCGTCCCGGGATCGCGACGGGCGGCACTTCCATCGGACCGAACGTCAGGTTCTGCGGCATCAATTCCTCCTTGGAATTGAGCGCCTGCTCCCACGACACCGGCTGGCCCGTATACGCGGCCATGCGGCCCATGATTGCCGTCAGCGTGCTCTCGGTTACCGTCTGCAGCTCGTTGAGGGGCTTGCCGGCGCGGATGCTCGCGATGAGGTCCGTGTGCTCCTGCACGTAGGGCGCGTTGTCGGTGCCGCCGAACTTCCACGCCGTCGGACCGGTGATCGTGTACTTGTCGACCTGGCACTGTCCCTTGTCGCCGACGAGCGCTTCCGACACGTTACCTTCGCAGCCCTGGATCTGCCGCGCCTGGCTGTGCAGGTGCACGTTGTTCGGATACTCGTAGTCGATGGAGAAGTGATCGAAGATGTGGCCCCACTCCGGCCCGGTGCGCACCTGCCGGCCGCCCATGCCGTGCGCGAGCACCGGGTGCGTGCCCATCGCCCAGTTGATCACGTCCAGGTTGTGGACGTGCTGCTCGACGATGTGATCGCCGGAGAGCCACGTGAAGTACAGCCAGTTGCGCATCTGCCACTCGACGTCGGTCCAGTCCGGCTGACGGTCCCTCTTCCACAGGAAGCCCTGGTTCCACGCGCAGCGTGCCGCGACGATGTTGCCGATCGCGCCGTCCTGGATGCGCTTGAGCGTTTCGAGATAGCCGGTCTGGTGCCGGCGCTGCGTCCCGGCGGCGAGGGCCAGCCCCTTCGCTTTCACCTGGTCGACGAGCGCGAACACGCGACGAATGCCCGGGCCGTCGACCGCGACAGGCTTCTCGGTGAAGATGTTCTTGCCGGCCGCGACGGCCGCTTCCAGGTGAATCGGGCGGAAGCCGGGCGGCGTGGCGAGGATGACGTAGTTCGCGTCCGTCTCGAGCACCTTCTTGTAAGCGTCGAAGCCGGTGAACTGACGTTCTTTCGGGACGTCGATCACCGGCGCGTGATCCTTGCTGATCTGCGCGAGCGCCGCTTCGAGCCGATCCGGGAATGCGTCGCCCATCGCGATTAGCTTGACGCCCTGCGCACCTTCGAACGCATTCAGCACGGCCCCGGTGCCGCGTCCGCCGCAGCCGATCAAGCCGATACGAATCTCGTCGCTGCCCGCCGCGTACGCGCCCGGGATCACCGACGCGAGTGAAAGTCCAACGGTCGCAGCCGACGTCGTCTTGATGAAGTCGCGGCGCGACGGCGCCGCGCCCTTCGAATCAGCACTCATACGAACTCCTCCTCGGTGAACCCGCGTTCACCACGGGCTATCTCTCGTAATCGTTGACCGAATGCCTTTGAGGTTGTCCTGCTCCTCGACCGCGCGCACGATGCGGAACCCCGCGAACGTTGCATCCGTGTGCCACCAGATGCTCTTGGGACTTTGCGGATCGCGGCGGCTCCATTCCGTCGTCGATCCGCGGCGCGCGGCGCTCCGCGCGCGTCCCGCCTCGTCATCCCAGGATCCGCCGCGCGAAACGTGCGGTACGCGCCGGTTGTTCGGAAGCAGCACCGGACCGACGGCGCCTGGTTTCACCTTCTCGTAATACTTCGGGTCGAACTGATCGAGGATCCACTCGCTGACGTTGCCGTGCACGTCGTAGAGGCCCCACGCATTCGGCTTCTTCGACGCGACCGGGTGCGGCTTCTCGCCGGAGTTCTCGCGCGTCCACGCGTAGTCGCCGAGCGCCTGCGGATCATCGCCGTAACTGTACGCGGTCGTCGTGCCGGCGCGCGCAGCGTATTCCCACTCCGCCTCGGTCGGCAGCCGATACTGCTTCCCGGTTTTTACGGACAGCCAGCGGCAATATTCCATCGCCGCGTGCCACGTCATGTTGATCGCGGGTTGCGTGCCCTTGCCGTAGCCGAACGACTCGTCGCCGTACGGCGGCGTCGGCCGCGTGACCGCGTCCGCACCCGTCTGCGCCGCGGCGGGCGGCTGCGAGGTGGAGGGCGGCGGCACGTCCATGCTGAAGGCGTAGAGATCGTATTCGTCCCAGGTCACTTCCGTCTTGCCGATCCAGAACGGCCGCAGCTCCACGTCGTGCTGCGGACCCTCGTCGGCGTTGCGGCCTTTCTCGGACGCCGGGCTGCCCATCGTGAAATTCCCGCCGGAGACGGCGATCATCTCGAAGCTGACCTTGGTGCCGGGAATCGTTTCGGTGTAGGAGGCGGGCGGCTGCGCGACGGGCGTGACGAGCGCGAGCGCACCTGCCGCCGCGATGAAGATGCTGCGCATACTCCGCATCACCTTACCAGAAACAAAAAAAGGCCGGCGTTTCCGCCGGCCCTTCCTTACTTATGGGAGCAGTTCAGCGACTGCACCCCGTAGTGTCTGCCATGCATGCAC
>JBKPRU010000219.1:0-24040 GCA_046734675.1 Acidobacteriota bacterium
CTTCGGCCAGTTCAAAGGACACGAAGACGGCACGTTCGTGTATTGCGGGACTCTCGCGCCGCGTCGGGGCTTCACCGGTAACGTGCTGCTGCGTGTGATGGACCCGCACGAGACCTTCCGCGCCGATCGCGCGATTCGGCCAGCGTCGATCGCCCGGCGGCACCCCGAGCCCGACATCACGTACCTGATCGTTCGGGGTCAGGCTGTGGAATCGGATCCCGTGACGCCGCGACTCGCCGCCGACGGGCGTCCCGTGGGGCTCACCGTCGAGCAGGGAATCCGTCTCCTGGAGCTCGATTTCACGACAGATGGGCCCGGCGGCTTGCGGAGCACGGCCGTCATCGGTCCCTCCATCGGAAGAATTACGGCGCACGTCACGTTCGATCCGACGGCGGCGCCGGGCACCGCGCGGTCTCCAATCCCGTTCACTTCGTCTGACGAGTTCGTGTTCTTCGATCGCGAGGAAGGGCCTGTCGTCGGCGGCCTCGCCGCCGACAGCAGCGAAGGACGTGTGTTTCACACGCAATTGGGAGGACAATCAGGGATTCGGTTTGGAGGCATCGGTCAGCTGCTGGGCGGAAGCGGTGCATACCAGGGGATCAACGGTCTGATGACCGACAACTCCGTCGTCGTGTTCACGCCCCATGTGAGTGCGAGCCTGTACGTCCTCAGGATTTACGATCCGGTCGGCAGGTTTCGGGATCCGTCGGCGCCACGTTGACCCGCATCATGCGACCCGCCGACGAGCGAGGATGCAGTCATGAACCTAGTGAGAACGATCGCCGCGGTCCTCCTGGCGCTCCCGTTTCTGATCTTCGGGCTGAACTACTTCCTGCATTTTTTCGCCATGCCGGCGGGTGGCGATTCGCCTGGTGACCGCCTCCTCCTGGCAATGCGCGAAGGCGGGTTGATGAAGTACATCGCCTTCAGCCACGTCATCGCCGCGATTCTGCTGCTCTATCCCGGCACGCGGTTTCTCGGCGCCCTGCTTCAACTCCCGATGGTCATCGGGATCATGTCATTCCACTTCTCGATGCTTCCGTCGGGTGTCGGTATGGCCGCCATTCTGCTGGTGCTCAACGTGATCGTGCTCGCGGATCCGACGAAATGGCAGTGCCTCTTCTAAGCAGCGCCTGAAAGGCGAGGCAAGTTCGCGGGACGGTGCTGTCTAAAAGGCTGGATGCTCGTCCTCGCGGCATCCGGACCGAAGGAGATCGCATGAGTCCTGTGAGCTTGTCCGCCGAGCACCTCCTGCTGTCCGTGTTGTGGCAACTCGTCCTCGTGATCGGCGCCGCCCGATTGTGCGGCCTGCTGTTTCAGCGCTTCGGACAGCCGCAGGTATGCGGCGAGATTGCCGCGGGGCTGATCCTCGGTCCTTCCATTCTGGGACGCATCTTTCCGGAGGTGACCGCCACGTTGTTTCAAGGGCTCGTGGGTCCAATCTTCAGCATCCTGAGCCAGGTCGGACTCGTCCTCCTCATGTTCCTCATCGGACTTGAATTCAACTTCGGCCACCTCCGGGAGTACCGTCGTACCGCATTGTGGATCTCGATCAGCGGGATCGCGTTGCCGTTCGGACTGGGCATTCTCGTCGCGCGGCTGATGCACCCGCTGGTGCCGGGCGTCGACGCGCTCGGGTTCTCGTTGTTCCTTGCGACCGCGCTCTCGATCACCGCGCTGCCGATCCTTGGCCGCATGCTGGTCGAATTCAACCTCAATCGGACCCGGCTCGGGTGCCTGACGATCACCGCCGCCGCCTGCGACGACGTCGCGGGGTGGGTGATCCTTGCGACAGTGAGCGCCCTGGTCCGCGCACAGTTCAATCCGAAGCGGACGGTGGTCATGATCGCAGCCATCGTCGGGTACGGGCTGCTGATGACGCTCGTCGTGCGCCCGCTGCTGATTCGCTGGAGCCGGTCGACGCTGCGCCGGAACGCGGGTCGCCTGCCATTAGACGGCTTGACGGTCATCCTCGTGCTGGTGCTGTTGTCGGCGCTGGTCACGAATCTCATTGGCATCTTCTCGGTCTTCGGCGGCTTCATCACGGGGGCGATCTTGTACGACGAAGCCGAGCTGCGCGAGGCCCTGCTCGAGCGCCTGCGCGACTTCGTAACGGTGTTCTTCCTGCCCATCTTCTTCACCTATACGGGCCTGCGCACGGACATCGGCACCATGCAGGGCGGCGCACTCTGGGCGATGTGCCTGCTCGTGCTTGTCGTTGCGATCGTTGGGAAACTCGTCGGGTGTGGCCTTGCGGCGCGGTTGAGCGGATTCCCTCCGCGTGAAGCGTGGGCGGCAGGCGTGCTGATGAACACGCGCGCCCTCATGGAGCTCATCGTCATCAACATCGGCTACGACCTGGGGGTGATTCCCAAGAGTGTGTTCTTCATGCTCGTGCTCATGGCGGTCGTCACGACCTACATGACGACGCCGTTGTTGCGGCGGGCGCTTCGTACCACGGAATTCGAGGCGGTGTTCCGGCCGCGCGTCCTGCCCGCAGCCGGCGTGGAATCCGCACCTGCAGTGTGAGCGCGCATCGATGGCCGCCGACGATCGGTTCGACGTCGTGGTGATTGGGGCCGGGCTCGCCGGTTTATCGCTGGTGCGCCAGTTGTTGCTCGCGTCCCCGCGCCGGATTCTGCTCCTGGATCGGCGCGCGGAAATCCCGCCCCGGCGTCAAAAGGTCGGAGAGGCGACCGTTCAGGTGAGTGGTTTTTATCTCTCGAAAGTTCTCGAACTCGAAGAGCACCTGCTGCGGGAGCACTATCTCAAGTACAACCTCCGCTTCTGGTGGAAGACGACGGGTCGAGCGAACGACGCGTTCGAGGACTATTCGCAGTCCTACATCCGATCGTTCTCCAACGTGCCGACCTACCAGCTGAATCGCAACGCGATCGAAGCAGAGTTGCTGCGGCGAAACGCGGCGAGCGACACCTTCACGTTTGTCGCCGGCATTACGAACATCGATGTCACCCTGCGGCGCGAGGATTGGCACCAGGTCACGTTCGCGGCTGGCGGCGCGACGCGAACGGTTGCCGCGCGGTGGGTCGTCGACGCCTCCGGCCGGGGCCGCGTCCTCGCGCGGCGGCTCGGGCTCGCGCGGCCCAGTCCCATCCGCCACGGCGCATCGTTCTTCTGGGTGGATGGGCTGATTGATCTCGAGAAGCTGACCGACTGTCCGCGTCGTGAGATTCCGCGGATGTCGATCCGGCGCCACGTCGGCCACCTCCCGTTCTGGCTCGCGACGAACCACTTCATGGGCGAAGGCTTCTGGGTGTGGGTGATCCCGCTTCAGGGCCGCACCAGCATCGGCCTGGTGTATGACACGGCGCGCGTCCCACACGCCAGCGTCGACACCGCGGACAAGCTGAAGGCGTGGATCACGGAGGCGTTTCCGCTCTTCGACCGCGCGCTGCGCGGACGCGCGGTGATTGATCACGGCTGCTTCCGCAGCTTCGCGTATGACTGCGAACGCACGATCAGCCCTGACCGGTGGGCGTGCTCCGGCGAATCGGGGCGCTTCACGGATCCGCTCTACAGCCCCGGCGGCGACCTGATTGCGCTGCACAATTCCCTGATCGCGGACGCGGTCGCGTGTGACGAGAGCCGCTTGAAGTCCAAATGCGCGGTCTACGATCGCCTCATGCGCGTCTGGTATGAGGCGTACGTCCCGACTTACGTGGTCGGTTACGACGCGCTTGGTGATCAGCGCTCCATGAACCTGAAGTACACGTGGGAGCTCGCCGTGTACTTCTCGATGTACGTCTTTCCATTCATCAACGACCTGTTCGCGAACGACGCGTTCGTCGCCAGCTACCTCCGGGTGATGACGCGGCTCGGCCGGCTGAACCGGCGCATGCAGGCGTTCATCGATGGCTACTACCAGTGGAGGAAACGTGTTCGCGGGCCGGCGGCGGCGCCGGCGTTTCACGATTTCATGGCCGCCCCGGAGCTGCGCATCGCTGAGTCGGCATTCTACGAAGTGGGCGTCTCGCTCGACGAAGCACGACAGGTCCTCGCCGCACAGGCTGCGAACCTCGAGAGCCTCGCGCGCAGCGTCGTGCTGCGCGCGGCGGCCGACGTAGTCGGCGACGAGGGAGTGACCCGCGAGCCCTCGCTGCGTAACGGCGTCGATCTCGAGACGCTCCGTTTCGATGTCGCTCGGATCCACGAGTGGGTCGCGCTGACGCGGAGCGCGACGCTCGCCGCGGCCGCCGTGAGGTCCGCGTGACGGTCGCCGCCGCAGTCGCTCCGTTCCCGGCGGACGTCTTCGAGTCGCCCGCAGTCGAATCCGGCTACACACGCTGCATGGTGCGCGGCGAACTGCCGGCGGGCCTCGACGGCGCCGCATATTGGAACGGGCCGGCCCGCTTCGGCGCCGGCGGCCGCAGCGCCAGGCACTGGCTCGATGGCGACGGCATGGTTGCCGCCCTCGGCATCGATGGACCGCACGTGCGGTTCGCAAACAGGTTCGTGCGCACGCGCAAGTGGTGCGACGAAACCGCGATCGGTCGTCCACTGTTTCGCTGTTTTGGCACCGCGTTCGCCGGCGATCGCGTGCTGCGTGGCATGGCGCTCGAGTCGCCGGCCAACGTCAGCGTCGTGCCGTTCGACGGCGCGCTGCTGGCCTTCGGCGAGCAGGGGCTGCCGTGGCGCATCGATCCAGACTCGCTCGAAACGAAAGGGCAGTGCACGTTCCGTGGCGCCGTGAACGAAGTGACGCCGTTTGCGGCGCACGCGAAGGTTGATCCGGAGACCGGCGTCCTCGTGAACTTCGGGGTGTCGTTCGATGCGCGCTGTCCCGCGCTGTCCCTCTACCAGTTCACGCCGGATGGCTCACTGGCGACGCGCCGTCGCGTGCCGCTCGAGTGGCCCTGCTCGATCCACGATTTCGGGCTGACCCGCCACTTCGCCGTGTTTTATGCGAGTCCCTACCTGGTCGACGTCACCACGCTCGCCCGCGGCGGTACGCTGCTGGAGGCGCTCGAGTGGCGGCCCGAGCTGCGAAGCCGGATCGTCATCGTGGACCGCAGCAGCGGCGCCACCGGAAGGATCCCGCTCAACTCCGGCTACTGCCTCCATATCATCAACGCGCTCGAAGCCGAGGGGCGCCTGTGTCTCGACGTCCTCGAGCTCGACAGACCTGTCTACGATCAATACCTCCTCGACACTCTGCTCGACGATGCGCCTCGCGGCCATGCCGTGCGGTACATCATCGATCCCGAAGCGCATCGGGTGATTCACCGCATCGACGCCGCATACGAACGGGCTCCAGATTTTCCTGTCGTGCCATCCGAGTGCGTCGGGCGTCCCTACGAATGGTTCGTCGCGCTCGGCCTCTCCCGCGCGGGATCGCGCGGACGGAAGCTGTACGACGAGCTGGTGCTGACGCGCTGGTCCGAACCGCAGGTGCCGGACATCTATCGGGCTCCTGCCGGAGTCTTTTTCACAGGCGAGCCCGTCGTGGTCTCCCGCGGCGACGACGCGCCGCATACGCTGTTATGTCCGATGCTCGACGCCGGCTGCGATGAGAGCGCGGTCGCGCTTTTTGCCGCCGACGACATCCGGTCCGGTCCCACGGCAACGATCCCGCTCGGCGCCGCGCTGCCGCCCGCCTTCCACGGGACATGGGTGGCGCGGCGCGCGCACGCATGATGGCGCTTACGTTCGAGGCATTCGATCGCGGGTTCGCCATCACGACGCCCGGACGCACGATCGCCGAAGCCGACGTGATGGCGTTTGCGGGCCTCACCGGCGATTTCACGGAGCTGCACACCAACGAGGAGTACGCCCGCGCGACGGCGTATGGACGCCGCGTCGTGCACGGCGCCTTTGTCTTCAGCCTGTCGGTAGGTCTCACGACGCGCACCAACATCGTCAGCGACACGATCGTGGCGTTCGCGCGCGTGGACAACCTGCGATTCGTCGGCCCGGTGTTCATCGGCGACACGATCTGCGCCGCGAAGCGCGTGATCGATACGACGCCGGCTACGGCGGATGCAGGCCTCGTCTCGTTCGACACTCGCGTGCTCAACCAGCATGGCGACGTTGTGCTGGCGTATGTCGACCGGCTGCTCGTCAAGCGCGGCCTGCGCGATGCTTCGGGCGGCGGCAGTACTGCAGCGGCGTCGAGCCCCGGCGGCGCCGCTGGTTCCGCATAAGACGAGTCACGGATGGCGGTTGCAGCGTTGGCGGCGCTGGCGTACGTCGTCGCCACGCTCGCGGGCCTCCACGAAGTTCGGCCGGATGTCGATGTCTTCGTCCAGCCGATTAGCGCGTATGCCCGCGGACCGTACGGCGGATGCTTCGCGGCGGCGCTCGCCGCGTGGGGCGGCTCGGCCTGGCTGCTCGAGGCCTCCCTCTGGCGCAAGAGCACGCGTCTCGATCGCACGCTACTCACGTTGTTCGGTGCCGGCCTGGCGGTCGCCGCGGCATTCCCCATGGACGTTCCGTTTCCGCCCGCCGAATGGTCCCTCAACCATCTCTCGCGGAGCGGCCTGGTCCACATTACCGCCGCCTCGGCTTCGTCTTTGGTGTTCCCGATCGCGGCGCTGCGGCTGTCGCCCCGAGTTGGCCCGGTACGCGGGCTGCGAGCCACCGCCGTTTTGAGTGCTGTAGCGGCGCTCGGGACCTTCTTCGTTCCTTTCATTGACGTCCGCTATTTCGGCCTGGCTCAGCGAGTGCTCGCCGCACTGGTCCTCGCCTGGATGATTCGGGTCTCGGTGGTACTGGCCTTGTCGCTTCATTCCGATTGCGCAAAGCGCATCCCCGGCTCTGTCTAAAAGTACGCCGTTCGCCAGGACGGCAGGGGAAATCCGTTGCGCACAGCAGGCGTAATCCCGACGACCCGTGTGCTTGGCGGCAAGGCCCGCCTTCGCCGGCGCGTCCGCATCGGCGCCGCCGCGGCAATGCTCGTCGCGACGGCGCTGGCGGGCCGCGCCGCCGTGAACGCGGTCGACGCTCGCGGCCGGGCATTCTTCGACGTCGGCACCGCGATTGCGGGTCAGCTGGAGGGGTTCGCCGCCGCGATCTCTTACGGTGACGTCTCGGCGTTGTCGCGCTTTTACGATTCACGTTTCCATGGTGCCGCGCTGGGGCTGACTGTCCTCGAGGCTGCCGGGGTGAAAGACGGTATCGCGCGCCTGCGATTCGTGCCGGGTGCCACGCCGTCCACGGCAGCAGCGGCAGTGGACGAGTGGCGCACGTATTTCGATTCGTTCGCCGCGATTGTCGAGTCGCACCTCGTCCTCGAGCGGCTCGAGCGGTGGTCGACTACCGAGGCGACCGCGCTGGTGCGCTTCGAAGTGATCGGCACGCCGCGCGGCGATCCATGCAGCGCCATCGATCGCGGCTTGCTGCGGGCGTCCTACGCGATGTCCCCCGGGAGTCGGCCCGTGCTCACCTCCGCGACACTCATCGAAGGAGAGCGCCTGCTGGCGGCGGTGCCACAGTTTCGCGACGTCGCTCCGTCTGCTGGTATTGCGTTCACCAATCGCTACTATCCGCCCTTTCTCACCGAGCCGCTGCGCTTCGGCATGATTCGCTACGGGCCCGCCGGCATCACCGCGATCGATTACGACAACGACGGCTACGAAGATCTGTTCATCCCTGACGGCGTCGAATCAAAGCTGTTTCGCAACGCGCACGACGGCACGTTCGAGGACGTCACCGCACGCACACGACTCGCGGGTCTCGACGGCGTCAGCGTCGGCCTCTTCGCCGACTACGACAACGACGGGTTCAAGGACCTGTTCGTCTCGCGCACGTTCCGGCCCAATCAGCTGTTCCACAATCGGCGCGACGGCACCTTTGTCGACGTCACCGCGCGGTCCGGCATCGGGGCCGACTGCTGCACCACCGTGGCCGCATGGGCCGACTACGACAACGATGGGTTCCTCGATCTTTACGTCGGCCGCTACCTCGACCCGCGCCGCGACATCCCCCCCACGTTCTATGCGCGCAACGGCGAGCCCAATCAGCTCTATCGCAACAACCGCGACGGCACGTTCACCAACGTCACCAATCGAGCCGGCGTCGGCGAGCGCGGCCTGTGCCTCGGCGTGGTCTGGGGCGACTACAACGATGACGGGTTTCCAGACCTCTACGTCGTGAACGACTTCGGCCGCAACACTCTGTATCGCAATAACCGCGACGGCACGTTCACGGACGTGACGGTTGCGACGAACACGCTCGCCTACGGTGCCGGGATGAGCGCGTCGTTCGCCGACATCGACAACGACGGCCGCTTCGACCTGTACGTGGCAAATATCCGCTCCGACTCGGCGTGGTTCGCGGAGGCCCCGACGGTGTGGCGCTACATGCTGAACTGTTGGCGGCAGGGGGTGTGGACCACCGACATGCCGCTCTACTTCGAGATCTTCCGCCAGTCCGGGTTTGGGTTCGTCGACGTCTTCAAGCAGATGGCATCCGGGAACACGCTGCTGCGCAACCGCGGCGACGGACGTTTCGATGACGTCACGGCCGCGGCGCAGGCGAATCCGCCCGGCTGGTTCTGGGGCGTGTCCATCGCGGACTTCGACAACGACGGATGGCAGGACGCGTACGCGGCGGACGGCTGGGTCAAGAACGATCCCGGTTCCGACATCGAAGCCGAGTTCCTCAACAACGTCGTCAGCCGCCAGCGTGAGTACAAGACGGGACGGTTCTTCGACCCGAGCTACTTCGGCCGCAGGTCGTGGCACGGGTGGGAGCGCAACCGATATCTGCTGAACAACGGCGACGGGAGCTTTCGCGAAGTCGGACACGCCGCAGGCAACGACCTGCTGCTGAACAGCCGCGGCGTCGCGGTCGCCGACTTCTGGAACCGCGGACGCGTCGACATCGCGGTTGCCGCGTCGACGGAGCGGCACGCATTGCTGCGCAACGAGATCCCGATGGCGCGCCATTGGCTGGGCGTCGCCCTGGTCGGTACTGTGTCCAATCGCGACGCGGTGGGCGCGCGACTGACATTGCGCGCCGGCGGCATCACCCAGAGCCGGGAGGTGGTGCTCGGCGACGGCTACGGGTCGCAGAACACGCTGCGGCAGCATTTCGGCCTTGGGGCGACGGCCCGCGTCGAGGAACTCCGCGTCCGGTGGCCGCGCTCTGGCATCGTCCAGATCGTTCGCGACCTGCCCGCCGACCGGCTCGTCACCATCACGGAAGGAGTGGATGGGTGGGGCGGCACGCGATGACCCGATTGGTGTGGCCCTTCGCGCTGTGGGGGGCCGCCGCGGCGCAGTCCGCCGGCCCGCCTCCCGATCGGTGGTTCGAAGATCTGACTGCCCGTGCCGGTGTGGCGGCACCCCATGCCAATCGCCGCTTCGACAATCCCTACGCACGCATCATGGCGGGGTATACGGCGCTTGGCGCGTCGGCGTCGGTTTCCGACTTCAATCGCGATGGCTTGGACGATCTCTTCGTCACGGACTCGGCCGAAGGCGGCCGCAATCATCTGTATCGGAACAACGGCAATTGGACGTTCACGGACGTCGCGGGCTCGGCCGGCGTGGCGAATGGCAACGACGCGCGGAACGCCACGGCGGATTCGCTCTGGTTCGATTTCGATGGCGATCGACTGCCGGATCTGCTGGTCGTTCGCTTCGGCCGGTCGCAACTGTTCCGTAACCGCGGCGACGGGCACTTCGACGACATTTCGACGCTGGCCGCGTTGCCGGAGTATCTGAATGCGATCACCGCCGTGGCGTTCGACTACGACCGCGACGGCGATCTCGATCTGCTGCTGGGCAGCTACTTCCAGCCCGTGAACATCTTCAAACCAGGCACACCGCGATTTTTCCCCGAGAGCTTTGAAACGGCGGACAACGGCGGCGGCCTCACGCTGCTGCGGAACGATGGCGGCCGGCGGCTGACCGACGTCACACGCGACGCCGGATTGGTCACCCATGGCTGGGTGCTCGACGTCGGACATGCGGATGCCGACGACGACGGTGACGAGGATCTGTACGTGGCCTGCGATTTCGGAACCGACCGATTTTTCGTGAACAACGGCAACGGGACGTTCCGCGACATCACCACGACTGCCATTGGCATCGACACGAAAAAAGGCATGAACGCCGAGTGGGGCGATTTCGACGGCGACCTGCGTCCCGACATCTACGTGACCAACATCACGGACGACTACATGCGGGAGGGGAACTTCCTCTGGCGTAACAACGGCGACCTGACCTTCACCGACGTCTCCCGCGAAACCGGCACATGGGACACGGGGTGGGGATGGGGCGCGCAGTTCTTCGACTACGACAACGACGGCTGGCTCGATCTCTATGTCATGAACGGCTGGGTATCGGCGGGAAGCGACAGCTACGTGCCCGATATCTTCGCCATGATCGTCAAACCCGGAATCGACTTCGCCGACGTGCGCAACTGGCCGCCGATGGGCGCCAAGAGCCTGAGCGGCTATCAAAAGAAGCGGCTGTTCCACAACGAGGGCGGCGTGTCGTTCCGCGACGACGCCGCACGGCATGGCCTCGACTCGACGCGCGACGGCCGCGGCGTCGCCGTCGCCGACTTCGACAACGACGGACGCCTCGATCTGTTCGTTGTCAATGCCAACAGCGCCCCGTTTCTCTATCGCAACGTCGCGCCCGGCCCTGCGCACTGGGTCGAGCTCGTGTTGGAGGGCCGCGGCGCCAACCCCGACGCGATTGGCGCGCTGGTGCGGATCAGCGCCGCGGGGCGCACGCAGCTCCGGGCGGTGAACGGCGGCAATGGGTTCGCCGCCCAGGGCAGCCGTCGCGTGCATGCCGGCATCGGCCGCGCGACCACCATCGAGCGCGTCGAGATTCGCTGGCCGTCAGGGACGCGACAGGTGCTTCGCGACCTCACGCCAGACTGCATCCATGTCATTCGCGAGGGACAGCCGCAGACCGCGGCGCTCTCCGTTCAGCGGTGACCTCATGAAGCGCATACGTGTGATCCCGATATACGCGGCGCTCACGCTGTTCGCGTCCGCTACCGTACCCGCGACGGAGGGACCAGACCTGCCGGAGCTCGAGCTCCGCGTGGCCGCCGAGCCGGACAACCTCGAAGCTGCGAACGCCTACCGTCGGTCGGTGATCGATGCGGGCGAGTACGACCGCGCCCTGCGATTCTTCGCGAAGCTCGTCGAGTCGCATCCCGACGCGGCCAACGCGCACCTCAATTACGGGTTCGCGTATGTCGACAAGATTCCCGTCGCCGGATCGATCACCCAGGTGATCCTTGCCAACGCGGCGCTGACGCAGTTCACACGCGCGATTGAGCTGCGCCCCTCCTGGATCGGCTACTACACCCGCGGCGCGAGCTATCTCTTCTGGCCGAAGATTTTCAAACGTGCGTCGCTGGGGATCGCCGACCTCGAACAGGCGCTGCGCATCCAGCGCGGCGAGCCGCGGCGGGCGTACCACGTCCGCACCTACGTCACGCTCGGCGACGGGTACGTCAAGATCGATGCCCTCGATCGCGCCCGCGCGCTCTGGTCGGAAGGCCTGCGTGAATTTCCCGACACTCCGGCGCTGCAGCAGCGCGTCGGCGCCAGCGCCGCCGAACTGTCCGCGATCATCGAGCGCGCCTTCGATCCGGCCCAGCGCGTCGACACCGATCTCAGCCCGCTGTGGAGTGGGCGATGAAACCGGTGCCCCTCATCGCCGCCGTGCTGGTGCTGGCCGCGGCGCCGGCCGCACCCGAGCGCTGTCGCATCCGGTTCGAGGAGGTCGCGGCGAAAGCCGGTCTCCGCGCGGTGCATCAGACCCGGACCTTCAAGGGACCATATGCCGACGTCCTGGGCATGTTCACCGCCGGCGGCGCCGCCGTGGCGGTCGCCGACTACGACAACGATGGGCGCGACGACGTGTTCGTCACGAATTCGGAGGAAGGGACACCCAGTCGTCTCTTCCACAACGACGGCGATTTCCACTTCAGCGACGTCACGGTGCGCGCCGGCCTCGGCGCCGGCAACGATCGCCGGTCCATCGTCTCGGATGCGTTGTGGCTCGATTACGACAACGACGGCTGGCGTGATCTCCTCATCGTCCGGTTCGGAACGCCGCTGCTGTATCACAACGACGGAGGCACCCGTTTCCTCGACATCACCGCCTCGTCCGGCCTGACGACTTTCGCCAACAGCATTGCCGCGATTGCGTTCGACGCCGACAACGACGGCTTCGTCGACGTGCTGCTCGGGCACTACTTCCCGCCGGTGAACCTGATCGATCTGCCCACCTACCGCGTGCTGCCGAACGATCTGGATAACGCGACCAATGGCGGCGGCGTGTCGCTCTGGCGCAATACCGGCAATGGACGCTTCGTCGATGTCACGCGCGAGACGGGCTTGGCGGGACACACCGGCTGGACGCTCGATCTCGGCCACGGCGATTTCAACAACGATGGTCTGCAGGACGTGTACGTCGCCTCCGATTACGGCACCGACCGTTTGTACGTCAACGAAGGACGGGGCCGGTTCAAGGAGGTCACGGCCGAGGCGATCGGTTTGGACACGAAGAAGGGCATGAACGTCGATGTCGCCGATTACGACAACGACGGGTGGCTCGACGTGTACACGACGAACATCTACGACGAGTACATGAAAGAGTGCGCCATGCTCTGGCACAACAACGGCGATGGCACGTTCACGGATCTCTCGCGTGAGACCGCGACGTGCGATACGGGCTGGGGCTGGGCGGCAAAGTTCGCGGATCTCGACAACGACGGCTGGCTCGATCTGTTCGTTACGAACGGGCTGCGTTCGGCGGGACCCGATAACTACATTCCCGTGCTCGTGCAGATGATTACGGCGCCGGGCGTCGATTTCTCGGACGTGCGATCGTGGCCGCCGATCGGCAATATGAGCTGGAGCGGCAAGCAGCGCAAGCGGCTCTTTCACGGTCTCGACGGCCACACCTTCACTGAGGTCGCGGCGGACGCCGGGGTGGACAACGACAAGGACGGCCGCGGGCTTGCGCTCGCGGACTTCGACAACGACGGCCGTCTCGACATCGTGCAGACCAACGCACGACAACCCATCCTGGTGTATCGGGGGACGACGGATGCGCCGGGCAACTGGATAGAACTGTCACTGACCGGCGCGACCGTGCGCGACGCCATTGGTGCACGCGTGACCGTTACCGCGGGCGGCCGCACGCAAATCCGCGAGGTGGACGGCGGTAACGGCTACGCGGGGCAGAGCAGCGCGCGTCTGCACTTCGGCCTGGGCCGGGCGTCGAGTGTGGACAGCGTCACGATCCGCTGGCCGGACGGCGTGGTGGAACGAGTCGCTGTTCGCATCAACTCCGTCGCGCGGGTGCGCGAGGGCGATGCGGGGACACGGCCATGATCGGCGTCAGGCTTCGCATCGTCGTCATCGCCGCGGCCGTCGTTTCCCTTGCCGACGTTCGCGCCGTCGGTATCGAGAGCGGTCCGGACGAGCGGTTGTGGCAATACCGCAATCTCGGAAAGGCGTTCTACGAGAATCCCACGACGCAAGGCGAGGCCGTCGAGCAGTTCCGCAAGGCCCTCGACCTCGCGCCCGAGTCGGCGCGCGAGCGGTTGAACTATGGGCTCGCGCTCCTGCGCGCCGGGAAGACCGAGGAAGGAATCCGCGAGCTCGAAAAGGTGCAGCAGCAGGATCCGGCCCTGCCGCACACGTGGTTCAACCTGGGAATTCAGTACAAGAAGCGCGGCACCGACCAATGGAACGCGCGCGCGATCCAGCAGTTCGAGCAGATGGTGCGTCTCGTAGGAGACGAACCCGTCTCGCACTTCAATCTCGGATACCTGTATAAGATCGCCGGCCGTCCTGCGGACGCGCTGAGAGAGTTCGAGACGGCGGCGCGTCTTGCCCCTACGCTCGCCGGTCCACACTTCCAGTTGTACAACGCCTATCGGGATCCCGCGGTGGGGCGTCTCGACGATGCGCGGCGCGAACAGGAGCGTTTTCAGGAGATCAAGCGGCGCAACGCGGGTGCTGTCATTCCCGAAGATCTCGAGTGGGGCTACTACGCCGAGATCTACGACCCGGCGGATGCCGCGGCCGAGGACGCTGATCCGCCGCCCCGTCCGCCGTCGTTTGCGGCACGCGAAATCCTGCGCTTAGCGAACCCTTCCGCGGCGGCGCTCGTCGTCTTCGATGCAGACCACGACCAACGCCCTGACGCCATCGTCTGGTCGACGGCCGGCGTGTACTTGCTGAAAGGTGGCGACACGATCGTCCACGACAGCGGACTGGAGTCCCTCGAAGGCGTTGTGTCGATCGCGCCCGCCGACTACGACAACGATGGTGCCGTGGATCTCGCAGTCATGACCCGTGACGGCGCGATGCTCTGGCATCACGAGGATGGCCTCAGGTTCGCGCCGCAGCCGGCGCCGCTCGCTGGCGGCCACATCGTACGCGCGGCATGGCTCGACTACGACCACGACTACGATCTCGACCTGCTGCTGTTCGGGGATCGCAATCGACTCTTCCGCAACTCGGGGCCCGCGGGTTTCGTGGATGTGACCGCGGAGTTTCCGTTTGCCGCCGGGCAGCCACTCGACGCGGTCGTCGTCGAGGCAACGGCTGACGCTGTGGGCCGCGATGTGCTGGTCAGCTACCGCGATCGCGGCGGCGTGCTCTATCGAGACGAGCTGGAAGGGAAGTTCAAGGCGGAGCCGCTGAACGAGCTGCCGGAGGGGAGCTCACCGATTCTTGCGCGCGACATCAATCGCGACGGATGGGTCGACGTCATCACCGCTGCCGCGGGGGAGACGCGGCTGCTCCTCAATAGCAGGGGGCATTTCGCGACGGCAACGGGCGCATCCGTTCACGCCGACGCGGGCCTCGCCGCCGCGGACTTCGAGCGGCTTGGCGTGACCGATCTCGTCGTCGGCGATCGGCTGCTTCGCTGGACGAAGGACCGGCTGCTCGAGACCCATGTGGACCTCGGTGCCGCCGTCGCACGAGCGACAGCGGACTTCAATGCCGACGGTCGACTCGATCTGCTGACCGTCGACGGGGCAGGCCGCGTCGGTCTCGCGCTCAACACCTCCGACGACGTACGCGAGTGGCTGCGCGTGTCGCTGACCGGTGTCAAAAACCTGCGGTCGGGGGCGGGCGCGGTCATCGAAGTCAAGGCGGGCACGCGCTATCAGAAGGCGCTGTATGAGGGCGTGCCGGTGGTGTTCGGCCTGGGCGAGCGGACTCAGGTCGACACGGTGCGGATCACCTGGCCCAACGGCCTCGTGCAGAACGAGCTACGCCAGCGGGCGGGCGCTGCAATCGCGATCAAGGAAGCGCCCCGCCTGTCGGGCTCGTGCCCGATGATCTTCACGTGGGATGGCGCCCGCTTCCGCTTCATCACCGACGTTCTCGGCGTCGCGCCGCTCGGCGCGAGCGCCGGCGACGGCACCTACTTTCCCGTCGATCGTGATGAATACGTGCAAGTGCCGGCCGACGCGCTGGCCATCTCCGATGGCGAGTACGAGGTCCGCGTGACCGAGGAACTCCGTGAAGTCTCGTATCTCGATCGCATCCAGCTGATTGCCGTCGATCATCCCGCGGCAACCGCGATTCTCACGAACGACAAGTTCAAGGCGCCACCCTTCCCCGAGTTCCGGCTGTTCGGCGTGGACCGGCCGATCCCGCCGCACGCGGCCTACGACGATCGCGGCCGCGATGTGCTGGACGCGCTGCTGATGGAAGACCGGAGGTATCCGGACGGGTACCGCCGCGACTTCAAAGGCGTTGCCCAGCCCCACCACCTCGACCTCGACTTCGGGTCGGCGGCGCCGGACAACCGCGCGCTGCTGGTGCTGAACGGATGGGTGGACTGGGCGGACGGCAGTACGTTCCGTGGCGCCGCACAGGAGGGCGCGGCGCTGCTGCTCCCGTCCCTGCAGGTGAAAGACGCGCGCGGCGCGTGGCAGACGGTGATCGAGGACATGGGGATTCCCGCCGGAAAACCCAAGACGATCGTCGTAGACCTGACCGGCCGGTTTCTGTCTGCCTCGCGCGAGGTGCGCATTGTCACGAACCTGTGCGTGTACTGGGATCGCATCTATCTGAGCGACCGCATAGAGGCTCCGGATGTCGTCCAGACGCCGCTCGATCCGGTGCGTGCCGACCTGCGCTTCCGCGGCTTCTCGCGCGCGATCGTAGATCCCGAGCGGAAACAGCCGGAGGCGTTCGACTACCAGGACGTGAGGCCAGTCACGATGTGGAATCCGACGCCGGGCCTCTATACGCGCTTCGGCGACGTGCGGCCGCTGCTCGCCGCGGCGGACGATCGTCTCGTCGTGATGGGATCGGGCGACGAGGTCCGCCTGCGGTTCGGCGCGCGCCGGCTGCCTCGGCTCGCCGACGGATGGCGGCGCGATTTCCTGCTGCTGTTCGTCGGCTGGGCGAAGGACGGGGACGCGAACACCGCGTTCTCGCAGACGGTGGACCCGCTGCCGTTCCGCGGCATGAGCGCGTATCCCTATCCAGCCGCCGAGCAGTTCCCGCACGACGACTACGCCCGCGCATACAACACCAGGCCTGCCCTGCATCTTCTGAGATCGTTGGCGCCGCGCACCGGGCGATGACCATGACCGTGGCCCGCCGATTCCTGCAAGGGTGACGCACATGACCAGGCGACTTCCGGCGCTGGCGGCGATTGGCTTTGTCGTGCTTTTGCTGAATACCGCCTACATCACCGCGTCGGCACAGCCAACGCTGATTTACGTGCTCAACGTCCTCGGGCACGTGATTGGCGGGATGGTGTTGGCGGCCGTCTTCTGCCTGGTGCTGGTGGTGTATCCCGCGTCGCGGCGGCCCCTCGCTCCGACGGCGGCGTTGTTCGGCGTCGCGCTGGCGTGCGCCGTTGCGCTGATTCGATGGGGAAACACGCTCGATCATCGCGCGGTGCTGCTGGCGCACATTGCGTCTGCCCTGTTCGCCACGATCGCCGTGCTCGCGTTCGTCGCGCGTCGCGCGCGCGGTGAGGCCGGCCTGTGGATCGCGTTCCGCAACGCGCTGTTCGCGGCATGCGGACTCGCGATTGTGGTTCCCGTCGCGGCCGCGTTGCACCAGCGCATGTCGCCGAACCCACGCGATCGCATCCGCAATCCCACGGTCGTCCCGACGTCGATGCACCAGGAAGGCGGCGGCCCCTCATCGCCGTTCTTTCCGTCATCCGCCCGGACGAATGTCGGCGGCACCATTCCCGCGAACTTCTTCATGGACTCGGCCACCTGCGGCGAGTGCCACCGGGACATCTACGCGCAGTGGAACAGCTCGATGCACCACTTCGCCTCGATGAACAACCAGTTCTATCGCAAGTCAATCGAATACATGCAGGATGTCGTCGGCACGCGTCCGAGCAAGTGGTGTGCCGGCTGCCACGATCACGCCATGTTCTTCAACGGACGATTCGAGCGGCCGATCAGAGAGCAGATCGACACGCCCGAGGCGCAGGCCGGCCTCGCCTGTACATCATGTCATTCGATTGTCCACGTCGACAGCTCGATGGGCAACGGCGGTTTCACCATCGAATATCCGGCGATGCACGAGCTCGCGACCAGTCGCAACCGCTTCGTCCGGTCGGTCAGCAAGGCCTTCACCTATCTCGACCCCGAACCGCACCGCCGCTCGTTCATGAAGCCCTTCATGCGGCAGGACTCGGCCGAGTTCTGCTCGACATGCCACAAGGTGCATCTCGACGTGCCCGTGAACAACTACCGCTGGATGCGCGGGTTCAATGAGTACGACAGCTGGCAGGCGAGCGGCGTATCGGGAGAGGGCGCGCGTTCGTTCTACTACCCGCCGAAATCGTCCACCTGCGCCGACTGTCACATGCCGCTCGTCGCGTCGAGGGATCCCGGCAATCGCGGCGGCAAGGTCCACTCGCACCGGTTTGCGGCCGCCAACACGGCGGTGCCGTTCGTCAATCACGACGAGGAGCAGCTGAAGACGACCGAACGGTTCCTGAAATCGGGATTCGTCACCGTCGACATTTTCGCCATTTCGCCTGCCGACGAGCATGGGGTGCGCATGCTGCGCCGCGCTGGCGATGCGCCGTCGGCGATGACGACGTTTGCCGTGGGTGAAGAAGCGGAGCAGCCGTCGTACGCGGTGATCCGCGACGTCGGCAGGATCGCTGCACCGATCAATCGCGCGGCCCCGCGGCTCGCGCGCGGCCGCACGGCGCGTGTCGACGTCGTCGTGCGCACCCGCGGGGTCGGTCATTTCTTTCCGGGCGGCACCGTCGACGCGTTCGACGTCTGGCTCGAGCTGCAGGTCTGTGATGCCGAGGGGCGAACTGTGTTCTGGAGCGGCCGGGTCGAGGAGGACGGTCGGGGCGCGGTGGACCCGGCGGCGCACTTCTATCGCTCGTACCTGCTCGACGGGGAAGGCAATCCCGTCAACAAGCGAAACGCGTGGCAGGCGCGCAGCGCGTTGTACGCGCGGCTGATTCCGCCGGGGGCTGCTGACGTCGCGCACTTCCGGGTTACCGTACCGCCCGATGCACGGGGGCCGCTGACCTTCACCGCGAAATTGAACTACCGGAAGTTCTCTCACTATTACACGCAGTTCGCATATGCGGGACGCCCCAAACCGGGGCAGTCGGCCGAACGGCTCGCGGCGTCGTTCAACAATCTGGAGTATCTGTTCGACGCTGCCGGGATTCCCGCCAACGTGTCCGGCCGCGTCAAGGGACGGGTGCCGGCGTTGCCGATCGTGACGCTTGCGCAAGCAACCTCACAGGCGGACCTGACGAAAGACGGCGCGGCCACCATCTGGACGCCGGTCGCGGTGCCGGCGGATCGCGAGCGGTGGAACGACTACGGCATCGGCCTGCTGCTGCAAGGCGACTTGAAAGGGGCGGAGTTCGCATTCCGACGCGTCACTGAAATCGATCCCAAATACGCGGATGGCTGGCTGAATGTCGCGCGTGCGCTCGTTCAGGAAGGCGAGACCACGGCCGCGAAGCCGTTCGTCGAGCGGGCCCTGCAGATCGATTCGACGCTCGGACGCATCCATTACTTCCGCGCGCTCACCCAGAAAGCCGACGGCGACTACGACGGCGCCGTCGCCTCGCTGCAGATCGTCGCCCGACAGTTTCCGCGCGATCGTGTCGTGCTCAACCAGCTGGCGCGCGTCCTGTTTCTGCAGCGCCGCTTCCGGGCGGCGCTCGACGTGCTCGCCCGCATCTGCCTGATCGACCCCGAGGACGTGCAGATGCATTACACGATGATGCTGTCATACCGCGCCCTCGGCGATCGCGAGCAGGCGGCTCGCGAAGAGACGCTGTTCCGTCGCTTCAAAGCCGACGAAGCGTCGCAAGCGGTGACCGCGATCCGGCGCCGGATCAGTCCCGAGGACAATAACGAACGGCAGGCCATCCATGACCACGAGAGCGTTGCGCTCGAGGGAGGCCGGCGATGAAAAGTGTACTGACCGCGTTCGCGATCGGGTGGGCACTCGTCGCCGCGCGTGCTCCTGATCCACCAGCATCCGTCGTCAGGTTTACCGACGCGACGGCGGCGGCCGGTCTGGCCTTCACGCACAACAACGGACGCGCCGGGCAGAAGTGGCTGCCGGAAACCCTCGGTTCAGGGGTGGCGATCTTCGACGCCGACGGCGACGGCTGGCTGGACGTGTTCTTCGTCAACGGCCGCGACTGGAAACCGCGCGGCCGCCGCACGACGCAGGTGCTGTATCGGAATACCGGGCGCGGCACGTTCACTGATGCGACCCGCGGCAGCGGCCTCGACGTCGAGCTGTATGGCATGGGCGTCGCGGTTGCGGATTACGACAACGACGGCCGCGACGACCTGTTCGTGACGGCGCTCGAGGGCGATCGCCTGTTCCACAACGAAGGGACTGGGCGCTTTCGCGACGTGACCTCGGAATCCGGGATCGTGAACGCGAATTTTGGCACGAGCGCGGCGTGGCTCGACTTCGATCGGGACGGCCGGCTCGATCTGTTCGTCGCCAATTACGTGCAGTGGCGCTCGTCCGCCGATTTGTGGTGCTCGCTCGACGGCGCGACGAAGTCGTACTGCACACCCGAGTCATACAGCGGTACGAGCTCGCGGCTGTTCCGCAATCGAGGCGCCGGCACCGGCCCGCGATTCGAGGACGTCACCGCGACGGCGGGCCTGGGCGACCCGACCAGCAAATCACTGGGCGTCGCAGTGTTCGACTACAACGTCGATGGTTGGCCCGACCTGTTTGTCGCCAACGACACCCAACCGAACAAGTTGTATCGGAATAACCGCAACGGCACGTTCACCGAGGAGGGCATGAGCGCAGGCGTGGCCTACGGAGAGGAAGGGATCGCGCGCGGCGCGATGGGCGTCGATGCCGCCGACTACGACCGTTCGGGCCGTCCGCATCTGCTCGTCGGCAACTTCTCGAACCAGATGCTCGGTCTGTATCACAACGACGGCACCGTTTTCGTCGACGAGGCCCCGCGCTCCACCATCGGTCGCGCGAGCCTGCTCCGCCTCGCTTTCGGCGTGTTCTTTTTCGACTACGACCTGGACGGCTGGCTGGACATGTTCATCGCCAACGGCCACATCGAGGAAGAGATCGAACGCATCCAGCCAAAGGTGACCTATCGACAGGCGCCGCTGGTCTTCAGGAATGTCGGCGGCAGCCGGTTCGAGGATGCGACGAGCCGGCTCGGACCGGCCCTGAACACGCCGCTCGTGGCCCGCGGCGCCGCGTATGGTGACCTTGACCGCGACGGCGACCTCGACGTCGTCGTCACGACCAATGGTGGCCCGGCACGCTTGTTCCGCAACGACGGCGGAAACGCCCACAAGTGGCTGCGCGTCACGTTGAAGGGCCACCGCTCGAATGCCAATGGGATCGGTGCGGTCGTGCGCGTGCGTACGCGCACCGGCGGAGAGTGGAGGGCGGTCCACAGCGGCTCCAGTTACTGCTCGCAGAGCGAACTGGCCCTGACGTTCGGACTGGGAGCCGAAACGACCGTCACTCTCCTGACCGTCGAGTGGCCGAGCGGCACGCGGCAGGAATTCCGCGGCATCGCCGCGAATCGCGAGGTGGTCGTCGACGAAGCACGCGGCATCCAGTGAGGGAGGTTGCGATGAGTCCCAGCCAGGACGAACGCACCGGCGCGGCGCTATGTCTCTCGGGTCGTGGCTATCAGGCAATGCTGTTCCAGGCCGGGTGTCTGTCGCGCCTGAATCAGCTCGGATGGCTACGGCACCTCGACTGCATCGCGAGCGTATCGGGCGGAACGCTTGCGGCCGCTGCGCTCGGCGTCGCGTGGTCGACGCTCGCCTTCGATCGCAACGGCGTCGCCACGAACTTCTCCGAGCTCGTCCTCGATCCGCTACGCGGCCTCGCGTCCGAGACGATCGAGGAATGGTCGATCCTCGGCGCCGCGTTTTCACCCGCATCACCCGGCGAGATCATCGCGGACGCGCTCGATGAGTACCTGCTTGCAGGACGCCGGCTCGCGGACCTGCCGGACGACACCGACGGAGAGGCTCCGACCTTCGTATTTGGCGCGTCCGCCGCGGATTCGGGATCGCTCGTGGCGTTCTCGCGGTCGGGCTGTCGTGACGCGGGCGACGGCGCACCGGCACATGCACGGCTTCGTATCGCGCTGGCCGCCGCTGCGTCGGTCTCCTTACCGCCGTGGCTGTCCACTTTGCTGCCGATGCGATCCGCGGAGCGGACCGCGCTCATCGACGGGAGTATCGCCGATAGTCTCGCGACCGGGGCGGTTCCCGGCTACTGCCGGATCCTGCTGGTGAGCGACGGCGACAACGGGGCGGTTCGTCCGCCGGTTCCCTCGGACTGCACGCTCGACGCTGCGCGGGTGGTGGACGTCATCTCCGGTCAGCTGCGTGCCTCGCAACGAAGGGAACTGTTGAACGCGCTCGATCGAAGGCATGGCGACGGCCGTCGCGCCGGTGTGTACTGGAACATGAGTGGCGCGAGCAGCGGCGCAGGTCGCGCCGCTGGCGCGTCTCCATCGATCGCCACCGCCTCCGCTCCAGCACTGCATGCCATCGATGCGTCGGAGCAGGCGGCGCTGATTGGCTGGGGCGACGCCGTCTGTGGAGTGGCTCTCTCACACTGGCTGGCCGCAAACCCTACGGCGCCGGCACACTATTTTCAATTACCCCCGTCTCCTATCTCGGTGTAGTCGGCCGCCAGGCCCGCAAACCCTCCACGCCGTGGTGTCTAGTTCGATGTGAATCGGACGCGACGCACAGCAGACGCAGGGATTCACATCACCGACGTGCCTCGTCCGACGACGACACCTAGAAGGAGGTTGTAAGCCGATGCGCGCACATGTTCTCGGGGCAGTCGTCATCGTGCTGTTTGCGCAGGCCGCGAGCGCTCCCGCGTCGTTTGCGCAAGGATGCATTCTGCTGCGGCAGACGTCACCGCTGTTCGGCACCAGTGCCACCGATCAGGAAGTCGGGACCTGGACGATCACGTTCACAGGACGCAATTCGACGGCGGACAAACACTACAACGGCACCGTCCGCCAGATTCAGCGCGAGCGCGAAGGCACCTACGTGGTGAATCGCCAGAACTCGCTGACCGCCACCATCGGTTATCAATTCTCACCGCGTCTGTCATTCTTCGTCGGGGTGCCGTTCATCGAAGCATCGTGGGGCATTCCCTCGCCGCGCAGCGGCGGCCCGGCCGCGCGCGCGAACGAAAACGCGCACGGCCTCGGCGACATCACGACCCTGGCGCGGTTCGCGCTCTTCGACAGGGCCTCACCGCACACCTGGAACCTGCTGATCGGCGGCGGCGTGAAGTTCCCGACCGGCAAGAACGAGGCGACAGACGTCTTCCCGGATGGCAACGGCAACAACAATCTCGAGCGCTTTGTCGACATTTCCGTGCAGCCGGGCGACGGAGGGTGGGGCGCGATCTTCGACCTGCAGGGCTACAAGTTGCTCGGACGATTCCTGGTGTTTGGAACCGGCACATGGCTCTCCAATCCGCGCGACACCGGAGGGCCTTCGCGCTCTAATCTCGTTACGGCCGACCGACCGTCCAACGTGAACACCGTCTCCGACCAGTTCTTGTTCCGTGCCGGCACGACCGTCAGTCTTTTCAAGTACCTCGCCGCGTCGGTTTCGTGGCGCATGGAGGGTGTGCCGCGCTATGACATGTTCGGGCCGTCGAACGGATTTCGCCGTCCCGGCGTGACGATGTACTGGGAACCCGGCGTGACAGTTGGGAATGGCCGCCACACTGTTTCGTTCAATCTGCCGGTCGGCTACTACTTCAACCGGTTCCGCAACCCGAACACCGGCCTTCCGGGTGATTCGACGTTCCCCGAGTACGTTGCAATTGCGACGTATTCGGCGCGCCTCGGCCGCATCCCCGCGAAAGAAAAGATCCGTACGAATCAGCCGTCGCATCCCATGCCCGAGCCGCCGAAGCAGGACGACAAGGGCTCGAACCGCGCGCAGCAGTAGGAGGACCGTCTGATGGATAGCGACCGCCGGCGCCTGCTCTCCGTTGCCTCACCGCCGTGGCGATGGTGCCTCGCGCTGGCGCTCGCGTTGACGGTGGTGCACACCGTCGCCGCCGAGAAACGGTTCAAGCCATTCACCTTCAAGAATCTCGACGGCGGACGCACGTCGTTGACGAGCCTCCAGGGCAAAGCGACGCTGATCATCTTCTTCTTTCCCACTTGCGCGTTCTGCAACGTGGCGCTCCCCGAGATGCAGAAGCTCTACGTCACCTACAAAGATCGTGGACTATCAGTGGTGTGTGTCAACGTCGTGCCCGGAGAAGAGCGCCTGATTGAAGGCTGGCGCACCGCCCACGCCTACACGATGCCAATCCTCCTCGGCGGCCGATCGGTCCAGGACGACTACGACCTCACGATGACGCCGACGCACGTGTTGATGGATGCGCAAAGGATCGTAATCGCCCGCCATAGTGGCTTCGCGCGTGGCGACGAAGCCGCTCTCGAGCAGGAAATCCGGCGCGCGCTCGGTATAGGGCCTTAGGCGCGCAAGGAACTCGTCCGGAATGTTGACGAGCGTCGGTGAAGCAAGCAGCAAAGGCGCGCGG
>JBKPRU010000220.1:0-11729 GCA_046734675.1 Acidobacteriota bacterium
CGGCAACGCGGTGCGCAATGCCATTGGTGTGACGGTGCGAAGTCTGCCGCTCACGCCGCAGAAGATCCTGAACACGCTGGCCGAGCAGCCGCGGCGCTCGTAGCGAGGAGGACGATCGTGAAACCGTTTGCGTACGTCAACCCGGCGAACGAGCAAGACGCGATCGGCGCGCTTGGCGCCGAACCTGGCAAGGTCGCGCCGCTCGCCGGCGGGCAGGATCTCCTCGCGCGGATGAAGGACTACATCTCGCAGCCGGACCGCCTCGTCAACGTGAAGAATGCGCTCGACGCGACCGTCACGTCGACGCCCGACGGCGGCCTGAAAATCGGCGCCGCGATGCGGATGGTCGATCTCGCCGAGCACGCAGAGATCACCAAGAAGTATCCGGCCGTCGCGCTGGCCGCCGGCGAAGTCGGCACGCCGCAGATCCGCAATCAAGGGACGGTGGGCGGCAACATCAACCAGCGTCCGCGCTGCTGGTATTTCCGTAACGAGGAGTTCGTCTGCCTGAAAAAGGGCGGGAGCGTCTGCTACTCGGTCTCGGGCGAGAATCAGTTCAACGCAATCCTCGGCGGCGGCCCGAGCTTCATCGTCCATCCGTCGAGCCTCGCGGTGCCGTTTGTCGCCTACAACGCGACGTTCCGTCTTGCCGGTCCGAAAGGGGAGCGGCTGGTCCGGGCGGCCGACTACTTCACGCCGCCGACCAAAAACGTGCAGACCGAAAACGTGCTCGCGCCCAACGAGCTGCTGACGCACGTGATTCTGCCGCCGCCGGGCGCGGCGAAGACCGGCCACTATGAAGTGCGCTACAAGGAGTCGCACGACTGGCCGATCGCCTTCGCGACGGTGGTCGTCTCGATGAACGGGGAGACCGTGAGCGCGGCGCGCGTCGTGATGGGGGCGGTCGCGCCGATCCCGTGGCGCGCGCAGGCGGCGGAGGCTGCGCTCGTCGGGAAGAAAATTACGGAGGAGACCGCGGCTGCAGCCGCCGAGGCGGCCTTGAAGGGCGCACGGCCGCTGAGCCAGAACGCGTACAAGGTTCAGGTCGCCAAGACCGCCGTCAAGCGCGCAATCCTGCGCGCCGCCGGCGTGGCGACGGTCTGAGGCGGAGGAGCACCGTGGAAGCACTCACATCCCCGAAGATCACCGTCGGGCACCACTGCATGCGCCTCCGCACTAAAAGCATGTATGTCGCGGCCGTGGTGGACCCCGACGAATCGACGTTCTATGATCGGTACGAAGCATCGGCCTACTGGTGCGTGGATACTCAGGCCGGCTTTGGCCCGGACGGCCACCCCGTCCGGCCCGACGTCTGCTGCGGCGGCCGGAATTGCTGCCGGCTGTAGCTGGCGCCGTCACATCGGCGCACCTGAAGGTGCGCCCTACCGTCCGTAAGGTAGGACGCGCGTTCGGTAGGGCGCCTCTTTAGACGCGCCATCAGACCTAGCGCACTTTTACCGAGGATTTGAAGGAGAGCACGATGACGACGAGACGAGCGATCACGGCGGTGTTGCTGGCGGGTGCGGTCGCCGCGCCTCTCGGCGCGCGCGGCGGCTCGGACAACGCCGTCACCGGCGCGTATGTCGAAGCGCGCACGGCCGAGGTCTTCACCGGCGGTTGCATTATGAACAGCGAAGCGGCGATGGGCGGTCACGAAGCGCTGCTCGCGTGGAAAGTCGATCGCGGCAGCATCGACGGCGTGGCGCTGAACGGCCTGACGGTCGTCGCCGCGGTGACCGGCGACGCCAATCTCGGCATTCGCGAGATCGGCGGCGAGCCCGCGCACACGCGTTCCGCGATGTTCGTCGACGAGCGCGCCACGCCCGAACAGCGTACCGCGCTGGTCGCGATGGCGAGGCAGTTGTCGAACGGCTTGATCGACGCGGTCGTCGACGTGACGCCGACGAAGATTCAGTTCGTGGACGAGGCGGGCGCGATTCGCGTCACGGCCGCGCCGCTAAGGCTCACCGTGAAGAAGGAGATGCACCACGACCCGACCTGCGGTGGCCGCCAGTGGTTCCATCCGCTTGCGGCGGTCAACGGTCCCGCGATGGGCACCACCGACGAGAACGCGTTCAGCGGCAGCGTGCTCGGCACGAAGTGGAGCGATCCGAACCGCCGGTCCTCGTTCTTCGGCACGTTCTCGTATTAATCGATGTGCCGGGTCTAAAGACCCGGCCTACACCTGTCCTCTTTGTCACGTAGGGCGGGTCTTAGACCCGCCGTCCACTAGGAGCCAGCCCGCCCTTCCGACAGCAAGCGGCGGCCGATCGCCAGCAGCGCGCGCGCGGCCGCTTCATCGGGAGCATCGCCGACGATGCGCGCGACGCCTGCCTCCGTCTTCGATCCGCGCACCCACAGGAACCCTTCGGCGCCGGGGCGGAAGACCCGCGCCTTCCATCCATACCACCCCGCCGACGGACGCTCCGGTCCCACGTATCGCGTGTAGGAATACACGATATCGAACCGCTCCCACGTGCCCGCGAGCTCGGATGCAAACAGCTTCGGGAACTCGCGATCGAACGTATCGACGGTCGTCTTCCACTCGGCCGGCGCCTCGTGGCGCTCCATGAACGATCGCTGCGGTGGCAGCATCTCGATGAACCCGGCGAGCGCCGCGCGCATGTCGCGTCCGCCCGCCAGCGCGTTGGCGATGATCCCGCGCAGCTCCTCGTCGGCGGCGGCCAGCAGCGCACCGGCGCCCACCAGCGTGCCGTCCCGGCACGTCGTCCCGGCGAATATCGTTCCGCCGTTCGGTCCCTCGACGCCGATCACCGCGCAGTGGCCCTGGCGTTCCAGGTCCTGCATCTTCGTGACGACGTTGATTTCGCCGGTCTCGACCTCGAACACGTCCGCGCCGAATGCCGCGGCAACCTGCTTGACGCGGCACGACGTCGCATCTGAGGCGACGACGGCGGGGCGCCGGCCGTCGCCGGAGCGGCGATGCACGGCCAGCGCGATGGCGGTGTTCATCGCCGCGGACGCCTGCGGCGACGGGATGTGGGTTCGGCCCTCAGCGTCGATGTACGTCAGGTTGCCGCGATCCGCGTCGAAGTCGTAGACGAGGCCGAAGAGCGCCTGCTCGTGCCGGACGCGGCGCGCGATGTCGTCGAGCACGTGGGTGCCGTCGCTGCGGGCGTGTTCGGCGTCGATCTCGTGCGCGACCTGACCTTCGACGTCGTTGATCAACACGGGCTCGACCCCCAGCGCGCGGAAGGCCCGTCCGGCGACGGCGGACGCGGCGCCGCCGTTCGGATCGACGACCACGCGGACGCCCGAGGCGTGCGCGAAGTAGTTCTCGGACAGGAATCGCACGTAGTTGCCGATCGCGCGTTCGCGCATCGCTTCGTCGGTCAGCGAGCCGAGTGGCACGCGGGAGGCGTGCGGCGCGAAGGCGTTCGCGGCGCGAATGAGATGGCCCATCTCCGCCGCCGACAACAGCGCGCCGGGCGGCGCGGGATCGACGCCAAACGTGTCGACCCCGGTCGCATATTTCCAGCCGTTCTCGTCGAGCGGATTGTGGCTGGCCGTGATCATCACGCCGCCGTGCGCTTCGAAGAGCCGCACCGAGTGCTGCCACACCGGTGTCGGCACGACGCCGAGATCGATCAACTCGAGCTCGACCCCGAGGTCGTCGCAGGCGGCGGCCAGCCCGCGCGCCTGCGCCGCGCCGAGCGCCCGTCCCGTGGGCCGGGGATCGCGCGCGAGCACGAGCCGCGCGGCCGGCGACGGGTTGGCCTGCATCCGCGAGAGCGCGTAACAATACGCGTGACGAAACGCGAAGGCCTCGTCGTCGCGACTGACCTCCGCGCCGAGTCCGAGTTTCGCCCGCACCCCCGAGTAGGACTGAAGCCACGCCGCACCGTGCATACGCAAATACTAACCGCGCTGCGGCTTCAGTCGCCGGGTCTAAAGACCCGGCCTACGTGACAAGGTCGTGACAGGTGTAGGCCGGGTCTTTAGACCCGGCGATTTGCGATCGCCTAAGATACGCGCGTGCTGCGCCTGGTATCGGTGGGTCTCTTCCTGCTCGCGGCCGCTGTGCTCGGTGCCCAGCACGCGCCGCCGTTCGCTCCCGACGAAGCGCTGCGCACGTTCAAGCTGGCGGACGGATTTCAGATCGAGCTCTTCGCCGCCGAACCGCTCGTCTCCGATCCCGTGGCGATGGAGGTCGACGAGACCGGGCGCCTCTACGTCGTGGAGATGCACGGCTATCCGCTCGATCTGAGCGGGTCGGGCCGCGTGATGTTGCTGACCGACGCCAATGGCGATGGGCGTCCCGACAAGAGCACCGTCTTCGCTGACGGACTGCGGCTGCCGACCGGGATCATGCGGTGGAAGAACGGCGTGCTCGTCACCGACTCGCCGGACGTCCTGTATCTCGAAGACACCAATCGCGACGGGCGTGCCGACGTCAAACGCGTCGTGCTGACAGGGTTCGCGTTGTCGAACCCGCAGCACACGACCAACACCCCGATCTACGGCCTCGACAACTGGGTTTACGTGGCCAACGAGGGTCCGGTGCGCACGGTCCGCTATCACGATCTGTTCGGCGATCCCGGCCACGAGGTGCGGTTTCCCGATCGGCCGGATGGTCCGCACCTGCCGCCCGACGGCGACGGCCGCAACGTGCGCTTCAGGCCGGACACGTTCGAGCTCGAGGCGCTCGCCGCACGCAGCCAGTTCGGCCAGACGTTCGATGCGTGGGGCCATCAGCTCCTCAACACCAACAGCCGGCATCTTTACCAGGAGATGATCGCGGCGCGCTACGTGTCGCGGAACCCGTCCCAGATCGTCACGACGGTGGTCAGGGATCTGCCGTCCTACCACGTGCCGGCCGAGTTGTTTCCGGTGACGGCGAGTCCGGAGTACCAACTGCTGACGGATGTCGGGGTGATGACGGCGGCGTCCGGTATCACGTATTACCTGGCCGATCTATTTCCGCCCGCGTATCGCCACTCGACGTTCGTCGCCGACAGCGTGCACAACCTGGTGCGCGTCGACTCCCTCGAAGACGAGGGGATCTCGTTCCGCGCGAGCCGGATGTTCGACGCGCGCGAATTCCTGGCGTCCACGGATTCGTGGTTCCGGCCGGTCAACTTCTCCATCGGCCCTGACGGCGCGCTCTACGTGATCGATTACTACCGCAAGATCATCGAGCATCCCGAATGGCTCGACGACGAGACGGCGAAATCGAAGGACTTGTACGAAGGACGCGATCGGGGCCGCATCTATCGCGTCACCCCGTCGGGGACAGCGGCGCCGGCCTGGCTCGATCGCATTCAGCTGGGCGCCGCGCCGCCGGAGGAACTCGTGCGCACGCTGGCGGATCCGAACATCTGGTGGCGGCGGCACGCGCAGCGGCTGCTCCTCGATCGGAAACCGCGCGAAGCACTCGATCTCCTGACGACCCTCGCGACGAAGGGAGATGCGCCGCTCGGACGGCTGCACGCACTGTGGACGCTCGAAGGCATGGGCGCCGCTCGCACCGACACGATCGTCGGCGCGCTTGGCGACACCGTCGCGGGCGTCCGTGAAAATGCGATCAGGATCGCGGAACATCACCTGGACCAGGCGGCGGTACGCGACCGCCTGCTGCAGATGGGCAGCGAGTCCGACCCAAAGGTCCGCTACCAGCTCCTCCTCACGCTCGGCGACGTCAACGACGCGCGCGCGGAGACGCTCCGCACGCAGCTGCTCGTCGACCACGTCGAGGATCCTTGGATGCAGGTGGCCGCGCTCTCAGCGCCGCACGCGAATGGCGTCGCGCTGTTCGACATGGCGAAGACGCGTCTTGCCGATCGCGAGACGCCTGGCCGCCGCGCGCTGTTCACGCGCGTCGCGGCGCTTGTCGCGCGCGGGAACGATGATGCTGGCGCGCGCAAACTGGTTCAGCAGGTGACTGTCGCCTCCACTGCGACGAGTGACTGGTGGCGCGCCGCGACGCTGCAGGGCCTCGCGGAAGGATTGCGCGGCGAGTCACGGCATCGCGGTGCGCTGGATTCCGAGCGCAGTCAGGTCGCTGCGCTGGCACTCCGCGGAATCTCCAGAGGCATCCGCCAGGCGGCGCGGCAGGTGCTCGACGCCATTGGCGCCGGCGGCGCGATCGATCCGTCGCTGGCCAGCGAAGCCGAACGGATCGCGACGGATCCGCGCGGCGATGCCGATGCCCGCGCGGACGCGATCGCCGTGCTCTCGCTCCACGACGGCGCCGCATACGCGACGGTGTTCCGACAGCTGCTTGGCGCCGGCGAACCGACGCCGGTGCAGACGGCGGCGGTGCGGGCGCTCGCAGCGCTCACAGACCCGCGCGTCGCCGACGACTTCATCGCGGCATGGGAGCGATGGACACCCGCGGTGCGCGACGAAGCCGTCCGCGCGCTCGTCCGCGATCCGGCGCGCGTGCGCACGCTGCTCGACGCCGTGTCGGCCGGCAGGATTCGCGTCAGCGAGATCGATCGTCCGATGCGCATTCGCCTGATGATGCTGGACGACGAGGCGCTGCGAAACCGCGCGCGCTCGCTGTTCAACGTCGCGGCGGGATCGCCGAAGACCGCGGTCGAGCGCTACCAGGTGGCGCTGTCGCGCACCGGCGACGGGCAGCGCGGACGCGAGGTCTTCAGCCGCACGTGCGCGGTCTGTCACCAGTATCGCGGCGGCGCCGGCGCGAAGTTCGGTCCCGATCTCGGCGAGGTCCGCAGCCACACGCCGCAGTCCCTGCTGGTCGACATCCTCGATCCAAACCATGCGATCGCCGACGGCTACGAGCTCTGGGTCGTGAAGCTCACCGACGGCGGCTCGCTGACCGGCATCGTCGGCAGCGAAACGCCGGCATCGATGACGTTCCGGCTGCCCGGAGGCGGCGAGACGGTGGTCGCGCGCGCCCGAATCGATGCAATGCACATTGCCGACACCTCCGCGATGCCGGAAGGGCTCGACGGGCAGATCGACATGCAGCAGATGGCGGACCTGATCGCGTTCCTCCGCGGGGGCAGCTAGTGGTGCGGGTCCTCGTCGCGTGCGCGCTCGGCGCTCTCGTCGCCTGTGCGACGACGAGCCGTCGCCCGCCTCCGCCGGCGCCGGCGCCGGCGCCGGATGCGCTGCTCGGCGGCGTCAGTGAAGTTGACATCACGCCCGAGGAACCAATCAGGCTGACCGGATATGCGAGTCGCACGGCGCCTTCCGAAGGGGTCCGCGGCCGCTTGTGGGCGAAAGCACTTGCAATCGGCGATCGCCAACGGGTCGCGGTGCTCATTGCCGTCGATCTGATCGGTGTGTCCGCGCAGATTGCCGATGACGTCGCGGCCCGGCTCGAACGCCGCGGCGTCGATCGGGCCCACGTGGCCGTCAGCGTCACGCACACGCACACCGGCCCGAGCCTGTCCGGCGTCCTGCGGTCCCTCTTCGCGTCGCCGCCTCCGCCGGATCAGCAGATGGTGATCCAGAACTACACCCGCGCGCTTGTCGGGAAGCTGGAGCAGGCGGCGGTCGCGGCGCTTGCGGATCGTCAGCCCGCATCGGTCGGCTGGACGCAGGGGCGCGCCGGGTTCGCCGCGAATCGCCGCATTCTCAAAGACGGCAAGTGGACCGGCTTCGGCAAGGATCTCTCCGGCGTCGTCGATCACGACCTGCCGATGCTCGCCGTGCGTGCGCCGGACGGCCGCCTTCGCGCGGTGCTCGTCAGCTATGCGTGTCACGCGACGACGCTCGAAGGCAAGCACAACTTCGTGCACGGCGACTGGCCCGGCGTCGCCAAGGAGTTGATCCAGAGCCGCCATCCCGGCGCAATCGCGATGGTGACGATCGGTACTGGCGCGGACGCGGACCCGAACCCTCGCGGCGGCGGCCTTCCCGACGTCGAGCGCAACGCGCGCGAGGTCGCCGATGAAGTCGATCGCCTGCTGCAGACACCGCTGAAGCCGCTGACAGTTGCCCCCGTCGGCCGCTTCCGGCGCATCGAGCTCGCGTTTGCCGGCGTCACGCAGGTCGCGCCATACCCCGTGCAGACGTGGACGTTCGGCGATGCGCTGACGATGGTGTTCCTCGGCGGAGAAGTTGTGGCGGATTACGGCCTGCGGCTGAAGCGCGAGCTCGATGCGGCGCGGCTGTGGGTCAACGCCTACTCGAACGACGTGCCGTTCTACGTCGCATCGCGGCGGATGATCTCGGAAGGGGGCTACGAGGTCGATCGGTCGATGGAGTACTACGGGCAGCCCGGTCGGTTGGACGAGTCGACGGAAGATCGAATCGTGCAGGCGGTGATCGAGCTCTCGCCGGCCGTGCGCGCGGTAGCTACGGCGCGCGAGTGAACCGCACCTCGCCGTCGACCTTGTCCAGCGAGACGAGGTGATAGGGCATCGTGATCATCTGCGTGACGATGTCCGTCTTCTGCGGCTTCCGTTCGCGATACGTGACCACCGCCTCGCTGTCCTTCCGCTCGATGCCGGTAATCTCGACGGCGTAGCCGCCGGTCGGGCGATAGCCGAGGAAGACGCCGATCACCATCGACCGCGTGAAGTCGATCGGCGGCAGCGGCCGATCGAGCGCGTGTGCCTTCCAGAGCTGTTCCCACTCCGACGCCGTGCGCACCACGACCTGCCGCGGCTCTTCGATCCCGCTCTGCCCGCCGCGCTCGATCGTCTTGAAAGCCACCGCCTGCGGCGCGAATCCGAATCCGAGCGCCACCGCCGCGGCCGCCAGCAACGGAAAGTTCATCATCAATCAGTCCTCAGTCCTTAGTCCCGGCGTTGTCACCTCTTAGGACGGCGAACCCGGGACTAAGGACGGGGACCAGGACTCGCTATTGGGCTCCGGACCAGAAGAGCAGCCGGTTGGCGGTTCCGGTGGGGATACCGGATAGCTTGTTGAGCGATGCGGCGGCGACGATCGCGTTACGGACGGTCGCGGGGGACGCGGTCACGTGCGTCTGCAGGTAGCGCGCGGCAACGCCTGCGACGTGCGGGGTCGCCATCGACGTGCCGCTGATCGTGTTGGTCGCGGTATCGCTCGTCGACCATGCGGACGTGATGCTCGATCCCGGGGCGAAGATGTCGACGACGCTGCCGAAGTTCGAGAACGAGGACCGCGCGTCATTGATCGTGCTCGAGCCGACGGTCATCGCAGCGCCGACGCGTGCCGGCGACGAGGTGCTCGCGTTCGTGTTCGAGTTGCCGGCGGCAATCGCATAGGTCACGCCCGAGTTGATCGAGTTGGTGACCGCGTTGTCGAGGGAGGTGGAGACGCCGCCGCCGAGGCTCATGTTCGCGACCGCCGGCCGGATCCGATGTGCCGTCACCCAGTCCACGCCCGCGATCACGCCCGAGGTCGTCCCTGAACCGGAGCAGTTCAACACGCGCACGGCGAAGAGCCGTACGCTCTTGGCCACGCCGTACGTGGAGCCGCCCACGGTTCCCGACACATGTGTGCCGTGCCCGTTGCAGTCGATCCCATTGCGGCCGTCGCGCACCGCGTCGAATGCCACCGACGCGCGCCCGCCGAACTGCGTGTGCGTGATGCGGATGCCGGTATCGATGATGTAGACATTCACGCCGCTGCCGGTCGTCGTGTAGGTGTAGGTGCCGTTCAAGGGGCGCGACGCCTGGTCGATGCGATCGAGCCCCCACGTCGCGTTCGACTGCGTGGTCACGATCTCCATCGGCCCGTCTTCTTCAACGAAGCGTACGCGCGGATCGTTGCTGAGTGCAATCGCGTCTTCCTCGCTCATCTCGGCCGCGAAGCCGCTCAGCGCATGCGCGTAAACATGCTTCAGGCGTCCGGTTGCGGTGCCCGCGATCACCTGCTCCGCCTCGGCGGCCGTGGCGGCGGCGTCGGCGTCCGTGCCCGTGGCGTCCTGGTCGAGCACGACGATGTAGTTGTTCGGGATGTTCACGGCCTTGCGGTGGAACCGCGCGTTTCCGTTGGCGCCCTGCGCCGCGGCTCCCGCCGGTTCCTGCTGCGCGCGCAGCGGAACGAACATCAGGACCGCCGCGCACACGGCAGCTACGCTGAGCGTCGCACGATGCACTCTCATCGATCTCCTCCTTGTGTCGGCGCGCCGCGGCCGGTCCCGCCTTTCGCGGACGCGAAAAACGAGCCTAGCACTGTCGCGAATGAAACGATTCACGAAGTGCATCGAAAATTCCTTTGACGAGCTACCTTTTCGACGTTCCGACCTCGACGTGCGCCGGATGAGCACGCGTGAGGGAACGTGTTTCCCGGATCACCAAAAGAAAGGCGGCGGCCTCGAATCGCGCCTACGGACGGTGGATGGTCAGGCGCCAGCAGCCATCGCGCGCGCGGATGAAGAACGTCGAGTGGCCGGCGTTGATGTAGACATTGATCTGGCGGCTGGTGGTGTAGTCGCGATGCTCGATGTAATCGCCCATCGACTTGTCGACTTCGGTGCCGGGCGCATCGATTGCCGCCTGGATGTCCTGAAAGAGCCCGACCCTGAACTCCATGTCCGAGATCGTGTAGACCGGCGCAGGGGTTTCGCACGTCCAGGGCTCGGCGACGAGCGACGGCGTCTTCGGAAAAAACCGAGGCGCTGCATCTCCTTCCCCGCGTCGAGCCGCGCCTGGGCGTCACCGCGTCCCGCGCGCAGGCCTTGCGCGATCAGCCGGTCGTAAGTGGTGCGGATCAGTTCCGCGCGTTCGATGTCGGCGCGACGGCTGATCGGCGTGAGCACCGCCGGGGAGAGATCGGACGAGTACTTGCGGCGGCACGTGCGTGTGTCGACCAACGTGGTGACCGACCCGTCGCGGCGCAGCAGCGCAATCGCGCACGGCAGCAGCTCGTCGCCGGGCACGGCAATCACCTCGGCGTCGCCGTGGAGCTGCTGCGGCTCGTCGCCGCCCATCATCGTCGGGCTCTCTTGCCATGGTGCCGACGTGTCATAGACCTGCGTCTTCGGATTCCATCGCTTGCGGGCGACGAACGTCCGCGACGATGGGACGTCGTGCCGCGTCACCGCGATCTCGTACTCGAGATGCGTCTGGTCGGCCCATCGCAGATGCACCTGCGGCACGCCAAAGACCGCGCCGTGATAGGCGCGGAAGCGATCGCCTTCCAACGGAGTCGGAGGGAAGGTCTCGACGACGCTGACCCGCCCGTCGGCGAGCGTGATCTGCAGGAGCGCGAATCGGTCGCGGAACAGGCGAACGGATGCCGGGCCGGTGAAAAATTCAGCACCGAGCCCGACGACCAGCGCGCGGATCTCGCGGCTGACCGCAAACACGCGCCTTCCATCCGGCGAGAACAGCGGCGCGAAGTAGCCGGTCTCTCGCGGCAGCCCGACGAGGCCGATACGCGCCACCGCCGCGGTGCCGAGCACGAGCACGAGCACGAGGGCCACGATGGCGGCAAGAACGAAGAGCCACCGGCGGCGCCGGGTCGTCGCGGACACGAGCGGCGACGTTATCACGCCCGGCGACGCGTGCGCCGTTCGCGATTGGATCGTGCGCCGGGTCTCTAAAGACCCGGCCTGCGTGGAGAAGCGTCACGCGTTTACGCGCGTGTCACGTAGGGCGGGTCTTCAGACCCGCCGCGGTGTGAGGCGGCGACGCTCACGGCCCGGAGCCCTGACCCGTGAGCCCTGAGCCGTGAGTCCTGAGCGGGTTCGCTACCAGCCGAGGCGCACGCCGAAGCGGACCTGGCGTTCGCTGCCGTCCTGCGTGCTCGTGACGACGGCGTATCCGTTGAGATCGCGGACGGTGCCGTCGGGATTGAGG
>JBKPRU010000221.1:0-33777 GCA_046734675.1 Acidobacteriota bacterium
GAGCAGGTGGTCGCGAAAGCACCCGACGCGGACGAGTTCCTGCTGCTGCAGCTCATTCCGCAGCCGCAGGGTTCGCTGCAGCAGGTGGCCCAGGCGTCGATGGCGAATGCGGGGTGGCAGCAAGTCTCCGGCCAGCGCGTCAGCGTGAACGGGCTCGATGCATACGTCGGCACCTATCAAGGGAACGTGCAGGGCCTCGGGACGGTCGCGACGCTTGCAGCGCACATCGTTCACGACGGCCGCGTGTTCGTGCTGGCGGGCCTGTCGCCGGCGAGGGCGTTCCGCGGCGCCGAGCAGCAGTTCGAAGGCACCATCCGATCGTTCCGTCCGCTGACGGCAGCGGAGGCGGAGAACATCCGACCGAACCGCGTCGATCTCTACACGGTGCGGCCGAATGACACGTGGATGTCGATCGCCGAGCGCGCCACCGACGGCGCCATCAAACCGGCGACGCTCGCGATCATGAACGATCACGATCCGAACCAGCCGCCGCGGCCCGGCGATCGCGTCAAGATCGTCGTGGAGGGGTGATAATGGCGGCATGCGAAAACTGGCGCGAATCCTCGCGGCGCTTGCCGCCGCGGGCTTCGCGTACGCCGCGTACATCTACCTGACGCTGCCGGACGTTCGTCCGCTGCGCACGACCAATCCGAAGACGACTGCGTTCATGGAGCTGCGCGCGCGCGAAGCCGCGCGGCGCGGCCTTCCGTACACGAAGGATCAACGGTGGGTCCCATACGCGCGCATTTCACACAATCTCAAACGTGCGGTACTGGTCGCGGAAGATAGCGCGTTCTGGACGCACGAAGGCATCGACTTCGATCAGCTGCGCGAGTCGATGGAAGTGAACTGGGAGCGCGGTGAGTTCGCGCGCGGCGCCAGCACGATCACGCAGCAGCTCGCGAAGAATCTGTATCTGTCGCCGTCGAAAAACCCGATCCGCAAGCTGCGGGAACTGCTCATCACGCGACGGCTCGAGGCCGAGCTCTCCAAGCAGCGCATCCTCGAGCTCTATCTGAACGTGATCGAATGGGGCGAGGGAATCTGGGGCGCAGAAGCCGCGGCGCGTCGCTACTTCAGGAAATCTTCCGCGGAGCTCACACCGCAGGAATCCGCGCTGCTCGCGGCCGCGATTATCAATCCGCGGGTGCTCGATCCAGGGCATCCGACGGCGCGTCTTCGCCGGCGTCAGCAAATGATCGCGCGCCGCATGGGGGCCGTCACACCGCCGGCCGCGGCCACTGAAACGGCTCCCGTCGCACCGGCCGAAGAACCCTTCCCGCCCGTACCTGAATTGCCTGGGACGCCTGTAGCCGTTCCTGGACTCCCCGTAGATCCCGACAAGGACAACGGTCGTCCCTCAGGACGTCGACCCGGTCAATAAGCGGAATAGCGCGAAAAAACCTGCACTTTCGCGTTCTGCTCACCTTGACACCCGTTGCCGCAAATCCGTATAGTCGCAGCGTCCCTGCTCCTCACAGCGACAGCGGCTCGATAGGACGCCCCGGCGGAGTCCGTCTCCACCAGGCGTGTGTCGGCATGATCAATTACACAGAGCGCATCGCGCTCCTGATGCAGGACGTGGTGTCGCGTACGCCAGCGTTGTCATTCATTGACTTGCGTGAGGTCCTCGTCTTCGGCCGCTTCGGCCGTCCCGACGCGGAAGGGGCATTTGCCACCTGCCACTGTCTCACCCTTCCCCAAAGCGAGCCCGGGTATTACTTCTGGCGCGACCGCACAACCGGCGAACTGACGCGACGATCGGAGTGGTTCGTCACGAAAACGCCTGAAGTGCGCATTGGCGCGACGCGCATCAAGTACCTCATTTCGTTCGTGCTGCCGCGCTTCTGCGAACAACGGCTCGATCGATCGTGGAAATCGGAGCTTTACGACCGGCGGGACGGTTGGATTGCAAAGCTCGACACGATCGTGCACGAGCTCTATCACATCGATCCGGAGGCGACCGGCATCCGCCAGTTCGCGAACGCGAACGGGACGCGCTCGCGGCAGCACGGTCCGCAGTTCTACGAAGAGGTGGCGTCGATCGTCCGGAGCTATCTCCAGTCGCGTCCCGATCCACGCGTCTACGACTTCCTCGAGTGGGACTTCGCCGCGCTGCAGCATCACTTCGGCGGCGTCGTCGCAACAACCTTCCGGAACTTTCCCTCATTCCCTCAGCGCTACATGGAACCGTGCGTGGCTCTGCCGGTGGACGAGGACGTGAAGGTGGAACGGTTGAAGCCGCTGACGCAGCCGGCGCTCTATACGGAAGACGATCTTCACGTCCGGCAATTCACGGATACGAGCACGCGGCGGCTCACACGCAAGGGCGCGCACCGCGCGGCGTGAGGACCGATCGATTACAGAACCCGCCGGGCGATTACAAACCGCGTACTCCAGTACGGCGAACTGAGTCGCTCGACGCGCACGTGACCGACGCTGCTCGGGGCGTGGACGAACTCGTCGCCGCCGATCGCAATCGCGACGTGTGACGGCCCCGCGCTCACCGTACTGAAGAAGATCACATCCCCCGGTTCCAGGTGGTCCTGCGGAACCGGCTGTCCGACTCGAGACTGCTCCAGGACCGTGCGCGGCAGCGGCACCCCGTGCTGCGCGAACACGTAATAGACGAATCCACTGCAATCAAAACCGGACGGATCCGAGCCGCCGTTGCGGTAGGGCGTCCCTCGCAGCGACAGCGCCGTGCTGGTCACCGCGTACCCGGTCGCCGGGCCAGGCGACACCGCGGTCGTCCTGGCGGCTGGAGGTTCGCCGCCGCCGGGTCGGGGGAACGGTGCGGGCACGCCGCCGGTGGTCGCGCAGGCGCCAGTCCACAGCGTAGCCAGCAGCGTCAGGCTCGCCAACGGTCGCGGCATGGTGCTCGCATTATCGGCGGCATCCAGCCTCCGGGTGAGGAGGGGATCACACGAGGGTAAGGGTCCGACCCGGACCTCTTTGTCCTCTTGCGTGGTCAGTTCCATCTAAACTGCTGGAAACATGCTTGTTACGCGCCAGCTACCTTGACAGTGGCGGTGCGCGTCAGGCAAAATGACTCAGGCTTATGGAGCAGACGCTCCTCCTCAACGCCACGTACGAGCCGCTGAAGGTCGTCCACTGGCAGAAAGCCATTACGCTCTGGTGCCAGGGGAAGGTCGAGGTGATCTCGCATTACGACCGCGAGATTCACTCGGTCAAGTTCACCTTCAAGCTGCCCTCGGTCATCCGCCTGCTGCGATACATCAAGATCAAGCGGCAGATTGACTACGTGCCGTTTTCGCGCGCGAACATCTACGCGCGCGACGACCACTCCTGCCAATATTGCGGGAAGGGCTTCCCTACATCGGAGTTAACCTTCGATCATGTGGTGCCGGTCGCCCAGGGCGGCCGCAAAGACTGGGAGAACATCGTTACCTGCTGCATTCCCTGCAACCGGCGGAAAGGCGGCCGGACGCCGGAGCAGGCCCACATGCATCTCATTCGCGTTCCCAAGCGTCCCGACAAGGCTCCAGCGATCCGGATCACGATCGGCCTGCGCAACGCGCCGGAGTCGTGGCGCGATTACTTCTACTGGAACGTCGAGCTCGACGACGAAAGCTGACACGTGGGCCGAGTGACCTCCGTTCGCCCGCTGTGGGCGATCGCCGGAGGACGCGTTACGCTCGAAGGCACGGGCTTTCCCGTTTATCCCGCGCTGCCGCAGGTTCGTGTGGGGGCGGAACCGGCGCGTCTTGCGCTCGCCTCATCGACGCGGCTGACCATCCTCGTGCCGCCGGAACTCGACGGCGGATCGACCGCGATCCGCCTCGACGAATTGCCGGGCGAAACGGTGTATATCGAGGTCGGCGCGCCGCTCGCGACTGGCCTGCATCAGGTCGACAATCCGGCCTTCGATCGCCACGGCAATCTCTACGTCACGTTCAGCGGGTCGCGCGGCCAGCAGGCACCGGTCGCGATCATCGTCGTGCGCCCCGATGGCACGCGTGAGCCGTTCGTCGCCGATATGCCGAATCCGACGTCGCTGGCGTTCAACCGCACGGGACAGCTATACGTATCGAGCCGCTTCGACGGCAGCGTCTATCGCGTCGAGCCCGATGGCCGCGCGTCGCTCTATGCAAGCGACCTCGGCGTCGCATGCGGCCTGGCGTTCGGGCCGGATGGCCTTCTTTACGTCGGCGATCGCTCGGGCTCGATTCTCCGCGTCGAAGACGCAGGACGCGCGCGCGCGTTTGCGACGCTGCCGCCAAGCGTTGCCGCATTTCATCTGGCGTTCGGGCCCGACGATCATCTCTATGTTGCCGGGCCGACGCTCGGCAGCACCGATGCGATCTACCGGGTTTCGCCAGACGGCGCGATCGCCGCGTGGTGCACGGGGTTCGGCCGTCCTCAGGGGATCGCCTTCGACTCCTCTGGCCACCTGTATGTCGTCGAAGCGCTCGCGGGTGCGAGTGGAATTTACCGCGTCCGCCTCGATGCGCCGCAATCACCGGAACTGGTGCTCGCGGGAGGTGCGCTGATCGGGCTCGCTTTCGATCCGCACGGCGGCCTCGCCGTCGCTACCAATGACTCGGTGTATCGCCTCGCCGTTGGCATCCGCGGCCTTCTACCACCCGCGTAGGAACCCTTCGCACGATACAATTCGCCAACACACATGCCGCAATTGTTTCGACGCAAGCCCATCTCGGACCTGCTCGTCGAAGGAGACTCCTCGCTCAAGCGCGTGATGGGCGCCGGCGACCTGGTCATGCTCGCGATTGGCGCGGTGATCGGGGCCGGCATCTTCGGCGCGATTGGTACGGCCGCGGCCGGGCAGGTGGGTCCCAACGGCGAGATCATCCGTTACGGCGCCGGCCCCGCGCTGGTCTTCTCCTTCGTGCTACTCGGACTCGCCTGCGCGCTGGCGGGGCTGTGCTACGCCGAGCTCGCCTCGATGATTCCGCAGGCCGGAAGCGCCTATGCCTACTCGTACGCGACGCTGGGGGAACTCGTCGCGTGGATTATCGGGTGGGACCTGATCCTCGAGTACGCCGTCGGGAACGTCGCCGTCGCGATCTCCTGGGGTGACTACTTCAACACGCTCTTGAAAGGGTTCAACATCGCCATCCCGCCGTGGCTGACGACCGGATATCGGACGGCGCTGTTGAGCGCGGATCCGGCGATTCACGGCCTGCTCGATACGGCGCCGCATATCGCGGGCGTCCCCGTCCTCGTGCACCTGCCGGCGTTCGCGATCGTGATGGTCATCACCGTGCTGCTGCTGCAAGGGGCGAAGGAGAGCGTCACCGCGAACAACATCATGGTCGTCATCAAGCTGCTGGCGCTCGGCCTGTTCATCGCCGTCGGTGCGACGCACCTGAACTCGGCGAACTACCACCCGTTCGCGCCGAACGGCTTCACGGGCATTCACCAGGGCGCAGCAATCGTCTTTTTCGCGTACATCGGGTTCGACGCGATCTCGACGGCGGCGGAAGAGACTCGGGACCCCCAGCGCAATCTGCCGATCGGTATCCTCGGCGGTCTCGCTATCTGCACGCTGATTTACGTCGTCGTCGGCTTCGTGCTGACCGGCATGGTTCCGTACACGGAACTCGCGGTGGCCGATCCGCTGGCGCGGGCGCTGCAGCTGGCCGGGTTCGAGCGCGTGGGCTGGATCGTCGCACTCGGCGCGGCGGTGTCGATGTCCGCGGTGCTGCTCGTCTTTCAGTATGGTCAGCCGCGCATCTTCTTCGCAATGGCGCGCGACGGGCTGCTGCCGCAGTGGGCTGCGCGCGTCCATCCGCGGACCAAGATTCCGTTCACGACCACGCTCTTCACCGGCGTGTTCGTGGCGACGTGGTCGCTCGTCGGTGATGCCGCCGAGACCTACGACCTCACGAACATCGGGACGCTGTTCGCGTTCATGCTCGTGAGCATTGGCGTGCTCGTGCTGCGTTACACGGAACCCGACCGGCCGCGACCGTTCCGCGTGCCGTTCGTTTGGGCAGTATCGCTGCTGTCCTCAGCCGGCTGCCTCTTCATCATGAAAGGGCTGCCGTATCAAGCGTGGGAACGGTTCGGCTACTGGCTAGCTCTCGGCCTCATTCTTTATTTCGCATATGGCTATCGGCACAGCCGTTTGCGGACCGTGGCCGCGCCCGCTGACGCGCGTGGATAGACCTCAACTGTGTTCAGTTCTGGCGCAGCCGGCGCTCGGCTGGTACAATGTGGGTTTTGGTTTTCTCCAAAATCCGGCGCTAACAGGGCATGGCACACGACTGGGTTGCAGTGCGCGGCGCGCGCGTCCACAACCTCAAGAACATCGACGTCGATCTTCCTCGCGATCAGCTGGTCGTCATTACCGGTTTGTCGGGGTCGGGTAAGTCGTCGCTTGCCTTCGACACGATTTACGCCGAAGGCCAGCGTCGGTATGTCGAATCGCTATCCTCCTACGCGCGGCAGTTCCTCGAGCAGATGGAGAAGCCGGACGTCGATCTGATCGACGGCCTGTCTCCGGCGATCGCGATCGAGCAGAAGACCACCGGATCGAATCCGCGATCCACCGTCGGCACCGTCACCGAAATCTACGACTACCTCCGCCTGCTCTTCGCAAACGTCGGCGTGCCGCACTGCCACCTGTGCGGACGTGAGATCGCCTCGCAATCGCTCGAGCGCATCATCGATATGGTGATGCTGTCGCCCAACGACGAGCGCGTCAACGTGCTCGCGCCGGTCGTCCGCGGCCGGAAGGGCGAGTTCAAGAAGGAGTTGGCCGCGCTCCGTGCGCGCGGGTTCACGAAAGTGCGCGTCGACGGCCAGCTGCGGTCGCTCGAGGAGGACATCAAGCTCGATCGCCGCCGTAACCACACCATCGACGTCGTAGTCGATCGCGTGGTCCTCAAGCCGGGCATCGAGCGGCGGCTCACCGAGTCGGTCGAAGTCGCGCTCAACCTTGCCGACGATGTAGTGGTGGTCAACACGCTCGACGGCGGCGACCGTCTGTTCTCGCGCCGGCTCGCGTGCACTTACTGCGGCGTCAGCATGCCCGAGATGACGCCGCGCGCCTTTTCGTTCAACTCACCGCACGGGGCGTGTCCGGACTGCCAGGGTCTTGGCGCGGTGTACGACTTCGATCCGGCCAGGCTGGTTCCCGACGAATCGCTATCGCTCCAGGAGGGCGCGATTGCGCCGTGGACGCGCGGCGACAAGAAGCTGGTGAAGGAAGCGCTGGCGTCGCTGAGCAAGCACTTCGGAATCGACCTCGCGCTTCCGTTCCGGCGGTTGGCGAAGAAAGCGCGCGACGTCATCTTCTACGGTACCGGCGCGGCGCGAAAGGACGGGAAGGATCCCTTCGGTGCTGGATTCGAAGGACTGGTGCCGAACCTGCGCCGGCGCTACGAGGAAGGCAGCTGGGCCGAGCAGGAAGCGCTCGAGCCGTATCGTGCGCTGCGCCCCTGTCCCGCCTGCACCGGAGCGAGGCTGAAGCCTCAAAGCCGCGCGGTGCGCGTCAAGGGACGGACGATCACCGAATACGTCGACCTGCCGATCTCGGAAGCACTTGGCGTCTTCGAATCGATCGAGCTCACCGAGCGCGAATCGCTGATCGCCAGCCGCATCCTTCGCGAGATCCGCGACCGTCTTCGCTTCCTGAACGACGTCGGCGTCGGGTACTTGACGCTCGCGCGAAGCGCCGCGACGTTGTCCGGCGGTGAAGGGCAGCGCATCCGCCTCGCCACGCAGATCGGGTCGAACCTGACCGGCGTCCTCTACGTCCTCGACGAGCCGTCGATTGGATTGCACCAGCGCGACAATCGCGCCCTGCTCTCGACGCTCGCCCGCCTGCGCGATCTCGGTAACACGGTCGTTGTCGTCGAGCATGACGAAGAGACGATTCGCACCGCCGACTACGTCATCGACCTGGGACCGGGCGCGGGGGAGCACGGCGGCCACGTCATCTTTCAGGGCACGCCGGCGGCGCTGCTCGCCGACGCCAACGGCTCGGCGACGGGCGCGTATCTCCGCGGCGACCAGTCGATCGAGACGCCGAAGCAGCGCCGTCAGACCAACCGCGGCTCGATCGTGATCAAGGGGGCGCGCGAGAACAACCTGAAGGAGATCGACGTCGAGATCCCACTCGGTGTGCTGATCACGGTCACGGGCGTCAGCGGTTCAGGGAAGTCGACGCTCGTCAACGAGATCCTCTATCGTGCGCTCGCGCGCGAGCTCTATCGCGCGGCCGACGAGCCGGGCGCGCACGCGGCCATCGAAGGCATCGATCTGATCGACAAGGTGATCCAGATCGATCAGTCGCCGATCGGACGGACGCCGCGGTCGAATCCCGCAACCTACACCGGGCTGTTCACGTTCATTCGCGAGCTGTTCGCGATGCTCCCGGAGTCGCGGGCGCGCGGCTTCCGTCCTGGCCGGTTCTCGTTCAACGTGAAGGGCGGCCGCTGCGAGAGCTGCCAGGGAGACGGCGTCATCGCGATCGAGATGCACTTCCTGCCCAACGTCTATGTGACGTGTGAGCAGTGCAAGGGGCGCCGCTACAACCGCGAGACGCTGGAGATCAAGTATCGCGGCAAGTCGATCGCCGACGTCCTCGATCTGACCGTCGACCAGGCACTCCCGCTGCTCGAGAACTTCCCTCCAATCGCCAACAAGCTGCGCACGCTGCAGGACGTCGGTCTCGGCTACATCGAGCTGGGGCAGTCGGCGACGACATTGAGCGGGGGAGAGGCGCAGCGGGTCAAGCTCGCCAAGGAGCTTTCCCGGCGCGGCACTGGCCGGACCCTCTACATCCTCGACGAGCCGACGACGGGGTTGCACTTCGCCGACACGCACAAGCTGCTCGACGTTCTCAACAAGCTCGTCGACCAGGGAAACACCGTCGTCATCATCGAGCACAACCTGGACGTCATCAAATCCGCCGATTACGTCATCGACCTCGGGCCGGAGGGGGGCGCCGGCGGCGGACGGGTGATCGCACAGGGGACTCCTGAAGCCGTCGCGCGGAGCCGAGAATCTTTCACGGGGCGATTTCTGGCGGAGATTCTGGGCTCGCCGCACAAGGCGGCCTGACCGGGGACGCGAGGAAAGGACCATTTCGTGATCCGTGACCGTGGTAGATTTACCACATTCTCGACCGACGGCCATGTGGCTGGCCCGCCACAACCGGAAGCCGCTATCGCTCGAGTCGGCGTCACCTCCAGTCCTCAAGTCACCGCATTTCAGTCATTTACAACCGGAACTCTGGCGTCAGCGGACGTGGCAGCGGCTTTGCTGAGCTGGTATCGGCTTACCCAGCGCCTTTAAAGAGGTCATGAACGCGCAGCGCACCCTACGACGACATGTGTCCTGCACCGGAATCGGTCTTCATTCCGGAAACAAGGTCACCCTTTCACTCAAGCCCGCGCCCGCCGACTACGGAATCCGTTTTCAGCGCGCGGACCTCGGCGGCCTCGAGATTCCGGCTACCGTCACGCATCTCGGGGGCATCCGTCTCGCGACGGGGCTGACCCGCGAAGCCGTCTCCGTCGAGACGGTCGAGCACCTGCTCGCGGCGTTGACCGCGCTGGGCATCGATAACTGCATCGTCGAGTTGAACACGCCGGAAGTGCCGATCATGGACGGCAGCGCCGCGCCGTTCGTCTATCTCGTGCTCAACGAGGCGGGCGTGAAGCGGCTGCCGGCTCCGAAGAAGTTTCTGAAGGTGCTCCGTCCGATCGCGCTGAGCCAGGGAGACAAGCGGATCGCGCTGTATCCGTCGGACCACTTCAAGGTCACCTACAGCATCAACTTCGATCACCCGCTCATCCGGCACCAGTCACGCACGATGAAGATCGACGAGGACACGTTCGTCGAGGAGATCGCGCCGGCGCGGACGTTCGGGTTCCTGAAGGAAGTGGAAATGCTGCGCCAGCGCGGCCTGGCCTTGGGCGGGTCGCTCGACAATGCGATCGTGCTCGGCGAGACCGGCGTGCTGAACAATGCGCTGCGCTTCGAGGACGAGTTCGTGCGCCACAAAATCCTGGATGCGATCGGCGATCTGTCGCTGGTGGGCTACCCGGTGATCGGCCACCTCGTCGCCCATCGCGCCGGGCACGCCCTGCATACGGCGTTCGCGTCGCGGATCCTCGAGGAAGCCGACGCGTGGCGGATCGTCGAGACGCCGCTCGAAGCGCCTGCGGCGGGCATCCCCGTGCGCACGCCGGCGGCGGTCAAGACCGCGGCACGGCTCGCGAACTAGCGAGCTCCCGTTACCTTACGATGAGCGGCTCGCTGGTCGTCGGCGAGCCGCACGCCTCGAACCAGTCGATTCCTTCACTCACCAGATCGAACTTCAATTGGTACTGACCGGGCTGTGATGGCGCGGTGATCGTCAGCGGGACGCGTGCGGTTGCGCCCGGCTCGAGCGCAGAGGGCAGCCACGCGCGTTCGTAGTCGCGGTTGACGAGCGTCCCGTCGGCCGCGCACAGCTGCGCGCCGAGGCGCACCAGACGCCGTCCGTAGGTTGCCTGCGCGGGGAATGGACGCGTGGACAGGTTCGTGACGCGTGTAGCGATCTCGAGCGCGTCGCCGCGCTTCGCGCGCAACGGACGTTTGATCAGGCCGTCGAGCCACGAACGTTCGACCTCGATGCGCGCCCGCGGCATGGCGCCGGGGATCGCGTTTCCGAGATTGTTGGCGTCCCAGATCTCGTGGCGGATCGCGTCGTGGTCGGCCGTTCCGGGCAGGAACCGGCGCGAGAACATGTTCTCGGGATGGTCGGTGATCTCCCAGCAGAGGCGATCGACGCCGATCGCCGCTGCCATCGTCCGCGCGCGCTGCATCTCTTCGTCGCTGTCGTTGTGCGTGAACAGGATGTAGCGCCAGTTGACGAACGGGACGTCGAGTCCCTGCGCGTGCTTCTCGTCGACGAGGGCCGACAGATTGCGGATCGCCTTGGCGAAGTCGCCACGCTGGCGGTACTGGACGTAGCGCTCCGGCGACGCCCCGTCGATCGAGAACGTCACTTCGTCGATTCCGGAGCGCGCCAGACGGCGGGCCTGCTCCTCGGTGAACGCGAGGCCGTTGGTGCTCGTGTAGAGATACACGTGCGGGTAGCGCGCCTTGATGTACTCGCACATCTCGACGGCGCGCTTGTGGAGGAACGCCTCGCCGTAGTTGAAGAAATCGATCCGCGCGAGCGACGGTGCGGCCTCGTCGACCACGCGCGTGAACAGCTCGAAATCGAGCATCCCGGCCTTGCGCGTCCGTGTGATGCCGGTCTCCGGGGCGCAGCACGCCTGATTGCACGAGATGTTGCAGGCCGCCGTGCACTCGATATACAGCCGCGAAGGAAGCGGCGCGACGTTGGGATCGCGCTGCGGCGGGGACACCTTGTCGTCCCCTTTGAGCGGGAGCTTCAGCGGACAGTCGCCGCAGAACTTCGAGCCGCCGTGGTTGATGTCGCGCCGCAGCGCCGACGCCGTCTCGCCCGTCCAGACCGCGGACACGCCCGTCCGTGCGTCGCCGAGGACACGCTTGCCGTACGGATCGGCGCAGCCGCAGACCAGCCGTCCATCGCAGAGGAGCACCATCGTGCTCCACGGCCATGAACACGTAAAGCGGGTTGCGAGATAGTTCAGCGACACCTATTTCTGTGTCAGCTTCTTCATGTAGGCACCGAGCCGCTCGTTCTCGTACGACACGGTGTTCAGGAACAGGCTCTCGGAGAGGTAGGTGCGACGTTCGTCGTCGGTCATCTGTTCGATGACGTGCTGAATCTCGCGGGCCATATCCTCGAAGCTCGATTGCAACTCGTGCTTCGCCGAGACTTCCTTGTAGAGCGCTTCGAGGACGGCGAGGAGGTCGCCGTCGAGCACAAGATCCGCACCGGTCGTCAGCTTGATCATGCGCATCTCAGGCTCCGAAGCTTTTGACGGCGCTCGGCTCGTCGGGGTGCACTTCGATGAAGTTCTGCGCGCCGGTCATCGTCAGCATCGTCTCGACGCGCTTCTGCACGCCGGCGAGCTTGAGCGCACCGCCGGCGGCGCTCGCCTGGCGGTAGAGATCCATGAGGCAGCCGATGGTCGCGCTGTCGACATAGCCGACCGAGGACAGATCGACGACGACCCGCCGCTCGCCCGCGGCTATCAGCTTCTGCACCGCCGCGGAAAACTCCGACAGCAGCGGGTACATCAATCGCGATTCGCCGACCCGCACGACTGCGATGCCGTTGGCGTGTTCGGTAGTGATGTTCATTCGGAGACTCCGCTGCGCCGGGCGCCGCCGCGCCGCCGCGGCTGGACCGGCTGTTTGTCCTGCAGCCGCTTGAGTTGATGGGCCAGCTCGATGCGGCCGCGATTGATCCGGGACTTGACGGTGCCCTCGGGTAGGTTGAGCCGATCGGCGATTTCCTGGTACGAGAGCTCCTGCAGGTCGCGCAGGACCACCGCCGTGCGCAGCGTCGCTGGTAGCGTCTCGAGCGCCTGCCGCAGCATCGCGCGCAGGTCCTGGTGCTCGGCCAGCGCGTGCGGGCTGCGTTCGGCGGACGCAGGCTGCAGGTCACCGGCGTCGACGTCGCGCGCGATCGTCTGTCGCTCCTTCCGGACGCTGCGGTAGTGGTCGATGCACAGGTTGCGGCTGATGCTGATGATCCACGTCTGGAAATTGGCGCGACGATCGAACGTCCTCAGCGCCTTGAAGATCTTCAGGAAGATGTCCTGGGTGAGATCTTCCGCTTCGTCGTGCTTGCCGACGAACTTGTACGCGACGTTGAACACCTTCCGCCAGTTCTGCTTGACAATGGCGTCCCACGCGGCCTGATCGCCGCTGAGGCATTGCTCGATGAGGCTGTCGGGAGTCGCGGGCTGCGCCGCCGTGGAATCGGCAGACATGCGTGTTTATCTGATATCTTACATGCTTTACTTGTGAATTGAATCAGTGACTGGTTTCTTCCGCCAGGGCTCCGCGCTCGTCTGCGACGGCGTGCCGCTCGCCGACCTCGCGAATGCCCACGGCACGCCGCTGTATGTTTACAGCGCTGCCACGATCGCGGCCCGCTACCGCGCCATCGATAAGGCCTTCGCCGATTACCCACACGCCATCCATTACGCGCTGAAGGCGAACTCGACGCTGGCGATCGCGCGGCTGCTGCACGGCCTCGGCAGCAGCGCGGACGCCAACTCCGGCGGCGAGATCGAGGTCGCGCTGCGCGCCGGATTCTTTCCGTCGCAGATCGTGTTCACCGGGGTGGGCAAGACCTCTACGGAGCTGGACCGGGCGATCGGCCTCGGGGTCCGGACGATCAACGCGGAGTCGGCGGGAGAGATCGAGCGCATCGACGCGCTGGCGCGCGCGGAAGACGCGCGTGAAGATTGCCCTCCGCATCAACCCCGACATCGACGCGAAGAGTCACCCGCACATCTCCACCGGACTCAAGACGAACAAGTTCGGCATTGCGCTGTCCGACGTGACGCAGCTCTGCGCGCGCGCGCGCGGCATGTCCGGCGTGGAAGTCGTCGGGCTGCACAGCCACGTCGGATCGCAAATCACCGACCTCGAGCCGCTCAAGCGCGCGGCCACGGCGCTCGTGCAGCTTGCGCACGAGCTCGCCGATCGCGGCACCCACATCGAGCACCTCGATGTCGGCGGCGGACTTGGCGTGTCCTACGACGGCAGGCGGGTGCCGGAGGCGGCGGATTACGCAAATGCGATCCTTCCGGCGGTGCGCGAGTCGGGCCTGTCGATCATCCTCGAGCCGGGCCGGCAAATTGTCGCACCTGCAGGCGTGCTGCTGACCCGCGTCGTGGACGTCAAGCCGCAGTCTGCGGACAAACTCTTCGTGATCATGGACGCCGGGATGACGGAATTGATCCGGCCGATGCTGTACAACGCCTTCCATCGCATCGAGCCGGTGGTCCGGACGGGCGCGCCCGACACCAGCTGCGACATCGTCGGGCCGCTCTGCGAGAGCAGCGACACGCTCGGCAAGGATCGAACGCTGCCGCGGCCCGCCGTCGACGAGCTGTATGCAGTGCTCGATGCCGGCGCGTACGGATCGGTGATGGCGTCCAACTACAACCGCCGCTTGATGCCCGCAGAAGTAATGGTCGAAGATGGTCGCGCGGCGGTCATCCGTCGCCGCCAGACCCTGGACGACGTGCTGGCGCTGGAAGCATGAGTGGTGAGACGCGCGGCCTGCTGATCGCATTCGAAGGTCTCGATCAATCGGGCAAGCAGACGCAGGCGGAACGGCTGCAGGCGGCGATCGAAGCGCGCGGCGGCCGTTGCCAGCTGCTGTCGTTTCCCGTCTACGACACCCGCATCGGCGCCGAAATCCACGGCGGCCTGCACGGCACGCGCGACTACGGAGCGGACGTGATGCAACTGCTCTACGTCGCGAACCGCTATGAGCACAAGCCGCGCATCGAGCGGTGGCTATCGGAAGGCACGACGATCGTCTGCGATCGCTATATCGCGTCGAGCGTCGCATATGGCGAGGCGCACGGCCTCGATCCCGAATGGCTCGCCGACGTGCAGCGGTACCTGCCGCGGCCCGACCTGACAATCCTGCTGGACATCGCGCCGGAGACCGCCGCCGCGCGCAAGGCCGCCAATCGCGACAAGTACGAGCGCGATCTCGCGCTGCTCGCGCGCGTGCGCGACAGCTACCAACGGCAGGCGCAGCACCCGGGATGGGTGCGGCTCGACGGCGCCCGTCTGAAGGACGTCGTTGCGGTGGACGTGCTCAGCGCGTATGAATCACGGCGCGCGCCACGGTAACTGCGCGCACCTCCCGAGCCCCCGCTCTCAACAGCACCTCGGCGCACGCGTTCAGCGTCGCGCCAGTCGTACTCACATCGTCGACGAGCACGACCGTCAGATCCTTGACGTCGCTCTCTGCGACGGTCACGAACGCGCCGCGTACGTTGGCGTGACGCCGTGCCGCCGGAAGGTCCGCCTGCGAGGCGGTGCGCCGCGCGCGGCGTAACGCGTGCACCACGGGCATGTTCATGTGCCGCGCCAGTTCAGCAGCTTGATTGAAGCCGCGTTGCCGCTGACGCGAACGATGCAGCGGAACTGGAACCGCGACGTCGACGCTCTCGAGTACGTCCGCCGCGGCTGCGCGAAGCCGAGCGGCGAGCGGACGCGCAAGCGTCGGGCGCGGACCATATTTGAAGGCGTGAACGATCGCACGCAGCGATCCTTCGTACTGGCCGACGGCGCGCGCGAGCGTCACAAGCGGTGGGCGTCGACGGCAGCGCGCGCACGTCGCCTCCGCGATGCTGAGCACGCGCCACGACGGCAGCACGTCGCCGCAGGTGCGGCAGCACGGCGGCGTGATGGGCACGATCCCCTCCCAGCACCGCGCGCAGACGATCCCCCGCGACGGCATCTCGAGCGGCTCATGACACGCCGCGCACTGCGGCGCGAGGAGAATCGCCAGCGCGCCGTCGGCCAGGGATCTCAGCGCAGACCGTAGCGCCGCCGCTTCTCCCACAACGCCTTCCGGCTGATGCCGAGTATTCGGGCGGCTTCGCCCTGGTTGTCCTTGACCTGCCGCAGCACCAGTTCGATGTAGCGCTGCTCGAGTTCGGCCAGCGTCGGGCGGCGCGAGGCGTCCGCCTCGAAGAGCTGCGCCGGATCGTCGAACAGATCGAGCGGCAGATCCGTCGCAGCGAGCGTGTTGCGATCGGGATCGAGGGTCAGGACCGATCGCTCGATCACGTGTCGCAGCTCGCGCACGTTGCCGGGCCAGGGATGACGCTCGAGCGCGGAGTCCGCGTCCGGCAGCAGTCGCACAGCCGACCGCTCGTGCCGCGCCGCGGCTTCGCGCAGGAAGACGCGCGCCAGCGGCGCGATGTCGCCGCGCCGGTCGCGGAGCGGAGGAATGTGCAGCGGCAGTACGCGGAGCCGGTGATACAGGTCCTCGCGGAACTCGCCGCTGCGGACGCGCGCTTCGAGGCCCGCGCCGGCCGACGCGATCACGCGCGCCTGCAGCGCGTACGAGGTGGTCGCGCCAAGGCGCTCGGCGCGCTTCTCTTCGACGAGGCGCAGCAGCTTGGCCTGGCTGTCGAGGGGCAGCTCCATCACGCCGTCGAGATACACGGTTCCGCGTCCCGCGACTTCGAAGCGCCCCGCCCGCGCGATCGTCGCGTCGGTGAACGCGCCGCGCTCGTGTCCGAACAGCTCCGCCTCGACGAGATTCTGGGGCAGACTCGGGCAATCGATCTTGACGAAGGGTTGCGGGCGCCGCGGGCCCGCCGCGTGAATCGCCATGGCGACGGCGTCCTTGCCAACGCCGGTTTCGCCGGTAATGAGGACGGTGGCGTCCGCCTGCGCGATGCGGCGGACCTGCTCGAGGACTTCCCGCATCCCGGGGCTGCGCGCGACGAGCCCCGCGCGGGTCACGGCCGGGCCGCGCCTCCCGCGTCCGCCTTCGGGTCGTCCGATACCTCGATGCGCTCGGCGTCCCCCCACAGGCGTTCGAGTGAATAGAAGGCGCGCGTCTGCGGCGTGAAGATGTGCACGATGAAGGTGAAGTAGTCCATCAGCACCCATTCGGCCCGGTCGTAGCCTTCGATGTGGGCCGGGCGCACTTTCGCGGCCTTCAGGGCCTCTTCTACTGCATCGGCAATCGCGTGCACCTGCCGCGCGTTCTGGCCCGAACAGAGGAGGAAGAAATCGGTGAACGCGGGCGTGTGCCGCAGATCGAGGACGAGGACGTCCTGTGCCTTCTTGTCGAGCGCGGCGCGGACTGCTTTCGCAATGTCGCCGGTGACCCGTTTCCTCGCTGTCGTGGTGCGCCGTTTCTCAGTCTTTGCCATGCAACTGATCTGCCGTTGTCAGGTCCGCAGGCCCGCGGACGGTCACGCCGTAAAGTCCATGCTGATAAATGTGCCGTTCGACCGCGGGAGGAACCAGGCCCACGATCGGTTCACCGCGCCGCAGACGATCGCGAACGGCCGTCGACGAGACGTCGGGCGTGTTGGCCTTCACGAGAAGGATCGACGGATCGGCGAAGGATTCGGCGCCATGCGCTCGCGGCGGATCGATGGTCCGCATCCTCGGAGCGAGCGCGGGCAATCGGCGCTGCAGCGCCTCCATCGCATGCCCCGGTCGCGACACGACGACGAAGTGCGCAAGGTCGAGGACCTCGGGATAGCGATGCCACGTGGCGATTTCGGCAAAGGCGTCCGCTCCCGTGATGAAAAAAATCTGCGCGGGATCCGTGCCGCTCTCGCGAAGGCGATCGAGTGTGTCGGCCGTGTACGACGGTCCGTTCACACCGAGTTCCGCGTCGCTCGCGCGCAGTCCGGACACGCCGTTCACCGCAAGTGCTGCCATCGCGAACCGATGAAACGGGGATGCCGCCGGCTGGACGGCGCGATGCGGCGGAACCCGTGAGGGAAGGACGAGGACTTCCGTGAGCTGCAGGGCGCCGCACGCGGCGCGCGCCGCCTCGATGTGCCCGCAGTGAATGGGATCGAGCGTGCCGCCAAGAATGCCGAGCCGTGCCTTCACGCGGGATCTGATGTCCGGGGAGCGAAGTCCGGTGTCTCGGGTTGGAGGTTTACGGTCTGGCGCGCGTCCACCTGTGTCCACATCGCCTCGAGAAGCGCAGGCAGCCCTTCTCCAGTCGCGGCAGAGACAGCGTAAAGCGGAACCCCCTTCGCCCGCAAATGCGCCGAGAGGCGCTCGAGACGCGACGGATCGTCGAGCGCATCGATCTTGTTGGCGGCGGCAACGAGCGGCTTGTCCTCCAGCCGTTCTCCCGACGCATCACGCCCGGGGAACAGCGCGAGCTCGCGCGAGATGATGTCGAAATCGTCGACGGGATCGCGTCCGGACGCCGACGACACGTCGACGAGGTGCACGAGCACTTTCGTCCGTTCGAGGTGGCTCAGGAAGCGATGGCCGAGTCCCTGGCCCTGGTGCGCGCCTTCGATCAGCCCCGGGACGTCCGCCACCACGAACGTTCGATCGTCGCTGAGGCGCACGACGCCGAGATTAGGTGCGAGCGTGGTGAACGGGTAGTCGGCAATCTTGGGCTTCGCCGCGGAGATGCGCGAGATCAGCGTCGATTTGCCGGCGTTCGGGTAGCCCACGAGCCCGACGTCCGCGAGCAGCTTCAGGTGCAGGCGGAGATCTTTTTCCTCGCCGGGAAGCCCGGGCTCGACGCGGCGGGGCGCGCGATTGGTCGATGTCGCGAACGTCGCATTGCCGCGGCCACCGAGCCCGCCCTTCGCAATCAGCACGCGCTCGCCGGCGCGCGTGAGATCCGTTACCTGCGCGTACTCGCCATCGGGCTGCCGTTCGTACACGACGGTGCCGACCGGCACGTCGATCGTAATGTCGTTGCCGGTCCGCCCGGTACGATTGGAACCCTCGCCGTGCGCGCCGCGCCCGGCTGCGAATTCCTTCTGATACCGGAAATTGAGGAGCGTGTTGAGATTGGGATCGGCGACGAGGTACACGTTGCCGCCCGGGCCGCCGTCGCCGCCATTGGGGCCGCCGCGCGGGACGAACTTCTCGCGCCGGAAACTCATCGCGCCGCGACCACCGTGACCCGCCGCGACGTGGATCTCGACCTCGTCTACGAACATGTGTAGGCCGGAGCTTGCCGCGCCGAAGCCGCGCTGCCAGACTCGCGGCGGCGGCGGGTCGTCAGACCCGCCATCCAGTCTTGAGACCTGGTGTTACGACTCGAGTGGGTGGACTGAAATGACGCGACCGCGCGCACCATGATCCGTGAACTTCACGCGCCCGTCGATCTTCGCAAACAGCGTGTCGTCCTTACCGAGGCCCACATTGAGACCGGGACGGAAGCGGCGTCCGCGCTGGCGCACCAGAATCGAGCCGCCAGTGACGATATTGCCGTCGAACCGCTTCACACCGAGGCGCTGCGAGTTGCTGTCCCGCCCGTTGCGCGAGCTGCCCTGACCTTTTTTATGAGCCATGGTTAGACCTGAATATCCTTGATGCGCACGCGCGTGAAGGTGCTGCGATGCCCCCTCGTGCGGCGCATGCCCTTGCGGCGCTTCTTCTTGAACACGCGGATTTTCGGCCCGCGCGACTCGCCGTCGATGACGCCGAGTACCTTGACGTTGGCCACAAACGGGGCGCCGGCGAGGACTTCCCCGCCGTCCTTCTCGAGGAAGAGGACGCGATCGATGCTGACTTCATCGCCCGGGTTGGCGTCGATGCGGTCGACCTCGATGACCTCGCCGGGCACGACCTTTACCTGGCGGCCGCCGCTCTGAATGATTGCGAACACCTCTACCGTCTCCTTGGTGGGGCAGGCAAAACTCTAGATTAGCAGGAAAGGGCTTAGGGCTCAAGACTTAGGGCTCAAGGCCAGTGCGGGACGCCACTCGCTGTCTACGGCCGCCCCTGAGCCTCAGCCCTGAGTCGTTACTTGAGGAGCACCCGAGTGCCGCGGATCTTCTGCGCGCTCAATGTGCTCAGGAAGCTCGGCATCAGGCGGTCCATCAGCTCGAAGTACGACGAGAGCGCCGGCGTGTTCTGCTGCGCGTTGTAGAGCACTTCCTCGTGGAACTTCTCGGAGTAGAGCGTCGCGCCGGTCCGGCCGTCGATGAAGATGAACCGCGGCTCGAGGACGAAGCCTTTGCGCTCCTGGTAGGTGCGCACCGGAATCACGCTGCGTCGCCCGAACGAGTCGTACACCTCACGATTGGTCGTGACGAACCCCGCGGTCTGATGCGGCGTGAAGAGTACTGTCCCCGTGACGATCAGCGGGTTCTGGTATTCCTCGCCGAGCTTCTTCCAGTACGCCGCGTCCGCGAAGATCTTGTCGTACCTCTGCAGGTCCTTGTCGTTCTTGATGCGCGGTTCTTTCGGATCCGCGGGGGCCGGCGTCGCGGCGGCTGGTTGCGGCGCCGCTGGTGGCGGCAGCGGCGCGACCGGCTGCACGCCGTCGCTCGATGGCGCGACGGGGCCGGACGCCGCGTGCTCGCGGTTCTCGCGATTCTGCTCGACCGCGATCTCCGCAAGCGGCAGAACATCCGCTTCGATGACCCGCAGCGGCGACTTCGTGCGCAGCTGACTGCGGAGCAGACGCACCGTCTCGAGGTTCGCGTCCACGTCTTCGGTGCCGCCGCCGATGAAGCCCGCAACGAGCACGCGCTGGAAGCCCGTCACGTCCATCTTCGGCTGGATCGGGGTTTCAATCGGAATCTCGTAGAACCCCGAGCACCCCGCGATCGCGATGGCGCTGAGAGCGACGAGACTAGCGAGCGCGCCGGCGCTTCGTGCGGTCATTGATTTCTTTGAAGAGATCGTAGTTCTGACGAATGAGGAGGTTCTTCGGGTCGAGTTGCAGCGCCTTCTCGTACGCCTGGTTCGCTTCCTCGAAACGCCCCTCGTGTTCGAACGCGATCGCCAGATTGTTCCACGCCGCCGCGTAGGTCGGATCGAGCTGTACGGCCTTCTGCCAGCGATAGAGGGCTTCGTTCCAGAGTCCGTTTTGCGCGACCTTGATCCCGAATTCGACCTGGCTTTTCGCGTCGGAGCGCTCGTTGGCCAAGGCTGCGGGCGCGATCAGCAGGACCGCGAAAGTACACGCAAGAAGCCGTCGCCGCATGGTGTGGTGGCCCACTATACCAGCAATGCACGTACCACGTGCAACGGCGGTGGAATGCAGGAAATCCGGTGTGGACTTCGCCGCGAATGGTAAAGATTGGACGGACCGCGTAAGGAACGCGTTTGCGCGCGGAGACAGCGAGGCCTATAATCAGGACAGAGGGGTCGGGCGCCGGCAATGCCGCTGCGCACGACCCCTCGGGCTTTTTGCCCCTGTCGGCGCGGCGACTGAAGAGCGTCCATGGATCTTCAGTCCGCAGTCGCCCTCTCGACGCTTCCCGGCATCTCACGCCTCCGCGCCGCCGCGGTCTTCAAGGAGCTCCGCGAGCATTCCGCACAGCCGGTCACGCTCGACCTTGTGATCGTCGCGTGTGCGCCCGACCGCGATGTTGGCGTGATCGTGTCGCAAGCGCGCGCGTCCGCCGATCGATTGCTTGAACTGGCGCGTGTGCGCGGCATCACCGCGATCCGCTGGAACGACGTGGAGTATCCTCCGCTGCTCGACGCGATCGTCGATCCGCCTCCGGTCATCTGGGTGCGCGGGCAGACCGCGCCGATGACTCGTCCTGCTGTCGCAATCGTCGGGTCCCGCGCAGCCAGCGCTTACGCGGTTGAAGTGGCTGCGCGATTGGGAGGCGAATTGTCAGATCGCGGACTTGTGGTCGTCAGCGGTCTTGCTCGCGGCGCGGACGGGGCGGCCCACCGGGGATGTCTGCGCGCCGGAGGGCCGACGATCGCGGTGCTCGGTTCCGGGCCGGACGTCATCTACCCGGCGGAGCATGCCGATCTCGCGGCAAGTATCTGCGAAGACGGCACGTTGCTGAGCGAGCTCGGGCCGGGCGCGCCGCCGCTTCCGGAGCACTTTCCGCTCCGCAATCGGCTCATCAGCGGGATCTCAATGGCCGTCGTCGTCGTCGAAGCATCGGAAAAGAGCGGTTCGCTGATCACCGCCCGGTGCGCCCTGGAGCAGGGCCGTGAGGTCATGGCCGTGCCGGGCAGCGTCCTCGGCGGACGCAACCGGGGATCGCACAGGCTGTTGAAAGACGGGGCGAAGATCGTGGAGACGGCGGACGATATTTTGGAAGGGCTTGGGTGGCCGGTAGTGGCGTGCGGGTCCCCTGCGGCATTTAAGTCGCTGCCTGCGGAGCCTTTACTCGACTTGCTGGCGATCGGCGAGACTTACGATCTCGATACGCTGGCGACAATTTTCGGTCTTCCGGGGCCTCGGCTGCTGGCTCGTATTACAGAATGGGAAATGCGAGGACGGCTGGTAAGGTTTGCCGGAGGGCGTTACGGTATTACGGAGCCGGGCCGCTGAGACGCCTGGCCGCAGCAGACCGGGAGGCCGGACCCGGCAGACGGACAAAGAAGAAGATATGGCCAAGTCACTCGTGGTGGTCGAATCGCCCGCGAAGGCGAAGACCATCAACAAATATCTCGGCAAAGACTTCAAGGTCGTGGCCTCGATGGGGCACGTCCGCGACCTCCCCAAGAGCAAGCTGGGGGTCGACGTCGAGGAGGGGTTCGAACCCTCCTACGAGGTCATCGCGAGCCGCAAGAAGGTGCTCAAGGAACTGAAGGACGAAGCGAAGAAGGCGAGCGAGATCTTCGTCGCGACCGACCCTGATCGCGAGGGTGAAGCCATCGGCTGGCACCTCGCCGAAGAACTGGGCAGCGGCAATCGCAAGAAGATCCGCCGCCTGATGTTCAACGAGATTACGAAGAAGGGCGTGCTCTCAGCCCTCGAGAAGCCCACGACGATCGACAAGAAGATGGTCGACGCGCAGCAAGCGCGCCGCGTCCTCGATCGCCTGGTCGGCTACAAGATCAGTCCGCTCCTCTGGGACAAGGTGCGCCGCGGTCTCAGCGCGGGTCGCGTGCAGTCCGTCGCGCTGAAACTGGTGTGCGATCGCGAGCGCGAGATCGAAGCGTTCGTGGCGGAGGAGTACTGGAACATCACCGCGCGACTCGCGGCCGGCGTTCCGCCGGAGTTCGATGCGAAGCTCCTGAAGAAGAACGGCGCCAACATCAAGATCACGAACGAGGCGGAATCGACCGCCGCGGTCAACGATCTCAAGAAGGCGCGCTGGATCGTCGAGTCGGTCTCGACGAAGGAGCGGAAGAAAGGCGCGGTTCCCCCATTCATCACCAGCAAGCTGCAGCAGGCGTCGCGCTTCCCGGTCAAGAAGACGATGATGATCGCGCAGCAGCTGTACGAAGGCGTGGAGCTGCCGGGCGAGGGTTCGGTCGGCCTCATCACCTACATGCGCACTGACTCGACGCGCGTGTCCGATCAAGCGCTGACGGAAGTTCGTCAGTTCATCGGCGAGAAGTACGGCCCGGACTTCGTCCCCGAGAAGCCGATCTACTACCGCGCCAAGGCCGACGCGCAGGACGCACACGAAGCCATCCGTCCGACCTCGTTGCAGTACCATCCGGACGCGGTGCGCGCGCATCTCACGCACGATCAGTACTACCTCTATAAGTTGATCTGGAATCGATTCGTCGCGTCGCAGATGCCGGCGGCGACATTCGACGAAACCACGGTCGACATCACCGCGGCGGATTACCTGTTCCGCGTCAAAGGTTCGGTGCCGAAGTTCGCGGGCTGGATGGCCGTCTACAACCAGGAGGCGGCGGTTCCCGCGGCGGATGAACGGACCGCGCCGGGGCCCGACGCAACGTCGGCGGAAGACGATGAATCGACAGGGCTCCTGCCGCCGCTGGCGCAAGGGGACGAGTTGACGCTGCGCGAGCTGAAGCCGGAGCAGAAGTTCACGCAGCCGCCGCCGCGCTACAGCGAAGCCACGCTGGTCAAGGCGCTCGAGGAAAACGGCATCGGACGTCCGAGCACCTACGCGTCGATCATCAGCGTCATCCAGGCGCGCGAGTACGTGAACAAGACCGAAGGGCGCTTCAAGCCGACGATGCTCGGACGGATGCTCGTCGAGCGCCTGCTCAGTCCCGCGTTCGACGACATTCTCGACGTCAATTACACGCGCGAGCTCGAAGAGGATCTCGACAAGATCGAGCAGGGCTCGTCCGACTACGAGTCCACGCTTTCGAGCTTCTACAAGAAGTTTCAGAAGGACCTGAAGCGCGCCGAGAAGGAGATGCCGGACATCAAGGCCGGCCAGCCGACCGAAGAGGTCTGCGACAAGTGCGGCAAGCCGATGGTCATCAAGGCTGGTAAGTTCGGCCTGTTCCTCGCGTGCAGCGGCTATCCCGACTGCGAGAACACGCGCGAGCTCGAGAAGCCGGATCCCGGCACCGAAGACATCGAGGAGACGTGCGAGAACTGCGGCAAGCCGATGGTGGTCAAGCGCGGCCGCTTCGGGCAGTTCCTCGCGTGCACGGGATATCCCGACTGCAAGACGACGCGGAAGATCATCACGACCAAGCAGGGCGTGACGGCCGCCAAGCCGGATCAGCTCCTCGAAGAGAAATGCCCCAAGTGCGATTCGCACCTCGTGCTGAAGCAGGGGCGCTTCGGCGAGTTCACCGCGTGCAGCAATTATCCGACCTGCAAGTACGTAAAGCAGAAATCGACGGGCGTCCTCTGTCCCAAGGACGGCGGCGACATCGTCGAACGGAAGTCGCGGCGAGGGAAAGTCTTCTACGGCTGCGCGAACTATCCAGATTGCGACTTCACGTTGTGGAACCGCCCGGTGCCGGAGAAGTGTCCGGACTGCGGCGCGCCGTTCCTCGTCGAGAAGATCACCAAACGGCACGGCCGTCAGTTGATCTGCAACAACGAAGAGTGCTCGTACGTGAGGAGCGAAGAGCTCGCGCCCGCGTAACTATCCGTGGCTCGCGTTCATATCGTCGGTGGAGGTCTCGCCGGGAGCGAGGCGGCGTGGCAAGCCGCCTCGCGCGGCGTTCAGGTCGTCCTGTACGAGATGCGGCCCGTGCGTCCGACTGCCGTCCACAAGACCGACGGCTTCGCTGAACTGGTCTGCAGCAATTCTTTCCGCGGCGACAAGCTCGATAACGCGGTCGGCCTCCTCAAAGAGGAGATGCGCCGGCTTGGGTCACTCGTCCTGCGCGCAGCCGACGAGACGCGTGTCCCTGCCGGCGCGGCCCTGGCCGTCGACCGCGAACGCTTCTCGTCGCAGGTCACAACGGCAATCGCGTCGCACCCGCTGATCTCGATCCGCCGCGAGGAGATCACGCGCATCCCTCGCGACCTCGATGGTCCGGTGATCCTGGCAACGGGTCCGCTCACGTCGGATGCGCTGTCCGTCGACATCGCGTCGCTCGTCGGGTCGGAGCATCTCTACTTCTACGACGCGATCAGCCCCATTGTCCTCGCTGAGTCGATCGATCGATCGAAGGTCTTCCGCGCGTCGCGCTGGGGCCGCAGCCTACATACGAAAAAAGGGGACAGTCCCCTTTTTTTGCAAGAAAAGGGGACAACCGCCTGCGGCGTGGACGACGGTGAAGGCGATTATCTGAATTGCCCCTTCACGAAAGAGGAATACGAGCGCTTCTACGACGCGCTCGTGACGGCGGAGAAGGCGCCGCTCCACGACTTCGATCAGGCGAAGTTCTTCGAAGGATGCCTGCCGATCGAGGTCATGGCCTCGCGTGGCGTCGACACGCTGCGGTTTGGGCCGATGAAACCGGTCGGATTGCCCGATCCCCGCACGGGACGAGAGGCCTACGCGGTCGTCCAGCTTCGACAGGACAACATCGCGGGCGATCATTTCAGCCTTGTCGGCTTCCAGACGCAGATGAAATGGGGCGAGCAGGCGCGCGTCCTGCGGCTCATTCCCGGGCTCGAGCAGGCGGAGTTCGCTCGGTTCGGGATGATCCACCGCAACACCTACGTGAACTCGCCGACTGTGCTCCGCGACACCTGGCAGACGCGCATGCGCGACGATCTGTTCTTGGCCGGACAGATGTCGGGCGTGGAGGGCTACGTCGAGTCGGCCGCGTCGGGCCTCATTGCCGGACGCAACGCCGCCGCCCTCGCGCTCGGCGAAGCGCCGGTCGCGCCGCCGCGGACGACGGCCATCGGGGCGCTGGGCTATTACGCATCGCATGCCGATCCGAAACACTATGTGCCGTCGAACATTGCGTTCGGACTGCTGCCGCCGCTCGACAAGGCGCCGCGGAAGAAAGCGGATCGCAAGGTCGCCGTCTCGGAGCGGGCGCTGAGAGACCTGGATCAGTGGTTAGAGAGCATCTCAAAGACTTTCTCGAACACCTCCGCCTGAACGAGAACGCGTCGGCGCACACCGTGCGCGCCTACGACAGCGACCTCTCGCAGTACCTCGAATTCCTCGGTACACATCTCAACCGGCGCGTGTCGGAGCTGACGCCTGCCGACCTCGATCACCTGAACGCGCGCGCGTTCCTCGGCGAGCTCAATCGCCGTGGCAATTCGAAATCGTCTGCGGCGCGCAAGCTGTCGGCCATCCGAGCGTTCGGCCGCTATCTTCGCCGTGAGGGGCTGCTCGATTCGGATCCGGCGTCGCTCGTGGGCACCCCGAAGCGGGAGCAACGGATCCCGGCGCACCTCGCCGTCGACGAGATGTCGAAGCTGTTGGAGATGCCGGATGCCGGCGATCCCCTCGGCCGGCGCGACCGGGCAATCCTGGAGCTTTTCTACGCGTCGGGTCTGCGCCTGAGCGAACTCGTCGGGCTCGATCTCGAAGACGTGAACCTCTCGTCCCGTGTGGTGCGCGTCCTCGGCAAGGGACGGAAGGAGCGGATCGTGCCGTTCAACCGGTCCGCGGCTGACGCGCTGCGCGCCTGGCTTGCCGACCGGGAGCAGTTCCGCCGGCTCTGGGGTCAGACCCCTGACGCTCCGTTACACACGGCTGCGCGACGAGCCGGGTCCGACTCCGGTCGCCGGGGCAGCGAGCGTCAGACCCCGGTCCCGCGATTACGTGCTCGGGCGACGGCGGAGCCGCTGTTCCTGAACTACAAGGGGGGCCGCCTGTCGACGCGGAGCGTCGACAAGCTCGTGCGACGCTATGTCGCGGCCTGCAGCACACGCTTCGGCATCAGCCCGCACGCGCTGCGCCATTCCTTCGCGACCCATTTGCTCGAAGCGGGCGCCGACCTGCGCGCGATCCAGGAACTCCTCGGCCACGCGCGCCTCAGCACCACACAGCGCTACACCCACGTCAACGCTGCGCAGCTCCTCGACACCTATCGAAAGGCCCATCCCAAGGCGTGACGAAACTCGTCACTTGACGGGCGCCGCGCGGCGCAGCATTATGGCCTCCCCAAACAGACGGTCTCGGGGAGACGACGATGCGCAGCTGGCTGCGAGGTGCTTGCGTAGTTGGATGGCTGGTGTTGCCGGCCGGAATCGCGACCGCCCAGCAGCCGCCGGTGCTTCCTTCGACACCGCTCGTCATCCCCGACACGCGTCCGCCGCAGCTGTCAGCCGACCAGTTGGACGTCTTGTCGCGCTGGGTCGACGAGATGACGAAGTGGCAGCGCGCGGAGAAGCGCTGGCCGAACCAGCCCGCGCACGACGCGTACGGACGGGTCGTCCCCAAGCGTCCGCGCCCGGAACCGCCGGCCTGGCTGGAGCCGACGTGCGCCACGCGCGACGAGGCGTCGCTCGCTGCGATCCCGATACTCGAGCAGGCGTGCCGCCTCCTCGCCAGTCTCGACGTGGATCCGCAGGCACAGGCCATCCAGCAGCAGACGCAGACCACGCGCGCCGACCACGAGAAGTTGATCAAAGGGTCGTTCCTGTCGCGCGTGCATCTCGACGGCCTCTGGTCCACGACCTCCTCCGACGTGCGCTTCTACGGGCTCGTCGGATCGCACATCAGCCTCGTCGACGTCGGACGCGTGCAGTTCTTCGGGCCGCCGGGTGTGTTGCTGCTCTCCGTGCCGAACGGCAAGGGCTCGCGCGAGATTCGCGTCGGCTACACGTGGGGGATGAGCGTCCGTCTTGCGGACGTGAGCCTCTTCGGCGCGCACAAGAACGCGACGCTCTTCCTGAGCGTGGCGAAATGCTGGACGATGGGAAGCAATCTCGATCGGTTGGGGACCGGCGGGTTCGACATTGCCGGCCTGTCGATTGCGCCGCGGAACAAGAAGCGACAGTAGGGCGCACCGTCTGGTGCGCCGTCCATGCTGGCGCACGGTAGGGCGCATCTGAAGATGCGCCCTACCGATCAAATTAGCTCACGCCTGTAGACCCGCCGGCTGCGGTTCGCTGACCCGGCGCCCGCGCGGATATTCAATCGCGAGCGTCTTGATCTTGTAGTTCATCACGCGCGGGCTGATCGCGAGCAGCTCTGCCGCGTCCTTCTGTACCCAATTCGACATCTTCAGGGCTTCGATCAGCGCCTGGCGCTCGATTTCTTCGAGCGGGATGCCGGTTGGCGGGATCTTCACGACCGGGCTGCCGTCGCCGTTCGGCGTCGACGTCGAGAGCTCGCCGAGCCGGAGGTCCGCGTTCGACAGCTGCGGACCTTCGGTCAGCAGGACCGCGCGCTCGATCGCATTCTCAAGCTCACGGATGTTTCCCGGCCAGTTGTAGCGCATCAACAGCTTCAACGCGTCCGGCGACAGGCCGTCCACCTTCTTCTTCAGTTCACCCGCGAACCGCCGCAGGAAGAAGTTGGCGAGCTGCGAGATGTCATCCTTCCGCTCGCGGAGCGGCGGCATGTCGATCGAGACGACGTTCAGCCGGTAGTACAGGTCCTCACGGAACTGACCCGTGGCGACCATCTGCGGCAGGTTGCGGTTCGTTGCCGTGATGACGCGCACGTCGACGCGCAGCGTGCGGGTGCCGCCGAGGCGTTCGAACTCGTGCTCCTGCAGCACGCGGAGGATCTTCGCCTGCGTGTTCGCGCTCATGTCGCCGACTTCGTCCAGGAACAGCGTGCCGCCGTCCGCCTGCTCGAAGCGGCCGACGCGCTGCTTGTCGGCGCCGGTAAAGGCCCCCTTCTCGTGTCCGAAGAGTTCGGACTCGAGCAGGTTCTCCTGGAGCGCCGCGCAGTTCACCTTCACGAAGTTGCGGCCCGCGCGCAGCGAGTTGTGATGGATCGCGCCGGCGATGAGCTCCTTGCCCGTTCCCGTCTCGCCGCGGATGAGCACCGTCGTATTGCTCTTCGCGACCTTCTTGACGATGGCCAGCACGGACTGCAGCGCGCCGCTCGCGCCGACGATCCGGTCGAAGTCGTAGATGTCCTGCTGCGTGTGCCGCAGGTACTCGATCTCGTGCTTGAGGCGCCGGAGCTCGATGGCCTTTTCGACCTTGAGCTCCATCTCCTCGATCTCGAACGGCTTCTGCACGTAGTCGAACGCGCCGATCTTCATCGCTTCGACGGCGGTGTGCACCGACCCGAATGCCGTCATCAGGATGACGGCGCTGGTCGGGTGGAGCGACTTCGCCGTCCTCAGCACGTCGAGGCCGTCGCTGCCGCCCATCTTCAAGTCGCTCAGCACGACGTCGTACTGACCCTCGTGCAGCTTCTCGATCGCGACGTTGCCGTTCGGCGCCTCGTCGACTTCATGCCGCGCGTCCGACAACGCCCGCACGATGCCCCGCCTCAGCGAGTCGTGATCGTCGGCGACCAGAATCCGTCCCATAAGTCCTCTCCCTGTTGCCTATCCAAACAGCTCGTGCTGGCTCTTCACTGGCAGCGTGACGCGGAACAGCGTGCCTCCGCCGGACCGCGTACCGACGTCGATCCGGCCATCGTGGGCATCGACGATCTTTCGAACGATGGCAAGCCCCAGCCCCGAGCCCTGCGGCTTCGTGGTGAAGAAGGGGCTGAAGATCCGGTCCATGACCTCGGGCGGCACGCCCGGTCCGTTGTCGGTCACCGCGATCTGCACCATCGGTCCGGCGTTGTCCACGCCGGGCGCCGGCTCTTCGCCGGCCAGCGCCGCCGCGACGATTTCCACTTCGCCGACGCCGCCCGTCATGGCTTCGAACGCATTCGTCACCAGGTTCGTGAAGATCTGCCGCAGCTGCTGCGGGTCTCCCTGAATCGGCGGCAGGTCGTCGGGGAGTGACACCCGCACCTGCACCTGGCCCTTCGATACGTGGCTCTCGGCCAGCGAGATCGCGTCACGAATCACCTCGCCGAGCGCGATGTTCTCGACCTGCAGCCGGATCGGGCGGACGAAGTCGAGGACTTCGAGCACGATCGTGTTGGCCATCTTCGCTTCCTTGATGATGTCGGCGAGGATGACCTGCGCGTCCTGCGAGTCGACGAGCTGCCGCTTGAGAATGCCCGCCATCACCTCGATGCCGGCGAGCGGGTTCTTCACTTCGTGGGCGATCGCCGCCGCCATCTCACCAAGCGCCGCCAGCCGATCGCGGAGCCGCTCGCGTTCCTCGAGCTGCTCGACGCGCGTCAGATCCTTGAAGAAGAGCGTCGCGCCGGCGACCCGGCCGCGCGCATCGCGGACGTGCGACAGCGTGTAGCCGATCACCTTGCTGGTCCGCTTCAATCGCAGCTCCGCGCGGTTCGGGAGGTACGATGATTCGAACGCGCTGGCGACGATCCGGCAGACGTCCGGGACCTCCTTGAGGACCTCCGAAAACGGCCGCCCGATGTCGGTCGTCTGGGGCCGCAACCCCAGCACGCGGTACGCGATCTCGTTCATGACCGCGATGCGGCCGTCCCGCGTAATCGCGACGACACCGTTGCGCAGGTTCCACACAAGGTCCCGGTAGTAACCTTCCGGCACGACGGCGGCATCCGCGGGCTTCTTCGCCCGACGCTTGCCCGCCTTCGATCGGGCGGCGGGCTTGTGGCGGACGCTGGAGGACTTGGTCGGCATAGCGTCAGCCTCGAAGCCCGGGAGGGGCTTGGGCGACAGTATTGTAAGTGCCGCGCTCCGGCGAGCCAAGCTCTTATGCATGTTGCAGATATCGCCATCGGGGTCGCCCACAGGCGTGGCTCCCGCCGTCCACCAGTACGGAGCCATTGCCTGTCGGGGGATCCCCAGCCCAGCCCACAGGGGCAAAGGACGTACCCCCGGCGGCGATGCGCGGATCTGCGAAATCGTGTGGAAATCAGAACGGAATATAGAAGGGGAGGCGGATGAGCCTGTAACAGATCTGGGCGCGGATTACATTTCTGTGTCTGACTGCAGCATCTCCCACTGATGCATGAGGTCACCCACCTCCCACATCAGCGACTGGTGCCGGTCGATGACCGGCTTGGCGTCCACGTGGTTCTCGTAGAAGCCGGGGGCGGCCATGGTGGACTCGAGGTCCTTGATGGCCTGTTCACGGTCTGCGATGCGGGTCTCCAGCTCCTGGATCCGGCGCTGGCGCGATTCTGCCTGCTTCCGCACGCGCCGGTGCTCGGCGTCGCTGCGCTTCTTTTCCTCGTAGGACACCGGCTGGGCTTTCGGCGCAGGGCTGCGTTCCGGCGCCCGCTCGACGGGCTTTGGCTTGGCAGGTGCGACGGTCTTTGACGGAGCCGTCGCCGCCTGAACACGGACGGCGGCGCCCTCCTCACGATTCTGCTTGCTCCACAGGAACTCTTCGTAGGTTCCCGGATAGACGGTCGTGCCGCCGGCGCCGATGTCGATGACCTTGGTGGCGAGCTTGTCGACGAAGTAGCGGTCGTGCGATACGAAGATCAGCGTGCCGCCGAAATCCTCGAGTGCTTCGAGCAGCACGTCCTTCGAGTCGAGATCGAGATGATTGGTGGGCTCGTCGAGCAGCAGCGTGTTCGACGGCCGCAGCAGCATCCGCGCGACCGCCAGGCGCGTGCGTTCGCCGCCCGAAAGCACGCGCACCGGCTTCTCGATGTCGTCCCCTGAAAACAGGAACCCGCCGAGGATCGTGCGGATGTGCGGGACCATGTGAATGGGCGACTCGCCGGCAAGCGTCTGGTAGACGGTGAGCGTCGGATCCAATCGCGTTGCTTCATCCTGCGCGAAGTACTGCATCACGACCTGATGGCCTTCGGTCCGCGCGCCGCCGTCCGGTGCTTCCACCCCTGACAACATGCGCATCAACGTCGACTTGCCGACGCCGTTCGGCCCGAGCAGGGCAATGCGGTCGCCGCGTTCGATGTGCAGGCTGACGTCCCTGAACACGTGCTGGTCGCCGTACGCCTTCCGCACGTGTTTGAGCTCCAGCACCATCCGCCCGCTCTTCTGACACTGCGGGAAATGGAAGCGGACGCGTTTGCGCTCAGGCGGGATCTCGATCGGCACGATCTTGTCGAGCATCATGATCCGGCTCTGCACCTGCGCCGCTTTCGTGGCTTGATAGCGGAACCGGTTGATGAACGCGCGCATGCGTTCGAGCTCTTCGTCCTGGTCGCGCTTCTGCTGACGGAGCCGCTCCATGCGCGCGTCGCGCTCGCGCACGTACGCCGAGTAGTTCCCGACGTAGTCGGTGAGCGTGCGCATCCCGATCTCCGTGATCCGCGTGACCACGGCATCGAGGAAGAAGCGATCGTGCGACACGAGGATCACCGCATGCGGGTAGGCCGTCAGGTATTCCTCGAGCCAGTTGCGCGCATCGAGGTCGAGATGGTTGGTCGGCTCGTCCAGCAGCAACAGACCCGGGCGTCCGAGGAGCAGCCGCGCGAGCGCGATCCGCATCTGCCATCCGCCGGAGAACGTCTCCGTTGGTTTGTCGAGGTCCGCTTCGGAAAATCCCAGACCGCGCAGCACCTGTGTCACCTTCAGATCGATGCTGTAGCCCTCGCTGCGCCTGAACGATTCCTGCAGCTCGGAGTAGCGCGAGAGCATCGCCTCGTGCTCCGCCTCTGACGCCTCGTCATGGCCAAGGCGATCTTCCAGCTGCGCGATCTCATCGCGCATGTCGAGCAGCGGCTTGAACGCCATCGCCGCTTCTTCGCGCAACGTGCGGCCGCTGTGCGTCAGGCCGTCCTGCGGCAGATAGCCGATCGTGAGTCCCGTCGGCTTGACGATGACGCCGCCGTCGGGCTCGTCCAGGCCCGCGAGCATACGGAGCAGTGTGGTTTTGCCGGCGCCGTTCGGGCCGCTCAGGCCGACACGTTCGCGGTCGTCGATCTGCCAAGTGACGGCATCGAGCAGCACCCGGTCGCCGAATGATTTGCTGAGGGCTGAAAGCTGGATCAAGGAGCTCGTTCTCTGGCGGCGGCGGGCCCGGGTGTTTGCGCCAACCCGCGTATTGTCAAGCGCTTAGAGCCGCGCAGTAGGCCGATTTTATCACACGGCCGGCGGGCGTTGCCCTTCGACCGCCGAGCGCGTCCATAAGCGCGGGCGCGGACCGATGTCGCACGCTTCTGGCAGGAGCTGCGCGCTGGTGTCGCATCAGCTGGTGTCGTTCCAGACCTAGGAGAACGTGCCACGCGCCACTAGGATCAACAGACCCCAGCAATGCGCCCGCTCCCTGCGATCCTGTGCGCAGCCGTGATGGTCGTGTGCTCCGTGCCGTCGGTCTGCGCCGGCGAGACGGCGACCGCGACCGTCACGGTCAGCGTACAGATCGCCTCACGCACGTCGCTCCGAGTGTCGAGCGACGTGCTCCACTTCGATGCGCCCGGCACCAACATGCCGGCCAGCGCTGACGTTGAGTTCAGCGCCGGCGCGCGCGTGCCGCACGGCGCGGACGTCGTTCTGACCGTCGAACCCGAGGGGGCGATCGCATCCGGCGGCGCCGCCGACGTCGAGACGGCCGTCACGTTCGAGGGTGAAGGAGAGGGCACTGTCAACGGAACCCTCGCCGCGATGCCGTCGGTCGCCAGCCGTTGGCAGGGGAGCGGCCTGCGGAAGGGACGCATCCGCTTCACGCTGCACACCACCGCCGCCGGTACTTACGCGGTACCCGTCAGGTTCGTCCTCACCACTCCGTAGGGGCGAAGGGCGAAGGGCATCACTCCGCGGTCGTGACCCACAACTTGACGCCGAGGCGCGCTCCGAGGCGCGTCGCCATTCGCGTCGCCGCGGCCCGTGTCGTGTAGTGGCCCACGCGCACACGGTAAGGATTCGGGGCACTCTCCGATATCGGCGCGAGCACATACGCTGCGAATCCGAGCGCTTTCAGATCGTCGACCATCGTGCGGGCGCGCGTTGCGTCGGTGAGGGCCGCGACCTGCACCGTATAGCTGATCGCCGTCTGCTTCGGCGCAGCCGCAGTGTTCGTGCTGCTCGCAGGCGCATCGGCGCGCGCCGCTGGCGGCGGCGGGCCCGGGTGTTTGCGCCAACCCGCGTATTGTCAAGCGCTTAGAGCCGCGCAGTAGGCCGATTTTATCACACGGCCGGCGGGCGTTG
>JBKPRU010000222.1:0-15079 GCA_046734675.1 Acidobacteriota bacterium
GGATTGGCGCGTATTGCCACGACTCGACGCGCGGCTCCTCGGGCGCCGGATCCGCCGGCGCGAAGCCCTGCACCTGATCCGGATCGTCCGGCGTGCCGCGGCCGGTCGCGCGCCGCGGCGTGCCTTCGCCGCCGCCGCGTCCGCCACCGCCGCCGCCGACGCGGGCGCTGACGCTGAAGATCGGCGGGTTGTCCGCGTAGATCGAGAGATCGTCGCCGTAGCCGTAGACAATCGGGCTCGCCGCGTCTACCGTCTTCGACCGCAGCACCGAGCCGACGACCTTGAGCCGCTGCGAGCTCGACGTGGACACGCCGGGTGCCAGCCCGAACTGCTGCGCGAACGCGGCGGTGTCGTCGACTGTGATCAGCACGCCGCCGTCGCGCACGAACTTCTGCAGGTTCATCAGTCCCGTCCATCCCATGCCCGGACGGATGTCGTCGGTCGAATCAATCTTCCCGATGTTCGGCGTCAGCTCGGTGGTCTTCCACGGGATCGGATTGCCGTACATCGGCGTGCCGGTGACGATCTGCAGCGCCGACGCGCGGCCGACCGGCGGGAAGAGGATGACGTCGTACTTCGACTTGAGGTCCGCATCGCTGGTGAGGGCCTGCGTGCTGATGTAGGTGAACGGCACGCCGCGAAAATCGAGCGTTTGCCGCCACCAGCCCTCGTCCTGCGTGTTGATCCAGGTGTGGACGAGCGCCACGCGCGCGGCGCGGCCGGGGTGCGTCTTTACCGAGGGCGCGGACGCAAGCGCCTTTGCCTTGATCCCGAGCTCGGACGCCGCCTTGCCGAGCGCCTCCGCACTCACGCCGCGGACGATGAACGAGCCGCGGCTGAACTTCTGTCCGCCGGCTTCGAACGCGTCCTCGGCAATGTCGAACGTCGCGTCCTTCAACCGGTAGCGCAGCGTAATGAGCGCCGGGTCGGTGTTGTGATTGATCGCGAACACGGTGCCGGTGCCGCTCACCCCGCCTGGCCTCTCGACCTCTCCCTTGACGGCTTCGACCGGCACGTCGAGAACCTTCACGTCGCTGACCCGCGCGACCTTCACGTTGAACAGCTCCGGGAAGGTCCAGCCGGTGTCGTCGTAAGGCTGGCGCTGCGGATCGTCGGGCGCCCAGTACTGGTAATCGAGCAGCGCGTCGGCGATACGACTGAATGGCTGATCCATGCGGACGATGAAGGAGCCGGCGGGGAAGGTGCGGTTCTCGGGCGGGGGCGGCGCCGTGCGCCGGCTGCCGCTTCGCTGCGCGTCTTGCGGTTCCTGCGAGTCGGGGGCGTTAGGCCCGCTGCGGTCCCCAGATCCGTCGGTCGTGCTCGCGGGCCTCGCCGGACGCCGTGGGCCCGGAACCATCACCGTAAATGGCTGCCTCGCACGCGAGATCTCCACTTTCTGCAGTTGCAGGATGCGCAGCAGATCCGCCTGCGCGCCCGGACGCGGGTCGTCCGCGCTGAACACGTAGGCGGCCGGACCTTCGGTCCTCGGCTTGAGGACCGAGCGCTTGCCCTTGAGATAAAAGTTCTTCAGAAAGTACTGCGCGTTGTCCGCGAACTGGTTGAGCGAGACGAGCAGTCCCGTCTGCTGGTAGTTGTTGTTGTTCCGCTGCGACCACTTCGTTTTCGGGAGCGGCGGGTTCTGCCGGTACCAGGTGCGCGCCGTCTGCGACGGTGTCAACGTGCGATCGAGCGTGTCCGCGCCGCCGTTGCCGAACGTCTCGTACAAACGGCTGATGCCGTTGTGCATTGCGGCGATGAACATCAGGTAGCCGGGCGACCACGTGTCGAACGTGCCGTGCGTGAAAACGCCCGGCATGCCGAACTTGGTCATCTCGTTGACGTTGTGCCATCCGATCATCTGCCACTCGTTGGCCAGGATTGGATCGATCCACGCGTTGTATGGACCGTCGCCGACGGTGTTGTCGTACAGGTAAGGTACCGATTCGTGCAGATCGTGCAGGACCTGCGCGTGCCAGTCGACGTAGGCGTTCAGCACGTTGCGCGTCAGCGCGAGCGTGAGGCCCATCGCGTCACGGTTGTTGTCGTGCGCGACGTACTTGCCCCAGTAGAGCGTGCCCGGCCAGTTCTTGTCGGGATTCGCGAGATGCCAGCGATAGATGTCGACGTGGCGATCGCGGCCGTCCACCTCCACGATCGGCGTGATCAGCGTGATCACCTTGCCGCGGATCTTCTGGATGTAGGGGCTGTCGTCGACGGCCAGCCGATACACCAGCTCCATCAGCGCCGTCGGCGAGCCGGTTTCCGGCGAGTGGATAGTGCCGGTGATGTAGTAAATCGGCGTCGTCGACGCGACCAGGCGATCCGCTTCCGCATCGTCCATCTTGATCGAGCGCGGGTCGGCGAGCCTGGCCAGGTTGGCGCGATCGGCCTCCAGTTTCGCGAGGTTCGCTTCGGAGGACACGGCGACCGCGATCATCTCGCGCCCCTCCTCGGTCTTGCCGATCGAGAACACCTTCACCCGGGGCGAGGCCTTCTCGACCATCCGCATGTACTGGTAGACCTCGTGCGAGTAGGGGAGGATGCCGGGCGCGCCGGCAACGTCCTTCAGCACGGCCATCGGCGTCGGCACCGTCTTCGACGCCGGCAGATAGTCCACGAGCGGCGACGTGAAGAAGGGGGCCGTCGTGTATTCCTTCATCTTGCGCGTATAGGCTTCGTCGATCGGCTGCTTCGGGTCGCGAACGTACGGATTGCTCGTGGTCGCGGCGGGTGCGGGCTGCTGCCCCGCTTCGCCATGAAGCGGCTGCGCGCTCGTGGCCGCGATCAGGATCGCGGCAAGCGCGAGCCGCCGTGTCGTGCTTCGTGTCATCAAGACCAGGTCCTCGGGTTATGAGTGAGACGCGAACGGAATGCAGATTCCAGGCAATTTTATAACGAAGGACGCGCGCATCTTTTTCACGGCGGCCTTCGTGCGCTCGGCGGCTGCGGGGCTGACCGGTGTGGCGGCGGCGATCGCGCTCGGCGAGCGCGGCCTCAGCGTTGCGCAGAGTGGCTATGTGATTGGCGCCGGGCTTGCCGGCACAGCTGTGGCGACTGCGATCGTCACCGCGACCGCGGATCGGCTCGGCCGCCGTCGCGTGCTGGTGGTCCTCGCGGTGTTGTCCGCGTGCGGCTACGCGGCGCTCGCGACGGCTGATCGGTTTGCGACACTCGCCGCGCTGTCGTTCGTCGGGATGGTGAACGCGATGGGACGCGACCGCGGCGCCGCCGCCACCATCGATCAGGCGGCCCTCCCCGCGATCACCACGACCGACCGGCGGACGTGGACGTTCGCCTGGTACAACGTCGTGCTCGACGCGGGACAGACGATCGGGTCGGCGGCCGCGGCACTGCCGCTGCTGCTCGTCGCGTTCGGCGTGCCGCGCGCCTCGGGTCATGCGTGGACGTTCGCGGGATGCGCGCTGGCGCTGGTCCTCAGCGCGCTCGCCTACACGCGCGTGTCGCCGCGCGTCGAGATCGCACGCGATCGCGTGGTCCGCGCGCGCGTCGATGCGGCGACGCGGGCGACGGCGGCGCGGCTCGTCCTGCTCTTCGGCCTCGACAGCCTGGGCAGCGGGTTCCTCAATTCCGCGCTGCTCGCGTTCTGGTTCTTCGAACGCTACGGTCTGACGGAAGTGCAGGTCGCGGCACTCTTCGCGGCGGCACGGCTCCTCAACGCGCTCTCGCACCTGCTCGCCGCGTGGCTGGCGCGCCGCATCGGCCTGGTGAACACGATGGTGCTCACGCACCTGCCGTCGAGCGTGTTCCTGATGCTCGCGCCGCTCGCGCCGGGCGCCGCCGGCGCATCGGCACTGTTCCTCGCCCGCGAGGCGCTCGTCGAGATGGACGTGCCCACGCGCCAGTCGTACATCATGGCGATCGTCGCGCCGGAGCAGCGGACGTTCGTCAGCGGTGTGACCAACGTCACGCGCCTGGTCGGGTGGGCCGTCGGCCCGATCGTCGCCGGCGCGCTGATGGAGGGCGTCGCCTCGTCGACGCCGCTGTTCGTCGGCGCGGCACTGAAGATCGCCTACGACCTGTTGTTGTATGCGCAGTTCCGGCGGGTGAAGGCGCCGGAGGAAGCGGAGGCGTGAGGGAGGGATCCGGATCAAAGCGCCGGTCACAATCAGTCGACGCTTTGATCCGGATCCCGTGGCTCCTTCACCGCCGCTCCGCGGCGCAGGTCGCGACCGTATCGCGAAGCGTGCCCGGTAACGACGCTACGCGCCGCTGCAAGGCGGTAATTGTTCCGGACAGCCTCTGCGCTTCTGCGCCTCTGCGTGAGCCCCGTGACACGCGGGTGTTGTTGCGCGGCAGCCGGTAGCGGACAATTGCCCTACATGGCGGAAGGGAACGAGTGGAAGATGCGAGAAGTGATTGCGACCGTGCTCCTGGCTCTGATTGGCAACGTCCTGAGCGTGCGATCTGCCGTGCCGCTCGCAGTCGTTGGACGCATCGATCTTCCCGGCGTCGAAGGCCGGTTCGATCACTTCGCGTTCGACCCGGCGACGAGTCGGCTCTTCGTCGCCGCGCTCGGGAACAACACCATTGAGGTCATCGACGTCGCCGCGGCGAAGCGGGTCACGAGCGTGCGCGGCGTGGAGGAGCCGCAGGGCCTTGCGTTCGTGCCGTCCAATCGGCTCATCGTCGCCAACGGTGGCAGCGGCGACGTGCAGATTCGGGAAGGCGATGACCTGCACGTGACGGCAAAGGTGACTACGGCCGGTGACGCCGACAACGTGCGATACGACTCGAAGGCGCAGCGCGCCTACGCCGGCGTCGCGTCCGGGGCGCTCGTCGCCATCGACGCGGCGAAAGGGGCGAAAGCAGGCGAGGTGAAGCTGCCCGCGCACCCCGAGTCGTTTCAACTCGAGCGCGACGGCCCCCGCATTTTCGTCAACGTCCCGAACGCCCACGCGATCGTGATCGTCGACCGCTCGACGATGTCGGCCGTCGGCACCTGGCAGGTGACGACCGCGACGGCAAACTATCCGATGACCCTCGTCGACGACGACCATCGGCTGCTCGCGATGTGCCGCAATCCGCCCCGCGCGCTGATCTACGACACCAGCTCAGGGAAGATGACGGGTTCGTTCGACATCGTCGGCGACGCCGACGATGCGTTCTTCGATGCGGCGCGCAAACGCCTCTACGTGATCGGTGGGCAGGGTTTCGTGGACGTGTTTCAACGCGACGATGCGGATCACTACAAGGCAATCGGACGGGTGGCAACCGCCGCCGGTGCGCGGACCGGCTTGTTCGTGAGCGAGATCAATCGGTTGTTTGTCGCCGTCCCGCACCGCGGAGGACAACAGGCGGCGATCATGGTGCTGGAGCCGCGGGACTAGTGTTCGAGTGCGGCGGCTGCTGGCTTTTTGGACGCTCGATTGCCATGGCGCACCTGAAGGTGCGCCCTACCGCACGTTTTCAGCGCGCTGAAGACGCGCCCTACCACCAATGGCACGCCTCTGAGCCCTGAGCCCTGAGCCTTGAGCCCTGAGCCGGGAGCGCTGAGCCGGGAGTTCTAAGCCCGTGCCGCGGCGTCGACGAGTTGCTGGCGTCGCTCGCGTGAGAGTGTGTTGATGCCCGCGTCGAGATCGGCGCGCGCCTGGGCGATCGCCTTGCGATCGGCGCGCGTGAGCGGCGTCGGCGGCCACTCGTAAACGAGGAAATGGCCGGACCAGCCGGAGCCTGACCACACGGGATCCACCCAGCCGAAATTGCTGTCGACGCCCACGCAGGTCCAGTCGCGCAGGCGGAGTGGCCGTTTGACGTCGGGGCGCGCGCCGCGCGCCGTGGCATCGAGCTCGATGACCACCTGCTCGCACAGGAACGCGCGCAGCGATTCGTCGAGCGCCGTGATTGAAGGGCTTTCGAGCAGCCGCGCGGAAACGGCGGGGCGCGCGCGGCCGGCCCCCAGGGCGCGTGGCACGAGGACCAGACGCCGCAGGCCGACGTGCACGCGCGGCAGCCCTGGCGCATACGCCAGCTCGCTCAACACGCGCGAGTAGACTTCGGCGGCCGCCTCGAACGCGGCGGTGCCGTCAGGGGACGAGGCCGCGGTATTCACCGCCCGCCACATCGCGCGGCGTGCCGCCCGCGCCTTTCCGAGCAGGCGGAACCCGATGTGCGACGCCGCCTCGGCGATCGCAGCCTTGCCCTCCGGCGTGCCCGTCCACGCATCGAACCCGGCGCGGTCGACGCGGCCGCGATACCGCAGGCGTTCCTCGGAGATCTTGTACCAGCCCATGGTGAGTTCCGTCGCAGTGCGACGATCGTGCCCACCGCCATGCGCGGAATTGCGCGGAGATCCGGATGCCCACACGGTTGCGAGGCAACAGATCTGTTTGTCAGTGTGCAGAGTTGAGCACGTGCTGCCGGGTCTGAAGACCCGGCCTACGCGGGATGTCTACAGGCGGGACTGAGCTACATCGTCACAACAGCGTGCCGTGCAGGACGATCAGCGCGACGGAAAAGTAGATGACCAGCCCGGTGACGTCGACGAGCGTCGCAACGAACGGCGCGGACGAAGCCGCCGGATCGAACCCCAGTCGTCGCAGCGCAAACGGCAGCAGCGATCCCACGAGCGTGCCCCACAGCACGATCCCGACGAGTGCGATCGCGACGGTGATCGCGACCAGCAGCCAGTGCTGACCGTAGACGTCCGAGAACGCCGACCAGATGCTGATGCGCATGAACCCGATCGTCGCGAGGATCCCACCGAGCGCGAGCCCCGCCGCCAGCTCGCGGCGCATCACGCGCCACCAGTCGCGCAGGTGAACTTCGCCAAGGGCGAGCGCGCGGATCACCAGCGTCGACGCCTGCGATCCCGAGTTGCCGCCGCTCGAGATGATGAGCGGCACGAACAGCGCGAGCACGACCGCGCGCGAAATCTCCGCTTCGAAGAACCCCATCGCCGTGGCCGTCAGCATCTCGCCGACGAACAGCGCCGTCAGCCAGCCCGCGCGCTTGCGAATCATCGTGCTGAAGGCAATCGCCATGTACGGCTCGTCGAGCGCTTCCGAACCGCCGATGCGCTGAATGTCCTTCGTCGCCTCCGTCTCGGCGACGTCCAGCACGTCGTCCACCGTGACGATGCCGATGAGCATGCCGGCGGTGTCGGTGACGGGGAGGGCCGAGCGATCGTACTGCCGGAACACGGAGACGGCGGTCTGCTGGTCGTCGGTCGCCTTCAGCGCGACGAAGTGCCGGTCCATGATCTCCGAGACGCGGCGCGACGGATCCGCCAGCAGGATCTCGCGGATCCGCACGTCATCGATGAGCACGCCGTGGTCGTCGACGATGTAGATCACGTTCAGCGTTTCGCTGTCCTGTCCGTGGCGGCGGATGTAGTCGAGCACCTCCTGGACGGTCCAGTCCTCGTGCACTGCGACGTAGTCGGGCGTCATCAGACGTCCGACCGACTTGTCGGGATATCCCAACAGGGTCAGGGCGATTGCGCGCTCCTGCGGCGTGAGCAGCGACAGCAGCTCGCGCGTCGCCGCGGCCGGCAGTTCCTCGAGGAACATCGTGCGGTCGTCCGGGGCCATGTCGTTGAGGATCGACGCGACCTGTTCCTTCGACAGCGTTTTGAGGAGCGACTCGCGCGCGTCCTGCGGCAGGTACTCGAACGTCGCGGCGGCGTCCTTGCGAGGCAGCAGCCGGAACACGATCGCCTGGTCTTCGAGGGCGAGCGCGGCGAGCAGCTCGCCCAGCTCGCTCGGCGGACGGTTCCGCACCATGTCGCGCAGCCGCGCGTAGTCGCGTGTGCGCAGGACCGCGGCGAGCTCGTCGGCCGGTTTGGCCACCGTGCGGATGGCCTCCAGCGCGTCGTCGCGGTCGGGACCGCTCAGTTGTTCAGCCATTTGCGTCAGCGCTGCTCGAACGATGTCGTGATGATGGACGTGCCGTCCGACACTCTTGACCGCGTCGAGCCAGATGGAATGAATGAGGTCGAGATCGCGTGCGTTGAGCGACGGCGCGTGGGCGCCGAGGTGATAGACGTCGGTGCGGCCGCTGCGGTGGTGGATCACGAGCCGCACGTGTTGGTCGGATCGCGGCGCCCGCTCCCAGGCCTGGCCGAGCAGCTGCGCCTGCGCATCGGCCGAAATCGACGCCGATTCGCCGACGTAGATCTCCGACACCTGGAGCTGCTGCGCGGCGGCGACGAGCGCGTCGAAGATGTCGCGCGCCGGCACGATCAGCAGCCGCACCGAGCGGCCGTAGCGCTCCGCGAGCGCGAGCGCGCGCGAGAAGACGAGCCGCTCCGACGCGGTCGGCCGCGTCTCGTCGATTGATTCTTCGTCGGTGTCAAGACCAATCATGCGCGCGACCATGATCACGACGTCGTGATCGCGGGACGTGCGCAAGGCGGCGTCGACGTGCGCGAGCCAGTTGGGATTGCGCACCGGCACCAGAATCGTGCGCGGCCTCGCTTCGAGCGGACCGAACGACAGCTGCTTGGACGGCAGCAGATCCGACGCGTCGACATCGGACGCGTCCGGCGTGACCGTTTCCGCCGGGCGCGCCGCCAGCACGCCGGCCAGCGCGATGATCGCCAGCGCCGCGCCGATCGCGCCCGCCTCGTAGTTCACGAGCGCGGCAACGCCTGAGAGCGTCAGCACGATCAGCAGCGTCCAGGTCCCGGTCGCCCACTCGCGTCCTGCGGCGTGCAGGTTGAGCGGCAGCCGCAGCTCCCGCCCGGCGGGCGTCCGCCGGAGCCGCAGCAGCGCGACGATCTGAAGCACGAAGGTCGCGATCACCGACAGCGCATACGCCGAGGTGAGCCATGCCGGGCTCGCCCCGCTCATCACCACCGCCGCCGCAACCGCGATCGCGACGCTGTCGATCGCCGCGGCATGCCGGCCGAACTTTGGATCGCGGGTGCGGAAGAGCACCGACAGCACCTTGCGATCGGCGAGCCGCGCGACCGCGCTCTCGGCGCCCCAGAGGGCCGCGCGTGCCGCCTGTCCGAGGAGTAGCGCCGCGGCCGTCACGACGGCAAGCGCGAGCAGCGTGTTCAGCCAGGCCGGTGCCGCGACGTTGAATGCGACCGCGAGGAGCGGCGCGTCGATCCACCGCACGTCGTCGGCCGCCGGCACGAGCGCGACGTAGAGAAACGCCAGCAGCGTCGTCACCGCGAGCCCGTAGATGCCCGTGAGCACAGCGGTCCGCCTGAGACCGACGCTGCGCGGAGGCTCGAGCTCTCGCGCGATGCGGGGCAGGCTGTCACCGACGCCGATGACCGGCGCCGTGCGCGCGAACATCGCGAGCGCCACGACCGCGGCCCACCATCCGGCAGTTGTGAGCGGCGCCGGGTTCTCGAGCAGCGCCTGCTGCGACTGCCGCCACGAGAACGCCGCCGTCAGCCCGGCCCACAGCGCGAGGACGAGCAGGATGCCGACGGCAATCCAGACGTGCTGCGTCCGCCGCTCGACCGGCAGCAGCCAGCCGCGCCGCGCCCGCAGCCACAACCATCCGACGACGGCGAGCGCAAAGACGGACGTCAGGTCGGCCGCGGCCGCGATGATGAGCGGAAGCCGCGTGACGCCGGTCAGCGCGAAGATGAGGGACGCGGCGTAACGTCCGAAGATGACGGAGGCGAGCGCGGCGAGCAGGATGCGCTCGACGATGACCACCGAGGCCGCAGTCGTCGCGGCGCGCGGCCCGAACGCCGCCTCGACACGACCGGTGAGTCCGCCGGGAATGAAGAGCGCCCAGCTCTCGAGGTCGAGCCGCCTGATGAAAATCCCGACGAGGACCGCCGCGAGCACGAACCACGGGGCAACCGCGCCCACGCCGTCACGCAGCTGCGCGACGATGAAGAGGGCGGCGAATCCGAGGTCGGGCAGCGCGAGCGCAGCCGCGCGGTAGGCCGACGCGAACGAGCGCAGCGCGCCCGCCGTCAGGATGATCGGAACTTCACGCCGCGCCCGCGGGATCCCCGGCACGGGGCCATCGTAACGCGGTACTCGGCGGGTCTAAAGACCCGCCCTACATCTGTCCGATGTGGCCCTGCGCCTGTTCCACGTCGGCCGGGTCTTTAGACCCGGCGTTATGCGTCGGCGGCGGTGCGCACGCCCTCGTCGGGGACGGCCGGCGGCACCGTGCCGTCGGGATCCTTCGGCGGCACCGGCCCGAGCAGCGCACGCAATTCATCCCCTTCGATGACTTCCTTGTCGAGGAGGCGGGTGGAGAGCTCGTCGAGGATGTCCTTGCGGTCGCGAAGCACGCGGCGCGCCTTGTCGTGCGCCTCGGTGATGATGCGCTTCACCTCGGCGTCGATCTTCTGCGCGGTGTCCTCCGAGTGCGGCCCGCGCTCGTTGAAGAACGGCGTGTCGATGAACTTCGTGCCGCGATGCCCGTCGTAGTTGACGGCGCCGAGCGAGTCGCTCATGCCGAACTCGGTCACCATCGCGCGCGCGATGTCGGTCGCGCGCTGGAGATCGTTCTGGGCGCCGGTCGACACCTCGCCGAACGCAATCTCTTCAGCGCTGCGGCCGCCGAGGAGCACGGAGAGCTGACCGAGGAGGTCCGTGCGCGTCATCAGGTAGCGGTCCTCGAGCGGCAGCTGCATGGTGTAGCCGAGCGCGCCGAACCCGCGCGCCACGATCGAGATCTTGTGCACCGGGTCGAGTCCCGGGAGGATGCTCGCGACGATCGCGTGCCCCGACTCGTGATACGCGACGATGCGCCGCTCCTTGTCGCTCATCACGCGCTTCTTCTCGAGCCCCGCAATGATCCGATCGATCGCCTCGTCGAAGTCCTTCATTTCGACCGAGGTCTTGTCCTTGCGCGCGGCCAGCAGCGCCGCCTCGTTGACGAGGTTCGCGAGGTCCGCGCCGGCAAAGCCCGCCGTCCGCGCGGCGATCACCTTCAGATCGACGGAATCGGCAATCTTCACCGTCTTCACGTGGATGCGCAGGATCTCTTCGCGGCCGCGCACGTCCGGTTTGTCGACGAGCACCTGGCGATCGAACCGTCCGGGGCGGAGCAGGGCAGGGTCGAGCACCTCGGGACGGTTGGTCGCGCCCATGATGATGATCCCCTTGCGCCCGTCGAAGCCGTCCATCTCGGCGAGCAGCTGGTTGAGCGTCTGCTCGCGTTCCTCGTGGCTCCCCATCGGCGTCTGGATGCGGACCTTGCCGAGCGCGTCGAGCTCGTCGATGAACACGATGCAGGGCGCCTTCGATTCCGCCTGCGAGAAAAGGTCGCGCACGCGCGCCGCGCCGACGCCGACGAACATCTCGACGAATTCCGATCCACTCAGGCTGAAGAAGGGCACTTTGGCTTCCCCGGCGACGGCCCGCGCGAGCAGTGTCTTGCCTGTGCCCGGAGGGCCGACGAGCAGCACGCCCTTCGGGATCTTGCCGCCGATGCTCGTGTACTTCCGCGGGTTCTTCAGGAACTCGACGATCTCCTTGAGCTCTTCTTCCGCTTCGTCGACGCCCGCCACATCGCCGAACCCGATCTTCACGTCGTCGTCGGCGTAGATCTTCGCGCGGCTGCGGGCGAACGACATGACGCCCCCTTCGGCGCCGCCGATGCGGCGGAAGAAGAACGTCCACAGCGCGACGATGAGCACCAGCGGAATGATCCAGCCGACGATGTCGGAGAGCCAGCGGTTCGGGACCTCTCCCTGGTACTTGACGCCGTGCTGCTCCAGCTCCTCCGGCAGCTTGTCGTCGACGACGCGGACCGCGCTGAAGGGACGCCCCTTATCGCCATCTCCTCCCTTGATCAGCCCGCGGATGCGATCTTCGCCGACCGTCACTTCCTGCACGCGATCGCTGCGCACGAGCCGCTTGAATTCGCTGTAGGGGATCGTCTCGCCGCTTTGCAGCTGGAAGAAGAAGGCCTGGGCGAGCGCAAGGAGGAGCAGGAAGCCGAGGACGTACCAGATCGCTCCACCCGGCGAGCGCGGGTTCATCCGCCGTTCCGCCAGCCGCCGGTTACGCGAAGGATTTTTCTGTTGCTCCGCCATCTGTCCCTATCTTATGACTTCCGCTACGCAGCGACGGTTTCGGCGCGCTCGAACACGAGCTTGCCGCCGCTCACGTCGATGCGGATGGTGTCCCCTTCGCGGAAGTCCCCCTGCAGCACGCGCAGCGCGAGCGGGTCGAGAATCGCTCGCTGAATCGTCCGCTTCAACGGCCGCGCGCCGTACGCCGGATCGTAGCCCTCCTCGATCACCAGGTCCTTCGCACGGTCGCTGAGCTGGATGTGGATCTTGCGATCCTCCAGCCGCTTCATCAGGCCGCGCAGCTGGATATCGATGATCTGGCGCATCTGCTCGCGCGTGAGCGCATGGAACACGATGATCTCGTCGACACGGTTGATGAACTCCGGACGGAACTGCGCGCGTAGCGCGTCCAGTACCTCGCGCTTCACACCCTCGGTGAGCCCGACCGAGAGATCCGCCGCGCTGATGTAATGGCTGCCGACGTTCGACGTCATGATCACGACCGTGTTCTTGAAGTCGACCGTGCGTCCCTTGCCGTCGGTCAGCCGCCCGTCGTCAAGAAGCTGCAGCATGACGTTCAGCACCTCGGCGTGCGCCTTCTCGATCTCGTCGAACAGGACGACGGAGTAGGGGCGCCGGCGGACCGCCTCGGTGAGCTGACCCGCCTCCTCGTAGCCGACGTATCCCGGCGGCGCGCCGATCATGCGCGACACCGTGTGCTTCTCCTGGTACTCGGACATGTCGATGCGGATCATCGCCTGCTCGTCGTCGAACAGGAACTCCGCGAGCGCACGCGCCAGCTCCGTCTTCCCGACGCCGGTCGGCCCCAGGAAGATGAAGCTCCCGAGCGGCCGATTCGGATCCTGCAGCCCGGCGCGGGCGCGGCGCATGGCGTTGGCGACCGCGTGGATTGCTTCCTCCTGCCCGACGACGCGCTGGTGGAGCCGGTCCTCCATCTTGAGCAGCTTCTGGATTTCGCCTTCCATCAAACGGCTGACCGGGACGCCCGTCCACCGGCTCACGACTTCGGCGATGTCCTCTTCGTCGACTTCTTCCTTCAGCATGCGCTGGCCCTTCTGGAGCTCTGCGAGCCGCGCCTCTTGTTCCTTGATCTGCCGCTCGATCTCAGGAACGCGTCCGTACTGCAGCTCCGAGGCCTTCGCGTAGTCGCCGGCCTGCTGCGCCCGCTGCATCTCGAGGCGCACCTGCTCGAGCTGTTCCTTCAGCACGCGCGATCCCTGGATCGCTTCCTTCTCCTGCTGCCAGTGCGCGGTGAGCGTGTTCTTCTGTTCCTTGAGATCGGCGAGCTCCTTCTCGAGCTTCTGCAGCCGCTCCTGCGACGCCGTGTCCTTTTCTTTCCTGAGCGCCTCGCGCTCGATCTCGAGCTGCATGATCCGGCGCTGCACTTCGTCGAGCTCCACCGGCATCGAGTCGATCTCCATGCGCAGCCGCGATGCGGCTTCGTCGATAAGATCGATCGCCTTGTCGGGGAGGAAGCGATCGGTGATGTAGCGATGCGAGAGCACCGCCGCGGCGACCAGCGCCGAGTCCTTGAACTTCACGCCGTGGTGGATCTCGTAGCGCTCGCGCAGGCCGCGCAGGATGCTGATCGTGTCCTCGACGGTCGGCTCGCCGACCTGCACGGGCTGGAAGCGCCGCTCGAGCGCCGCGTCCTTTTCTATATGTTTGCGGTACTCGTCGAGCGTGGTCGCGCCAATCATGTGCAGCTCACCGCGCGCGAGCATCGGCTTCAGCATGTTGGCCGCGTCCATCGCCCCTTCGGCCGCGCCAGCCCCAACGACGGTGTGCAGCTCGTCGATGAACAGGATTACCTGGCCCTGCGCGTCGGTGACTTCCTTGAGCACCGCCTTCAGCCGCTCCTCGAACTCGCCGCGGTACTTCGCGCCGGCCACGAGCGCGCCCATGTCGAGCGCGACGATCTTCTTGTTCTTGAGCCCCTCCGGGACGTCCTGCCGGACGATCCGCTGCGCGAGCCCTTCGACGACGGCGGTCTTGCCGACGCCGGGTTCGCCGATCAGCACCGGATTGTTCTTGGTGCGGCGGGAGAGGACCTGAATGACGCGGCGGATCTCGTCGTCTCGGCCGATGACCGGATCGAGCTTGCCCTTGCGCGCGAGATCGGTGAGGTCGCGGCCGTAGCGCTCGAGCGCCTGATACGTTGTTTCGGGATTCTGCGACGTGACGCGCTGCGATCCGCGGACGGACGTCATCGCCTGGAGGATCTTGTCCTTCGTCGCGCCCGACTGCTGGAGGATCCGCGCGGCGGCGGAGCGTCCGCCTTCACCGGCGATCGCGAGGAAGAGATGCTCGGTGCTGACGTACTCGTCCTTCAGCCGCTCGGCTTCGGATTCCGCGGCGTCGGTCACCTGGCGCAGGCGAGGGGAGAGCGTGGGCTGCGATCCACCGCGCGCCCGCGGGTTGCGTCCGATCTCGGCGCGCGCCGCTGACGCGATCGCCGCCGGATCGATGTTCATCTTGCGGAGGATCTCCGCGACGATGCCGCCCTGCTGCTCGACGAGGGTGACCAGCAGGTGCTCCGGCGTGATCTCCGGATGTCCCTCGCGGTCGGCCAGCTGCTGCGCCGCGACGACCGCTTCCTGTGCTTTCTCGGTGTACTTCTGAAGATTCATGATCGTGTCTATGAACGCCGGGTCTAAAGACCCGGCCTACTTCTCTCGATGCGCCGCTTCGCGGCGGCCTTCTACGTCGTTCCGGGTTCCACTAGGGCGGGTCTTCAGACCCGCCGCGAGTGAATGGCTTCGTCTACTTGCTCTCCGTCTTTCGTACTGACTCCCAGTGTTGCCGCTGTTCCTTGGTGAGCGAGCGGGGCAGCTGCACGTCGATCGTCGCGTAGAGATCGCCGCGCTGATCCTGCTTGCCGACGAGCGGCATGCCGTGTCCTTTCAAACGAAAGACCTGTCCTGGCTGCGTTGTCTCCGGCACTTTCAACCGCACCGAGCCGGTGACGGTCGGCACCTGCGCTTCGCCGCCGAGAACGGCGGTCGTGGCTGGCACCTGCACCTTGACGTGCAGGTCGTCCCCCTTGCGCTCGAACACCGGGTGCGGCCGGATGTGGACGCGCAGGAACAAGTCACC
>JBKPRU010000223.1:0-21769 GCA_046734675.1 Acidobacteriota bacterium
TACCTGTCGTCGGCAGCGTCAGATGTGTATAAGAGACAGGAGGAACACCCCGCCGAGCAGGATCGTCGAGCCCATGTAGAGCCGGAAGGTGGTGAACCGGCCGCGCATCAGCGACGCCCAGGCCATCACCATCGTGACCGACGACGAGATCAGGACGATCGTGTTGAAGGTTGCGAGCGGGACGTTGAGGATCGAGTCGCCGCGCGGCCACTCGTGCGACCCCGTCCGGATGAGGATGTAGCTGGCGAACAGCGCGCCGAACAGCATCACTTCGGATGCCAGGAACAGCCAGATCCCGATCTTGCCGTTCGTCAGGCCGGTGTCGCGCCGGATTTCTACGGTGTAGGGAATGTCCATTATTTCCCGGAGGACTTCGTCCCCCGGACCCCCTTACACGCGCGCTCGCGGGGGCCCCTCCCCCGCTCCGCGCGCGTGGCTCGCTCGCTGCGCTCACTCGCTTGTAGCAACTTGTCCATTGCGATCACGCCTCACACTGCGGCAGGAAATCCTTGGCCGCGCCCGGAACGCTGTACTCGTAGGGCCCGCGATACGCTTCGGGCGCGACTGGGAAATTGCCGTGCGGTGGCGGCGAGGGGGCTGCCCACTCGATCGTTGTCGCCTGCCACGGGTTGTCGGTGACGACCTGCCCTTTCCAGATGCTCCAGAAGAAATTGAAGATGAACGGCAACTGGAAGAGCGCCAGGATCCACGCGCCCCATGACGAGATGACGTTCAGGTGCAGCACCGGCTGCGCGAATGCGTAGCTCGCCCCGCCGTCGAAGAGGCGCCGCGACACGCCGGCGAGCCCGAGCATGAACATCGGCATGAAGATGACGTTCATGCAGACCAGCGAGCCGAAGAAATGGATCTTCCCCAGCGTCTCGTTCATCTGCCGCCCGGTCGCTTTCGGGAACCAGTAATACACGCCGGCAAACAGCGCGAAGATCGTCCCGGGCGCGACCACATAATGGAAATGGCCGATGACGTAGTAGGTGTCGTGCAGCGGGATGTCGGCGACGTTCAGGCCGAGCGGCAGCCCCGTCAGGCCGCCGATGCCGAACATCGGCAGGAACCCGAGCGCGAACAGCATCGGCGTGTTGAAGCGGATCGAGCCGCCCCACAGCGAGATGATGAGCGCCGTGAGGATCACGACCGACGGGATCGAGATGATCATCGTCGTCGTCTGGAAGAACGCGGCCATCGCCGTGCCCATGCCGGTCATGAACATGTGGTGCGCCCACACGACGAACGACATGAACCCGAGGAAGATGAGCGACCACACCATCGAGCGATAGCCCCAGAGCGGCTTGCGGGTGTTGTTCGCGATGATCTCGGCCACGATTCCCATCGCCGGCAGGATCAGGACGTAGACCTCCGGGTGCGCCAGGAACCAGAACAGGTGCTGCCACAGGAGAGGGTTACCACCCCCGGCGACGTTGAGCACCTGGCCGCTGACCACGAGCCCGCTTGGGAGGAAGAAGCTCGTGCCGGCAAGCCGATCCATCAGCTGCAAGACGGCGGCGGCTTCGAGTGGCGGAAACGCGAGCAGCAGCAGGAACGCCGTCACGAACTGCGCCCATACGAAGAACGGGAACCGCATGAAGGTCAGCCCCTTCGCGCGGAGCTGAATCGTCGTCGTGATGAAGTTGATGGCGCCGAGCAGCGATGAGGTGATCAGGAACACCATCCCGATCAGCCACACCGTCTGGCCGGTGCTCGCAATGTCGGCCAGCGGCGTGTAGGACGTCCAGCCTGACTGCGCGGCGCCGCCCGGCACGAAGAAGCTCGCGAGCATCGTCACGCCGCCGAGGAAGAAGAACCAGTAGCTCGCCATATTGAGGCGCGGAAACGCCATGTCCTGCGCGCCAATCTGCAGCGGCAGCACGAAGTTCCCGAACCCGCCGACCGCGAGCGGCACCACGCCGAGAAACACCATGATGGTGCCGTGCATCGCCCCGAGCTCGTTGTAGAACTCGGGCAGCATCGTCCCACCCGGCATCCGCGTTTCGCCGAACAGCTTCCCGAGCAGCGGCAGCGTGCCGCCCGGATACGCCAGCTGATAGCGCATCAGCATCATCAGCGAGAAGCCGAAGAACAGGAACAGCAGTCCGGTGATGCCGTACTGGATGCCGATGACTTTGTGATCGGTCGAGAACACGTACTTGCGCCAGAAGCCCAGCTCCTCGTGGTGGGCCTCGTGCGCGACGTGAGCTCTCGGTGGGGCAATGACTGGCTCACTCATGGGGTTGTTCTCCGCGCGCTACTTGGCGCCGGGCGTCGTGAACTTGAAGTTCTGCGTCTTCGTGTCGCTGGCGCCGACGGTGACGGACGCCGTCTGGGGTCCAAGCCGCTCGTGCCACGCGGTGATCTCGTACGTGCCGGGGTCGAGGCCCGAGATCGTGAACTTCCCGTCCTTGCCGGTCACGGAGTAGAAGGGATGCGTGAAGACGCCGACGTACGCGTTCATCCACGGATGCACGTCGCACTTGACCTGGAAGTTGTCCTCCGGTTTGTCGAAGACCGCGCTCGCCTCCTTGACGTTCGCGGGCATCGCCCGGTTGAACTGCTTGTTGATCTTCGGCAACGCGTGAACGTTGTGGAGGACGCCGTCCTCGTTGAGGATCTTGTAAGGCTGGCCGACCATGATCCCCATGACGTGGGGCTGGTACACGCAACCTTTCTGATCGAGAACGACAGGAGTCTTGGGCGCGGGCCACGTCTTTCCTGCGGGGAGTCCCTTCGAGACCCACACGAGAATGTTCCCCATCGTGTTGCCGTTGCCGAGCACGAGCATCTCGTTCGGAACGGGCGCCGTGTGCTTCTTGGCGCACGTGGGGTCGGCGTCCATGGCGAGCGGCTTCAGGGCGGGGACTTTCCCGTCGAAGGTCACGGTTCCGGTGACGGTCGATGCGGCCAGTGCCACCCCGGGCCCGAGCGCCGTCACTCCCAATACTAATAGGCACCAGCTCGCCGTCCTGCGCATTCTCGCCTCCTTCGTCATGGACAGTTCAAATTGTTACAACGCTGTGATCTATCGTCCCTCCGCGGCGTTCTCAATGGGCGAACTCTACACCCGAGGTGCGATGCAATCAAACCCGCTCGCGTGCCGAGCGCGCGGAAGCAGCGGCCCCGCCGACGCGGGTTCATGCGTTCTCGAACGCAAGCGATTCGGCGAGTTTCGGGTCGCGCAGCGGTACGAGCGCTTGCCGCCGCATCAACCACCCGACCGCCGCCACGAAGCAGCCGCCGACGGCGAGAAACGCCGCCGCGTCCAGTACCGATGGCCGCACGCCTTCGGGATGAAGCGTCGGCATGACCTGCCAGTAGAGGTCGACGAAGTGCATCGCGAGCAGCCACGCCCCTCCGAGCGCGAGCGTCCAGCCTTTACGCTTCACCGTCCGCCCCATCAGGTAGAAGAACGGCGCGGCGAAGTGCCCGGCCATCAGCAGCACCGACATGGCCTTCCACGAACCTTCGAGCCGCGCCTTGTACCAGATCGTTTCCTCGGGCAGGTTCGCGTACCAGATGAGCAGGAACTGCGAGAACGCGATGTAGGCCCAGAACGACGTGAACGCGAACAGCAGCTTGCCGATGTCGTGCAGGTGCTCCGCGGTGATGACCGTGTCGAGCAGCCCGGCGCGGCGCATCGCGACGGCCACCACCGAGAGCAGCGCGATGAACCCGACGAACGCTCCGGCAAAGAAATAGACGCTGAAGATTGTCGAGTACCAGTGCGGCGTGAGCGACATGATCCAGTCGACCGACGCGAAGGCGGTCGTCAGCGCGAGGACGATCATCGCGGGCCCCGCGAACCGACGGAGGCGTACGGTGACGGCCGGATCGCCGCTCGCATCCTGCGCACGTGAGCCGCGGTAATACGCGAGCGCGATGAAGGACCAGATGCCGAAGAAGATCGCCGCGCGGGCGACGAAGAACGGCACGTTGAGGTACGGCGACTTCCAACGCAGCAGCGGATCGTGGTCGGCGGCCCCCGGCACGCTCCACAGGTAGAGGTCGTGCAGCCCGAGCAGCAGCGGCAGGAAGAGCGCCGCCATCACGGGAATCGTCGCGAACGTCGTCTCGCCGATTCGCCGCACCACGATGCCCCAGCCACCCTGCGCTGCGTACTGGATCAAGACGAAGAACAGCGCGCCGATCCCGAGGCTCACGAAGAACAGGAACGATACGAGCCACGAGAAGAAGAACTGTTTCGGGTTTCCCACGCCGAGGATGGCGCAGATCAGCGCGCCGACCACCGCGACGCCGCCCGCGATCATGGGGATGCGGTTCCACGGGTGCCCCGGCGGAATCGACGCCTGTTCGGGCCTGAGCGCGACGCGATCGCGTTCGGAATTCATTGTCCAACCGAGGGGCTTCGCCCCTCGGACTCCCCTGCACGCTCATTCGCTCGCCGCGGCGCCGGCTCACTCCATTCGCGTGGCTCACTCGCGTGCGCTCGTTCGCTCAGCCAGTTGCTCATTCACGACTCCAGCAGGGCGACGCTTCGTGCCCCCAGCGATTCGAGCAGCTGCCGGGTCGCCGCCGGATCGAACCGTGGGTCCCACGACTCGATCGAAATGAAAAACGCATCGTCGGTGACGCGCTCGAACACTTTCGATTTGAACAGCGGGTGATAGTGCATCGGCAGCCGATTGAGGCCGAGCATGGCGACGACGGCGCCGAGCGCGGCAAAGAGGACGCCGAGTTCGAACGTGATGGGAATGAACGCGGGCCAGGAGAGGTATGGCTTGCCGCTGATCACCAGCGGGTACGCGCTCGCGTGCACCCACCACTGCAGGCCGAAGCCGAGCGCCGCGCCGGCCAGGCCCATGACCAGCACGATCCACGGCAACGGCGAGCGACGAAGTCCCATCGCCCCTTCGAGCCCGTGGACGGGAAACGGCGTGTGCGCGTCCCAGCGCGTGAAGCCCGCGTCGCGCACGCGCTCGCAGGCGTGAAAGAGCTCCGCCGGGGTCGCGAACTCGGCCAGCACGCCGAAATAGGGCCCGTTTGGCAGCTGGTTGACGAGGGGTACCCGTGCCGTGAGCGAACGAAATGAGCGAGGCCCTGCCGTGAGCGAGCGCAGCGAGTCGCCCCTCGACGCTGCTCGGGGCGACCCTGAGGTTCTCGAAGCGTCGAACGGCATCAGGCGGTACCCTCCGGAGCGGGCTCGGGTGCCCCACGTCCCGGCAGCCCCACCCGGTGTTCTTTGATCTCGCGCTCGGGTCCGCGGCGCCAATGCGGATCCGCTTGCGGCAGGACCGTCTTCACTTCCGCGGTCGCGACCATCGGAAGGAAGCGCACGAACAGACAGAACATCGTGAAGAAGAGCCCGAAGCTCCCGAGCAGGCACGAGATGTCCCAGATCGTCGGCGTGAAGTAGCCCCACGCAGACGGCAGGAAGTCACGGTGCAGCGACGTCACGATGATCACGAAGCGCTCGAACCACATGCCGATGTTGATGACGATCGACAGCGTGAACAGGATCGGAATGCTCGTGCGCGCCTTCTTCGACCAGAAGATCTGCGGGCTGATCACGTTGCAGGAGACCATGATCCAGTAGGCCCACGCGTACGGGCCCAGCGCGCGGTTCATGAACGTGAAGAACTCGTAGGGGTTGCCGCTGTACCACGACGTGAAGAACTCCGTCGCATACGCGAAGCCGACCATCGACCCCGTGACCAGCATGATCTTCGCCATGTAATCGAAGTGGCGCAGCGTGATGATGTGCTCGAGGCGGAACGCCTGTCGGCAGATCACCATCAGCGTCAGCACCATGGCGAAGCCGGAGAAGATCGCCCCGGCGACGAAGTAGGGCGGGAAGATCGTCGTGTGCCAGCCCGGGAGGAGCGACACCGCGAAGTCCATCGACACGACCGAGTGGACCGACAGCACCAGCGGCGTCGCGAGCGCGGCGAGCACGAGATAGGCGCTCTCGTAGTGATGCCACTGCCGCACCGATCCGCGCCATCCGAGCGCGAAGAAACCGTAAATGGTTTGGCGGGTCCGCGTCTTCGCCCGATCGCGCATCGTCGCGAGATCGGGGATGAGACCCACGTACCAGAACAGGATCGAGACGGTCCCGTACACGCTGACCGCGAAGACGTCCCAGAGGAGCGGGCTCCTGAAGTTGGGCCACATCCCCATCTGGTTCGGGATCGGGAACATCCAGTACGCCACCCACACGCGCCCGACGTGGATCCCGGGGAACATCATCGCGCACATGACCGCGAAGATCGTCATCGCCTCGGCAGCCCGGTTGATCGAGGTCCGCCATTTCTGCCGGAACAGGAACAAGATCGCCGAGATGAGGGTGCCGGCGTGGCCGATGCCGACCCAGAACACGAAATTGGTAATATCCCACGCCCAGCCGACCGGGACGTTGAGGCCCCACACCCCAATGCCTTCCCAGAACAGCCAGGACACGGCGATGCCGAGCAGGCCGAGGAGCGCCAGCGATGGCAGGAAGAACATCCACCAGCCGATCGGCGCCGGCCGCTCGACGGGGTCCGCGACGGCCTCGGTGATCGAATGGAAATCCGGCGATCGGAGGATCAGCGTGGGACGACCGGCGACTGGGTTGTCGAGGAGTTCCGCGTCCGTATGGGCCAACGCACCCCCGCTGTGGTTAGAAAAGTGGTCGCGTTTGTAACATCGCGCGTCGCGGGGAGTCAAGCACCCAGGTCAGCGCTGCGGCCCGAGGGGGATGCCGTGAGACCGATTTGCGCAAGCAGCGGTTCGAGCTCGTCGCCTGATGCGGGCACGCACGACAAGATTTTCGCGGCCCGCTGCCGCACCCACGGATCCGCCGCCGCCAGTGCGCCGACCGACCGTCCGGCGTCGAGCAGCCGCAGCCACGCGCCGTGCATGTCGGCCGCGTACTGATCGAGGAGCGCCGTCGACCCGCCCGCTCGCTGACGGCGGGCGATGATCGCGGCCAGCTCGCGCGCTTCGAACAATCCCGAGTTCATGCTCTGCACGCCCACGGGCGCAGCCTGGTGCGCCGCGTCGCCCGCGAGCCACACGTTGTCCTGTCCAAACGTCCGCGCCAGCCGAGGCTCGAACACCGCGAGCGTCGACCAGTAGATCTCGGTCGGCGTCGCCGTGAACCAAGGGGCGTGCGCGGCGATCAACGTAGTGAGCCGCTGCATCGAGGTCTCGTGTTGACGGATGTCGCTGATGTCGAATCCGAAACGACAGCGGCCGGCTTCGAGCGGCCAGTACACGCTGGTCGCGTGCGCATCGATCATGACGCGCGCTTCGCCAGGCAGCTCCCCCGTCGCTTCGATCTCATAGATGGAAAGGACCTGGCCGGCGCCGAACGCGTCCATCTCGATCTGCGCCATCCGCCGGACCGCGGAGTCGTGTCCGTCGGCGCCGATGACGTAGCGCGGCCGGATCGTCTCGGTGTGCGCGACGAGCGACTCCGTCCGCGCCACCGGATATCCGGTTGTCACCTGATCGAGCTTCGCAACTTCGACCTCGCCGTCGCTCGTGAGCGACTGGAGCCGGTGCCCCCAGAGGACTTTCACCTTGAGGTTGCGCAGCGCCTCTTCAGCGGCGCGCTCCAGCATGCTTTGGCGGATGACGAGCAGATACGGATGCCGCGAAGTCAGTGCCGCATAATCGATCTCGGCGCGCCGATGGCTGCCTTCGTAGAATGCGACCTTCGTCAGTTTCCGTCCTGACGCGATCAGCGTCTCGCTCAGCCCGGCTTCCTCGAGAATGTTCAGCGTATGGGGATGGATCGCCAGGGCGTAGCTGTGTTGCGTCGTCCGCTGGTGCATGTCGACGATCTCGACACGCACGCCGTGCTGCTGGAGGAAGAGCGCTGTGACGAGCCCGACCGGCCCGGCGCCGACGACGAGGACCTCCGGATCGGGGTGATGGAACATCGAGCTCTCCTCGCGCCCCTGTGGTGCCGCTGACGCTGCGCGAGGATAGCTCGGCCTCGTCAGCCCGCTGACCCGGCAACTATGACTGCTGCTGAGGAATTGTCAAGCGCGTGACGCGCCGGGGCGGGAACGAAGAAGAAACGGACGGCCCGGTCGAGGCGAGCCGTCCGTGTAGTGTCGTGGGGTTACTACTGGATCGCGATCGACATGGTCGGCGCACACGCGGGGACGCCGCCGCCCACGTTGCCGGCCTTGCGGTTGTCGCCGGCCGACACCAGCGCGCCCCCGCCGCACCCGAATCCGGTCAGATTGTTGTAGACGCTGTTGTTCGACAGCCGCACGGTCCCCGCGCCGGTCGCCTGCACGGCCACATTGTTGTTGGTCAGCATGCTCGCTTCGATGCTGATGGTGCCGCCCTTGCCGTTCACGCCGAAGCTGCGGTTGTTCGAGATGTAGGACTCGTACACCGTCGTGTTGCCGGCGTTGTTCTCGATCCCCGTATCGAAGCCGAACACGTTCACGTTATCGACGACGAGCGCCGCGCCGGCCACCATCCGGATGCCGACGCCGCCGCTGCCCGCGCCGTTGATCTGCAGATGCCGCAGCGTGACGACGTCGTTCGTTCCTGCGTTGATGACGATGCCGGGGCTGCCCAGTGTCGCCAGGATGCTGGCGTTCTCGCCGACGCCGCTGATGGTGATCGACTTGACGATCGTCACGGCGCCGAAGCCGCCCGAATCGAGCACGGAAATCTCTCCGCCGGCCGCGGTCTTCGAGATCGCGCCCGCGAAGGTCTTGCACGGCGCGGTGCGGCTGCACGGGTTCACGTCATCTCCGACGCCCGAGACCCAGGTGCGGGTGGCCTGCGCGGACGCGATCGACGCGCCCAGGAACATGCACGCGGCGTAGGCCACGGCGGTACGAACGACAACACTCTTCATAAGACTCCTGCGGATGAATCAATCCCGTTTGCGGTTTTTCTGTGGGGGTTGCGCGCGACGCGCGCGCACGGCTGAGAGCAACCGCCGTACCGCGGCGCCTGCCCGCAAACGCACGCGGATGTTCGTCTCCGAACGATCGAGCACCTCGAAGGGCTCCGTTTCGGAACAGTCGCTTACGATTCCGAGGTTGGCGCATATACTGCGGCCGACGTTGCCCGCGTGATCAGGGGTCGTCGTGCACCGGGGTGATCTATGGCACGCCTCTCGGATGTCGCTCACGAACGCTCGCTGAAAGACCCTGACCGCTTCTGGGGCGAGGCTGCGGAAACCATCGACTGGCACGTGAAATGGGATCGCGTCTGCGATCGCTCGCGTGCTCCGTTCTATCGATGGTTTGCCGGCGCGGAGGTGAATACCTGTTACAACGCGCTCGACCGTCACGTCGCGCGCGGCCGCTCGGAGCAGCCGGCGCTCATCTACGACAGTCCCGTCACCGGCACGGTTGCAACCCTCACCTATCGTGAGCTCCTCGACCGGGTCTCGCACTTCGCGGGAGCGCTGGCCCGTCTCGGCGTCTCCAAGGGCGATCGCGTCATCATCTACATGCCGATGATTCCCGAGGCGGTGATTGCGATGCTTGCGGTTGCGCGGCTCGGAGCGATTCACTCGGTCGTCTTCGGCGGGTTCGCGTCCGCCGAGCTCGCCGCGCGCATTGACGATGCGCGTCCGAAGGTCGTCGTCACCGCATCGTGCGGGATCGAGCCTGGGCGCACCGTCCGCTACAAGCCGCTCCTCGACGCGGCGGTCGCCATGTCCGGGCACAAGCCGTCACATTGCATCGTCCATCAGCGGCCGATGGCTACTGCCGATTTGATTCCGGGTCGCGATGTGGAATGGAACGACGCGCTCGCAGGCGCGCGACCACATGAATGCGTTCCCGTCGCCGCGACCGATCCGCTCTACATTCTCTACACGTCCGGCACCACGGGACAGCCGAAGGGCATCGTGCGCGACAACGGCGGCCATCTCGTCGGCCTCGATTGGACGATGAAGAACGTGTACGGCGTCGAGGCGGGAGAAGTCTTCTGGGCGGCATCGGACATCGGCTGGGTCGTCGGCCATTCGTACATCGTGTACGGACCTTTGATTCACGGATGCACGACGATCCTGTTCGAAGGAAAGCCGGTCGGCACGCCGGACGCCGGCGTCTACTGGCGGGTCGCGTCACAGCACAAGGTGGCGTGCCTCTTCACCGCGCCGACGTCCTTTCGCGCCATCAAGCGCGACGACCCGAACGGATTGCTGATCGGGAACTACGACCTGTCGTCGCTGCGCACGTTGTTTCTCGCGGGCGAGCGGACCGATCCGAACACGCTTTTATGGGCGCAGGACAAGTTGAAGGTGCCGGTCGTCGACCACTGGTGGCAGACCGAGACGGGCTGGGCAATCTGCGCCAACTGCATCGGGATCGACACGTTGCCGGTGAAGCCGGGGTCGGCGACGAAGCCCGTCGCCGGATGGGACGTGCAGGTGCTCGACCCAAGCGGCGGTCCGGTGAAAGCCGGCGAGATCGGATCGCTCGTCTGCAGGCTCCCGCTGCCGCCTGGATCGCTGACGACGTTGTGGAACGCGGATGAACGGTACGAGCAGACGTACCTGTCGGACTTTCCCGGTTTCTACAAGACCGCTGACGCCGGCTTCATCGATGAGGACGGCTACGTCTATGTGATGACGCGCACCGACGACGTGATCAACGTCGCCGGGCACCGGCTGGCGACCGGCGCGATGGAAGAGGTGCTCGCCTCGCATCCCGACGTCGCCGAATGCGCCGTCGTCGGCATTGCCGACGAGCTCAAAGGACAAGTTCCCGTCGGGTTCGTGGTGTTGAAAGCCGGCGTGCCCGACGTCCGTCACGGCGAGATCGTCGTCGAACTCGTTGGGCTCATTCGCGATCGCATCGGTCCCGTTGCCGGGTTCAGAACCGCGATGATCGTCAAGCGGCTCCCGAAGACGCGTTCGGGAAAGATCCTCCGCAGCACCATGCGCAAAATCGCCGACGGACAGGCTTACGACACGCCGCCGACGATTGACGACCCGTCCGCTCTGTCCGAGATCGAGGAAGCGGTCGGAAGATCGAGACGAGTTGCCGGATCCTCGACGGGAGTTGCCGGTGTGTGACGACGAAATGCAGGGGCCGCCGCGATCTGGCACGCGAGACACCGGCATTCGTCCATAGCAGCACACCGCTAATCACACCACGGGCGGGGTTCGTCCCTGCGGTCACAGAAGTATTGCGGCCCCTCAGGCGCGGCTATACACTCCGCGCGTCAACGCACTCCGGTCTCACCGTTCGTTACCAGGAGGTCGTCTGTATGTCGTCGACCCCGCGGGCCATCGTCACCGCAGTACTTGCCCTCACGGTTTTCTTCCTGATCGGTACGCGCCCGGCTCTGGCGCAGTCCGACAACACCGGCGTCATCGACGGCCGCATCGCCGACGAGAGCAAGGCGCCGGTGCCCGGCGCCACCGTGACGGCCAGGAACACCGCCACCGGACTCACCCGGTCCACCGTCTCCAGCGCGCTCGGTACGTATCGTCTCGAGTTCCTGCCGCCTGGGACGTATGAAGTCATCGCGGAGCTCACCGGCTTCGCGAAGGTGCTCACGAAAGACGTGCAGGTCCAGGTCGGGAGCTCCACCAACATCGACGTCACGATGAAGGTCGCGTCCCTGAACGAGACGGTCAGCGTCACCGCCGAATCGCCGCTCGTCCAGACGACGAAATCGGACGTCGGGCAGGTGATCACGGCGACGCTGGTCGAGAACATGCCGCTCAGCGGACGCCGCTTCCAGGATTTGTCGCTGCTCGTGCCCGGCACGCGCCCATCGAACTATTACGACCCGACCAAGACCGAGGTCGGTGGCATCAGCTACGGCGGCATGACCGGCCGCGCCGTCAACATCACGGTCGATGGCGGCGACAACAATGACGGGGTCGTCCGCGGCTTGCTGCAGCAGTTCAGCGAAGACGCGATCCAGGAATACAAGGTCACGACCGGACGCTACAGCGCGGAATACGGCCGTTCGACCGGCGGCGTCGTCAACGTGATCACGAAGAGCGGCACGAACACGCTGCATGGCAGCGGCTTCCTGTTCCTGCGCGACGACTCGCTGAACGCGGAAACGTTCTTCGAGAAGGAAACCGATTCGGGCAAGCAGCCGTTCCAGCAGCAGCAGGCGGGCGGCACGGTCGGCGGCCCGTTCAAGAAGGACGTGGCGCACTACTTCGGCTCGTACGAGTTCAATCGCCGGCAGGATTACCACACGGTGTTCACCAACGGCGTGCTGCCGGCGGAGGAAGGGCCGCAGCTGACGCCGTTCCGCAATCACCTGATCACCGCCAAGACGGACTTCAAGCTGTCGGACGCCAGCTCGCTGCTCGTGCGCTACGCGCGCGAGGACAATCGCCGCGAGAACGACTTCATCGGCGGGAACACGCTGAAGTCGGCCGGCGCCCTCAACACCAACAAGATCGACTCGGTCATCGCCAAGCACACGATGATCTGGGGATCGAACAAGGTGAATGAAGCGCTGGTGCTGTTCCAGTACTTCGACAACAAGATCACCGCAAACGACAACACCAATCCCGGCGTCGCGACGCCGGATTTCACCTACGGCGCGAACGTGAATACGCCGCAGGAGACGATTCAGCGGCGCTGGCAGTTCAAAGACGACTTCGCGTTCCGCAAACAGGGCTGGGGTGGCGACCACGATTTCAAGGTCGGCGCCGAGATCGTGAAGTCACACTACGGCGGCTTCTTCATTCCGACGCTGTACGGGTTCTTCAATTTCAACGATCGATTGCCCGGCAACAGCATCAGCTCGTATCTCAACGCGGTCGCGGACACGTTCACCGGGTCGGCGGGGACGAACGAGGCTGACGACAACTGGACCCACGTCGGCGTGTACTTCCAGGATGACTACCACCCGACCAAGAACCTCACGCTCAACCTGGGAGTTCGCTACGAGGTGCAGGCGGGGCCGTACAGCAACGATTTCCAGACGCCCGTGCTCACCGACCTCGGGACGCTCGGATTCAACAACAAACGGAAGCTCGATACCAACAACTTCGGACCGCGCGTCGGCTTCGCGCTGGATGTGAGGGGCGATGGCCGGACCGTCGTGCGCGGCGGCTACGGGATCTACTACGACGAGATTTTCCAGAACATCACGTTGTACGAGCGGTGGACCGACGTCCGCACACCGCTCAACTTCCTGTCGTTCTCGCCGAGCCCGTGGACGCCGGCGTTTTACGCGGCGAACCGCGAGTCGATCCGCACGTCGTTCATCGATCCGACGTTCGCCGGCGGGATCATGCGGCTGACCGCGCCGGACCTGGTGCAGCCGTGGGCGCATCATTTCAACATCGGCGGCTCGCACCAGTTGACGCGGGTCCTGGCGCTCGACTTCGACTACATCCACTCGATCGGCAAGGATGAAATCCATCGCTGGCCGATCAACCGCAACTACACCGTCTTCGGTCAGACCGTGTCGAACGAGAACACGCGGCTCTCGCCTGCGGGAGTCTTCAACTCGTATTACGGAGAAGTGCGGGTCGAGGGCAACCGCGGGCACTCGCGGTTCGATGGTGTGTATCTCACGGGCAAGGTCCGCATGCCGAAAGCGGAGCTGCTGACCAGTTACGCCTTCACCAACGCCAAGAACATCGCCAACGATTTCGGGAGTAACCCGTCGGATCTCACCAACCTGAATTGGGAGCAGGATTGGGGTCCGACGCCCAACGACGTGCGGCACCGCGGCACGCTCGGCGGGACGTTCCAGGTCTGGCGGGCGCTGCAGCTCTCGACGATCGTGCAGGCGAATACCGGCAAGCCGTACAGCGCGTTTGCCGGTCTCGGCGGGTCCCGCAACAGCGTGCGCGCGCTCGATCCGGCCACGAGCCAGATGTTCCCGCGCAACTCGTTCCGTGCCGGCGGCTTCTTCAGCTGGGACATGCGCTTCTCGTACCGGTTCCCGTTGACCAACGCGCGATCGCTGGAGGCGATGTTCGACATCTTCAACATCACGAATCACGTCAACTACGATCGCGACTCGTACGTGCAGACGTTCACGTCGCCCGATTTCGGTACGCCGACCGAGATCATCAACAACTCGGAGCGGCAGGGGCAGTTCGGAATCCGGTTCCGGTTCTAGTTTCATCCGGGGGGCTTCGCCCCCCGGCCCCCCCTACACGCTCGCTCGCGGTGACCCCTGGCCCCGCTCCGCTCGCGTGGCTCACTCGCGTTGCTCGTTCGCGTGTGGTCCGAGTCTTCAGAGTTGGCGGGACTGAGACAGGTGTAGACCGGGTCTTCCGCCTTCGCGCGCGAAGCGCTTCGGCGGACCGCCGTAGCCTCGGCGGAGGCTGGTTAGACCCGGCGTCATTTCTGACCGAGATTCGCCAGGCGCGCCGACGCGGCCTGGCGGATCTGCGGCGACGTTGCCGCCTGATCGAGCAGCCGCCGATATTCCTCGGCGGCTGCGTCCCGCGACCCGCCCCGTTCGAGCGCCTGCGCCAGATTGAATCGCGCGCCGTCGTTCGCCGGATCGATCGCGACCGCGCGTCGCAGCAGATCCACGCCCTCCTGCACCTTCCCCTGTTTCACGCGCAGCGCACCAAGTCCGGTCAGCGCCGCGCCATCCTGGGGCTGCTGCGCGAGAATCGCGGCGTATTCGCGCGCCGCATCGTCAGGACGCCCGGCCTCGTCGAGCACCTTTGCGAGATCGAGACGGATGACCTGCTTGGTCGGATCGACGTCGAGCGCCGCACGCAGTTCGCGCAATGCTTCGTCGTACTGCCCACGGCTCGCGAAGATCCCGCCGCGCAGCACGCGGCTGTCCGTCGACCCGGGATCGAGCGCGAGCGCCGCGGCTGTCTCTTTCAGCGCCCCGTCCTGCTCGCCGAGCCGCACGTAGCAGATGGCCATCCACTGATGCGCGTAGGAGCTGGTCGGGACCAACTCCGCGTAAGCGCGATATTGCGCAATCGCCTCACGATACTTCCCCATCCCCATGAACGCGCTCCCCATCACCAGCTGCGCGAACGCGTTCCGCGGATCCTCCTGCAGCACGCTGCGGAGGATTGGCAGCGCCTCGTCGTACCGTCGATCGCGCACGGCGCTGTTCGCGCGGCGTAGACGATTGAACACGCCAATCACGTCCTTCGGATCGCGCCGCCTCGTCTGGCTTCCGGCCGCTCTTCCCCCGTCGCTTCCGCCTTTAGGCGGAAGCGCTCCCGCCGTCGCCCCGATATATCCCAGCGCCGCGAGCTTCTCCGCCGTGTCCCGATCGATTGCACCGACGTTCATCGTGCCGGCGGCGCCCGCCGTCAGACGCTCGAGTGCGGTGCGCATCGCCCCGGCCGTCTGCGGCTGACTGGAGTAGACATTCTGCGTCTCGCCTGGATCTTTCAGCGTGTCGTACAGCTCTGGCATCGGCGCCTCGATGTACTTCCACCGGTCGTCGCGCAGGGTGCGCAGCGGCGACCAGTTCAGATAGAACTGCGGCAGGTATGTCTCCGCATAAATCGGCGCGGCACTCCCGTCCCCTTTCCCGTCCATCAGCGCGACCAGACTCCGCGCGTGCGGCGTCTTCAGTGGCGGCGCGCCGACCAGCTCCAGCAGCGTCGGCGCGAGATCGATGACGCGCACGGGATCGGAGACGACGCGTCCCGCCGCGATGCGCCCGGGCCGCCACAGGATGAACGGCACGCGGATCGCGGCGTCGTACACGAACATCGAATGCGTCTCTTCCCCGTGATCGCCGAGGCTCTCGCCGTGATCGCCGATCACCGCGACGATGGTGCGGTCGAGGATGCCGTGGGCGCGGAGCTTCTCCAGCACGTCGGCGACGATCGCGTCGGTGAACGCGATTTCGCCGTCGTAGGGCGCGTCGGTGAACGCCTCACGAAACGGCGGCGGCGGCCGATACGGTTCGTGCGGATCGTAGAGATGCAGCCAGGCGAAAAACGGGGAGGCGTCATTGGCATACGCGTCGAGCCACGCGGCGAGCGCGAGCTCGGTGCGATCGCCGCGGCGCTCCGCCTCCAGGCTGACGACCTGCGGCTGCGCTCCCTGCATGCGATCGTCATAACTGTCGAAGCCGCGCGCCAAACCGTAGCGTCGATCGAGCACGAACGCGCTGACGAATGCCGCCGTCCGATACCCCTGCCCCTTCAACATCGTCGCCAGCGTGTCGTAGTGCTGCGGCAGGTAGAAGTTGCCGTTGTTGCGGACGCCGTGCTCGAACGGATAGCGGCCGGTGAAGATCGAGGCATGCGCGGTCAGCGTGATCGGCGCGGTAGTGAAGGCGCGATCGAACCGCACCCCTTCGGCGGCGAGCCGATCGACATGCCGCGTCTTCGCGCGCGCGTAGCCGTACGATCCGAAATGATCGGCGCGGGCCGTGTCGATGGTGACGAGCAGGATGTTGTCGCGCGTCGTCGACGTGGGCGTCGGCGAGCCCCGCGGCCACATGAACCAGGCCGCCGCGCACGCAATCGCGATGGCTGCCAGCGCAGGCACCATCCGGCGGATGCGCGAAGGCGGCGGCTGGATGTGCCGGCGGGCTCGGGCTCTCGTCATCGGGCGGCCGACGGGGACGAGAGATCGTGCACCGCCTGCTGCACGCCGGGTTGCCGCGGGTCCAGCGACAGCGATGCTTTGAGCGCGGTCAGCGCGCCGGCGCGATCCCCGGATTCGAGCTTCGCGAACCCGAGCCCGTTCAGCACCGCCGGCGTGCGCAGGCCGGCCGCGATGGCGCGCTCGAAGTAAGGAACGGCGGCGTCGGGCCGTCCGCCCCGCGCAACCGCTGCGCCGAGCGCGGCCAGCGCCTGGCCGTTCTCTGGCGCGTCGGCGATCACGTTCTGCAGGATCGTCGCGGCTTCAGCCATGCGCCCTTGCCTCCCGCGAACGAGCGCGAGGCCGGTACGCGCCTCGACATCGCGCGGGTCGGCGGCCAGCACCCGTTCGAAGAAGGAGGAGGCCTGGTCGACGTCGCCTCGCGTCAGCGCGAGTTGTCCGAGTCCCGTCAGCGCTTCGGGATCGCCCGGTGAGAGATCGAGGGCGCGGGCGTACGCGCGTGCCGCTTCATCGGCGCGTCGCTCGGCCATCAGCGCTCGCGCCTCGGTCAGGGCGATTTCCGGGGACGCGGGCTCGAGCCGCGCGGCCTTCTCGCGGGCCGCGGCGGCGCCGTTCGCGTCGCCGCTCGCGCGCAGCGATTCGCTGAGCAGCAGCAGGTTCTCCGCACTGGCGCTCTGGTGCGCGTCCAGCCACTGCAGTTGCTCGATCGCGCCGCGATGATCGCCCGTCGCCGACAGCGCCAGCGCCAGTTGCCGGCGCGCGACGATGATGCCAGGGTCCTCTTTGAGGACGGCACGGAGCGTCGATGTGGCGCGCGCAGGGTCGACGCGCGTGTCGGCAATCGCATGCTCGAGACGATTGACCAGTGCGATGTGGTCCTTCGGGTCTTTACCGGAGGAACGCTGAGAGGAGCTCGTCGACCCGACGTAGCCGAGCGCCCGCAGCCGCGCCGCCGTGTCCGCGTTGACGGGAGCGTCCGCTGTGGGCGTCGCGCGACTTGTCGCCGCGGCGAGCGTCCGCGCCATTTGTGACGCGCGTTCCGGTTGCTCCGCGAAGCGGTTGGTCGATTCCTGGCGATCGCTCGTCAGGTCGTACACCTCGCGCGAGGGCGCGTCGATGTACTTCCACTTCGCATCGCGGATGCCCCGTAACGCCGCCCAACCGAAGTTGCGGCTGGCGAGCAGCGATTCGACGTAGACGGGCTCGTCCGCGAGTGGCTGGCCGTCGAGCGCAGAGCGCAGTGAGCGTCCGTCGATTGACGTTGGCGCAGGCACGCCGGCGAGATCTAATAAGGTGGGCAGGACGTCGACGCCACGCGCGACCACTTGGGGTACGCGCCCGGTCGGCACACCGGGACCTGCGAGGATCCACGGGACACGGAGCGTCGAGTCGTAGATGAACACGCCGTGGGTTTCTTCGCCGTGCTCGCCCAGGCTCTCTCCGTGGTCGGCGGTGACCAGCGCGATCGTTCGGTCGAGCGCGCCGCGCTCGCGTAGATGGTCGATCAGCCGGCCGATCTGTGCGTCGACGAACGCGATCTCGCCGTCATAGGGTCTGGTCGGGAATCGCTGCAGATATTCCGGCGGCGGCTCGTAGGCGGCGTGCGGGTCGAAGTAGTGCACCCAGGCGAACCACGGACGATCGCTCGGCGTCCCATCGATCCACGCCATCGCACGCGTCGTCGTCTCGTCGGCGCGACGCTCGGTCGCGCCGGCATTGCGCGCGAGGCCGCGTGGCAGCCGGTCGTCGTACAGGTCGAATCCGCGCGCGAAACCGAACCGGCGATCGAGTGGAAACCCGGAGATGAATCCAGCCGTCGTATATCCCGCGTCGAGCAGTGTCGTGGCAATCGTCGGGAGCGCCGGCGGCAGCACGAAGGCGCCGTTGTCGCGGACGCCGTGCCCGAGCGGCGTCAGGCCGGTGAGGATCGAGGCGTGCGATGGCGCGGTCAGCGGCGCGTGCATGATCGCGGTGTCGAAGCGCACACCGCGCGCGGCGAGTCCGTCGAGCGTCGGCGTCGACACGTTCGACGCGCCGTACACACCGACGTGATCCCATCGTAGGGTGTCGACCGTGATCAGGAGGACGTTCGGTCCCTGGCGTGGCGTGGTCGTTCGCTGTGAGCGCATCACGAACGCTGCCGCGCCGATTGCGACGACCACGACCCCGATTGCGGCGGCGCGCTTCATCGTCCCAGTTCTTTGAGCAGACGACGAATTTCCGGTTGATCGGGCTTGGCGGAAATCGATCGACTGAACGATTCAGCCGCTTCGCGGCGCTGCCCGGCCTGCATCTGCGCCCAGCCGAGGCTGTTCAGCACGTCGGGGGTGACGCGCCCTTCGTTCACTACGTGCTGCAGATGCTCGATCGCGTGCGCCCAGTCCTTCGTTGAGGAGTACGCCGCGCCGAGCAGCGTGTCGCGGTCGGCCGACAGCGGCGCGCGGCGGAGTTCATCGATCGCCTCACTATTCTTCTTCGCGGCAATCAGCGCGCGGCCAAGCGCGATGCGCACAGAGTCCGCATCAGGCGCGAGCGCGAGCGCCCGTCGCAGCGCGCGCTCTGCGCCGGCAGGGTCGCCGGCGGCGAGCCGTGCGTCGCCCGCCAGCGCCAGTAGCCGCGCATCGTCGGCGGACGCGCGAACAGCCTGTTCGATGGCCTCTGTTGCCTCACGCCCTCGATTTGCGCGCTGCAGCACATCGAAGAGTCGCGCGGCCGCGTCGAATGACGAGGGGTCTTTGTTCAGTGCGGCGCGGTACTCGCGTTCAGCGATCGTAAGGTGGCGCTGCGCTTCGGCCATCGCACCGCGCGCGATGTGCGTGTAGGGCTCATCTGCCGGCGCGCTGGCCAGCATGCGTTGCGCCGCCTCGACGTTTTGGTTCGCCGTCGCGAGCTCGACAGCCTGGATCAGCGCGTCGCGCGCGCCGCCGGGCAGCGCGATCGCGCGTTCGTACATCGCGATCGCCTCCGGGATGCGCCCTGTGCGCGCCAGGATCTGCGCCATCCACAGCCGCGCCGCGACGTTCTGCGGCTGCGCGGCCATCACGATTTTCAGTTCTCTTTCCGCCGCTGCATCCCTCCGACGGCGGAAGAGGCTCTCGGCGAGGTTCTGCCGTCCAAGCGACGAGCCCGTCGCCCCAATGTAGCCGAGCGCCTGCAGCCGCTGCCGCGTGTCCTCCGCATCCGCGCGCACGAGACCCTCTGTCGAGGGCGGGACGAACTTCGGCGGCAGCGCACGCATGGGCGCGCGCGCCGCCATGTCTGGCGGCAGCAGCGGCGTGACGATGCGTCCGCGCATCTCGGACGAGACGCTGACGCCGGCCGCATGCAGCACCGTCGGCGCGACCTCGAGCGGCGTGATCAGTCCGATGTCGGCGCGCTGAAAATTCGCGGTCGCCGCGCCGGTTGCCAGCGACCCCGCCGTCGCGACGCCGATGATTCCGTAGGGCCGGTGCCACGCTGTCGCCGGTCCCGCAAGGTTCGCGGGATCTTCTGTTATTGATGCCGTCGCCGGATAGAACCCATGATCGGAACAGACGAAGACCAGCGAGTCTGGCGCGCTCGCTCGCGCGATCTCGCCGAGCGCCGCATCTATTTCTTCATAGGCGCGCTCGATCGCTCGCGGTCCACGCTGCTCTCGTACGAAGAGATGCGACACGCTGTCGATCGCTTCGAAGTACACCGCTAGCAGATCGGGATGATTGGCCCGAGCGATATCGGTCGCGATGCGCTCGTACGTTCGCGTCGCGGCGATGATCCCTGCGAGCGTCCGAGCTCTCTCTTGGTTCGTGGCGCCGTATGTCGCCAGTTCGTTCGCGGAAACGCTATCGACTCGCACCACGGATCGCTTGACTCGATCCATCGCCGTCGAGGGCGACACCAGGCCCGCGTCAATCGCTCGTGCCTGCCTGGTCAGCTGCGGCGCCAGCGCGTCCGACACGATGGTGCCGAGCACCGACTCCGCCGGCCAGGTCGCCCACCAGCCGACGATGGCGACTTGTCGTCCTGCGGCGGAGAACAGATTCCAGATCGCCGGCGCCAGCCGCTGGCTCGAACCGACCGGTGCCTGCCGGCCGCCTGGAAGATCGACCATGAAGTCGGTGATGCCGTGGTTCTCCGGCTCGAGCCCCGTCGCGATCGTCGTCCAGATCATTGGCGAGATCAGCGGCGGCGTGGACACCATGACACCCGTGCGACCGAACGTCTTCAGCCGTGCGAACGTCGGAAGCCTCCCGGCGGCGACCAACGGATCGATCGCCAGCCAGTCGGCCGCATCGAGCCCGACGAGGACGACTGGTCGCACGTCCTCGCTCGCCCGCGCGGGGCCATTCGCGATGCTCGCGGCGGCGAGCATCGCGCAGGCGATCACGAATGCGGTCCGGGCGGCGCGACCGTGCCTCATTACGCGCACGATAACGCCACTCAGGTCGGTGGTCTAGTGTGAGGTGACGGACCGCGCGTTCAGGTTGTGTGGCCCACTCGCGCGTACAGGACGTCCCAATGATGGTGGTGCTGTTGCGCCGCCTCACGCGTTCCCCGGAAGGAGTCCTCGAGCACGATGCAGTCCTGGATTTTCGAAGTCTCGAGCCACCTCCACCCGCGGACCTCGTCACCTTTACGCCCGGCCTTCTCTCGTTGATAGGCCAGGACTTTCGTCACGCCGTCGCGCACGCCGTAATCGTGCGGCTCCGCGACGCGCACCGCGCCCTCGTAGGTGAATCGAATCAGGCGCTTGTTCGCGATGGCGAATCGGAGCTGGGTGTCGAGTCTGGACGTGGGTGAAGGTGGAAACGAGATGACCTTCGTTTTCATCGCGCACCTCGAGCCTCTTTCGTCAGCTCGCAGCGCTGAAGGTTAGCGTTACTGTAGCAGGATCCTCCGACCGCGTGCGCATCATGTGCACACAGATCCATCCCTCACTGCGCCTGGCAACTCGAAGTCGAGTCCCTCCAACATGATCGGCACGATCTAGTGTTGGTCGTGGGCCGAGATGGGATGACACCGCAACCGCGACTCTCCACCACGGAGCGAGCGGGCCAGCCAGCGGCGGTCCTGCGCCAGCGGACTGGCCCGATCATGGTGATTTACTGCGCGGCCGGGATCTGGAAGTGCAGATGCGGCTCGGGAATCGCCACCGTCTCGAAGAGCTGTTCGAGCTGCTTGCCCAATCCGCCGAGAGGATCGCCCGCTTGCGCAAAGCGGCGCGTGTTGAACACGTAGGCGTAATCGATGTCGTTCTTCCGCGATGCCATGAGACTGCTGACGCCCGCCATGCCTCCGCTCCGCGCCGACCCTTCAGC
>JBKPRU010000224.1:0-8993 GCA_046734675.1 Acidobacteriota bacterium
GTCAGATGTGTATAAGAGACAGAGTGGAAGCAGGTCGCGCCCGCGGCGAAGGATGCGGATGCGACCAAGGTCGAGGCGCTGCTGACCGCGGTCACGAGCGCGCGCGCCACCGGCTTCGCCGAGAAGACCACCGCGCTCGACAAGCCCGAGCTCGCCGTCACGCTGAAGTACGACGAGGGGAAGAAGCAGGAGCGCGTCGTGTTCGGTCGTCAGGGCACGGACGCCTTCGCGCGCCGCGACGGCGATGCCGGGGCCGCGAAGATGGACGTCGCCACGCTCGACTCCGTGCTGAAGGCGCTGGACGCGTTGCAATAGCGGCAACCTTCACTGTCACGGCCGACGGCCCGTCACGAAGCTCACAAAGGCCACGAAGGAAAACACGTACAAAAGGCAAAACACATGTACGTGATTTCTTCGTGGGCTTCGTTACTTCGTGAACGTCGTGTCACGCGCGTGGGCCGTCTCGGCGTTCTGTGTCTGGCGCTCGGCTCGGCCTCATGCGCCAGCCACCAGCCCCCATCAATCAATCCCCAGGCCGAGCGCGAGCTGGCCGCGGACCTCTCGCGTGTGTTCGACGCCCCGATCACCAGCCAGGCAATCTGGGGCGTCGAGGTGAAGTCGCTCGACACCGGTCGGATTCTCTTCCAGCACAACCCGCGCACGCTCGTAATGCCGGCGTCGAACATGAAGATCGTGACGCTGGCCGTTGCGGCGGAAACACTGGGCTGGGACTACTGCTTTACCACCACCCTGGAGACCGCGGCACCGATCCAGAACGGCACGTTGATGGGCGACCTGATCGTCCGCGGCACGGGCGACCCGACCATCAACACGCGCAACGCGCGCGCGACCGCGGTCTTCGACGAGTGGGCGGGCGCACTCAAGGCTGCCGGCATCGTCCGCATCGACGGCGGCATCGTCGGCGACGACAACGCGTTCGACGACGAGGGGCTCGGGCAGGGCTGGTCGTGGGACTACCTGCAGTACGGCTACGCGGCGCCGGTCGGCGCGCTCGAGATGAACGAGAACGTCGCGCGGCTGACGGTCGGTCCGGGCGCGAACGAAGGGGACCCGGCGCTGGTGGAGCTCGAGCCCGGCGCGGGACTGCTGGTGATGAACCGCGCGTGGACCGGCGCGCTGAAGTCGGCGAATACCATCGACTTTCAGCGACGCGTCGATCAGCCGCTGCTCACCGTCACGGGCAGCATCGCGGCCGACGCGCAGCCCGGCACGCGCGACGTGGCGGTCGTCAATCCGACGATCTTTTTTGCGCAGTCGCTCAAAGACGCGCTGGTCGCCCGCGGCATCGACGTGACCGGGGCGGTGCACGACGCGGACGATCGCGTCGACCTGCCGCCGGCCGATGCGCGCCGCGCGCTCGCGTCCACCCAGTCTCCTCCGCTGCGCGAGATCGCGACCGTGTTGATGAAGGCCAGCCAGAACCTGTACGCGGAAACGCTGCTGAAGGCCGTCGGCGCGGCAAGAGGCGGGCTGGGGACGACAGAGGGCGGGCGCATTGCGACGCGCGCGCTGCTCACGTCCTGGGGCATTCCGGAATCGAGCTACGTGCAGGCGGACGGGTCGGGACTCTCGCGCTACGACTTCGTCACCGCGGATCTGCTCGTGTCGATCCTCGAACGTCTGCACGCGGACCCCCGGCACACGGAGGCGTTCGCCGCGACGCTGCCGGTCGCGGGACGAGATGGGACGATCGCGTCGCGCATGAAGCGGACGCGCGCGGAAGGGAATGCGCTCGCCAAGACGGGCACGATCTCGAATGTCCGCAGCCTGTCGGGCTACGTGCGCACGCGCGACGGCGAGACGCTCGCGTTCTCGATTCTCGCGAACGCGTTCACGGTGCCGTCGGCCACCGTGAACTGGATGGCGGATCTCGCCGTCGAGACGCTCGCGAATTTCACGCGGAAGTGACGGCGGGTCTAAAGACCCGCTCTACACCTGTCACGCGCACCGGTCACACGTAGGCCAGGTCTTTAGACCCGGCCTCACGCCGCCGGCTTCTTCTTCTCTGCGATCGTGACGAGCGCGCGGCCGGCTTCGCGGCGGACCTCTTCGTCGCTGTCGCGCGCCGCCTTGCGCAGCGCCGGCACCGCCTGATCCGCCAGCGCACCGTACTGCCCGAGCGCAATCGCGGCCGCTTCCCTCACGTCGGCCTCCTCGTCCTCGAGCGCGTCAATCAGCCCGGCGATCTCCGCCGGCGGGTTGTCGCGCACAATCCCGAGATACGTGACCGCAACGTGACGCACCGTCGGGTCGTCGTCTTCGAGCGCCTTCAAGAGCAGCGGCACGACGAGCTGAGGGTCGATCGAGGCGCGCTCGCGCAGCTTCCCCAGCGAGCGCAGCGCCTCGCGCCGCACCGACGCGTGCTCCGACTGCGTCGCATCGCGCAACGGGCGGACCGCGGCGGAGCCCATGAAGCTCAACGCCAGCGCCGCTTCGGTGGTGTAGTCGGCGTCCGGCAGCAGCGCCGCGACGTCGGGAATGGCTTCCGCGGCACGTGCGCCGAGAATGCCGATCGCCTTCAGCGCAGCCTTGCGCTTCGGCGGATCGGCGGCCGGGTCCTGCAGAATTTTGCGAATCGTCGGGAGCGCCGTCGTGCCGCGACGCTCGACTTCGGCGGCGGCGGCTTCGGCTTCCTTCGGTGTGCGGCTTTGCAGACCGTCAATCCACCGGTCGTCGTTCCGCGCCACACGCACGCTCGTGCCCGCCTCGGGCGAGCGGTAGTACCACACCGCCACGCCGATCCCGGCCACCAGTGCGATGAAAAGCGCGACAAAACGCCACACGCCGCTATTCTATCCACCAGCACGTTGCTGGCTCTCTATCCACCAGTAGGCCCGACCTTTAGGTCGGGGCTACTGGTTAGTGATAAGGCCGCGCGCGGTTGCGAGCACTTCCGTTGCCGCCGCTGTTACACCGCCGCCCTGGGCGAGGTCGGGCCGGCCGCCCCCTTTGCCGCCGTGCTTCGCGACGAGTGCCTTGAGGATGCCGCCGGCATCGAGCGCAACATCCGGCGCGCGCGCGACAACGATCGCGGACGGCGCGGGCTCGGACACGAGAACGACGGCATAGCCGGCACGCTCGACGATGCGCGACGCGATCGTCTTGATCGCGGCGGCGTCCCAGCCGGGCAGCGCCGCGGCGACAAGTTTCAGAGGACCCACGCTCGACGCGCCGTCGGCGAGGGCATCGGCTTCGTGCGTCGCGAGCCGCGCCTGGAAGTCCTTCATCTGCCGGCGCAGCTCTTTCGCCTCGCCCTGCAGCCGCTCGATCGCCGACGGCAGTTCGGCGGCGCCGACCGACAGGACGCGGGCGCTGCCGGCCACCGCGTCACGCAGCGCACGGAAGCCGGTCAACGCGCGGCCGCCGCAGAGGAACGTGATCCGCGATCCGCCCTTGAAGCGCTCGGTCGCGGAGACCGCGATGACGCCGATCGCCCCGGTTCGCGCGACGTGCGTGCCGCCGCAGGCGGAGAGGTCGCATCCCTCGACGTCGATGAGCCGCAGCGTGCCTTCGCGGCTCGATGGCTTGCGCAGGCCCAGCGATGCGGCCTCTGCGGCATCCGCGAATCGAATCGTGACCGGACGATCCTCCCAGACGATGCGGTTGGCTTCGTTCTCCGCCTGGTCGATCTCCTTGGCGGTGACCTCACGCGCAAGATCGATCGTCGAGTACTCGACCCCGAGATGAAAACTCTCCGTTCGCACTTTGAACAGGTGATCGAATGCGGCCGACAGCACGTGCTGTCCGGTGTGCTGCTGCATGTGATCGAAGCGCCGCGTCCAATCGATGCGCCCGTGCAGCGTCGTCGTCGACGGCGCGCGATCGACGATGTGGAGGATCCGCCCCTCGTCGGTATCGACCACGTCGAGCACGCGGACGTCATGGAACGCGCCGACGTCGTGCGGCTGCCCGCCGGAGGTCGGATAGAACGCGGTGCGATCGAGGACGAGCGCGGTGTGCCCGTCGTGCGACACCGTGTCGAGCAGCGTCGCGTCGAACTCGCGCAGGTACGGGTCGTGGTAGTAGAGCCGTTCGGTCACACACGTCTCCGCGAGCGCGCCGGATCCTCGACGCCGGCGTCCTGGAAGCCCCGCGCGCGCAGCACACAGCTGTCGCAGCGGCCGCAGGGCGAGCCGTCCGGCTGAGGGTCGTAGCAGCTGTGCGTCAGGCCGTAGTCGACGCCGAGCGCGAGGCCGCGCCGGATGATCTCCGCTTTCGAGAGATCGATCAACGGCGCAAGGATGCGGAGCGGACGCCCTTCCACGCCCGCCTTCGTCGCCAGGGCGGCGACACGTTCGAAGGCACGCAGGTACTCGGGGCGACAGTCAGGGTAGCCGGAGTAGTCGAGTGCGTTCACCCCGATGACGATCGCTTCCGCGCCCGTCACCTCTGCCCACGCGAGCGCCAGCGAGAGGAACACGGTATTGCGCGCCGGCACGTAGGTCACCGGAATGTCGTGCGCATCGATCGCCCGATCCTTCGGGATGGCGCCGTCGCCGAGGAGCGCGGAGCCGCCAATCTTGGAGAGCGGCACGTCGAGCTCGAGATGCCGCATGACCCCGAGCGCTTTCGCGACGTCGCGCGCCGCTTCCATCTCGCGCGCGTGCACCTGCCCGTAGCGCACGCTGAGCGCATACAGCTCGTAGCGGTCTGCCTTCGCGATCGCGCCGGCGGTGTAGGAATCGAGTCCGCCGCTCAGGAGCAGCACCGCCGCGCGGGTCATGCCTCTCGCCACGAAAAAAGGGGACAGCCCCCATTATTCGCAAAAAAAGGGGACAGCCTCACCGTGGGTCGTAGAGTCATATCGTGTCGGCTGTCCCCTTTTTTGGTGCTGCTCTCAAACGCCGCGGGCCTGGGGGTCCCAGATGTACTTGTGGGCCTGCAGCTGCAGGCGGACGGGGAGCTTGTCGGCGAGCATCCACGCGGCAAGCTCTTTCGGGTCGAGCACGCCGTGGACCGGCGAGAACAGCACGGCGGCGCACCGGCCGACCAGCTGATGATCGGCAACGACCTGTCGGGCAAACTCGTAGTCGTCGCGATCCTTGATGACGAACTTTACTTCGTCGGTCGGGCGCAGCTGCTGCAGGTTCGCCCAGTGCATCTTCCCGGACTCGCCGCTGCCGGGGCACTTCACGTCGATGATGCGAAAGACACCTTGCGGCACCTGCTCGACGCTCCTGTGCCCGCCGGTCTCGAGCAGCACGGTGTGCCCCGCGGACATGAGCTGCTCCATCAACGGGTAGACGTCCTTCTGCAGCAGCGGCTCCCCGCCGGTGATCTCGACGACGTCGCAGCCGTACTCGCGGACCTTGGCGACGACCTCATCCACGTCCATGCGCCGTCCGTCATGGAACGCATACGGCGTGTCGCACCAGGAACAGCGGAGGTCGCACGCGGTCAGGCGCACGAAGACGCAGGGCCGCCCCGCGTGGGTCGACTCCCCCTGGATGGAGTGGAAGATCTCGTTGACGGTCAGCATCGCAGCCCGAAACTCATATTGTAGCGCGCCGGCGGGTGCCCCTCCCCCCTCGCTACAATGCTCGCCATGAAGCCCACCTTCTACACGAAGCCGACCTGAACCACCTGCAAGAACGCCAGGAGTTTCCTGGACGAGCGCAAGATCGACGTCGAGCAAATCGACATCAACAAGACGCCGCCGTCGCGCGAGTTCCTCGAGAAGCACGTCGACGCGGCGCGATTCCTCGACTACGTGAGCACCCGCAGCCCGGTGTTCAAGGAACGGCCGCTGCCCACGTCGAAGAAGGAAGCGATCGATCTGATGATGGAGAACCCGAACCTGATCAGGCGTCCGATCCTCGTGCGCGGATCGAAAGTCACGTTCGGGTTCGACAGGAGCGAGTACGAGAAGGTGAAATGAGTGTACGAGTCGGCACGTCAGGTTGGAGCTATCCCACCGGCAAGGGGACCTGGAACGGCGTCTTCTACCCCGCACCTCCGGGCGCGTCGAAGCGGAAGAAGGGTGCGTTCGACGAACTTGCGTTTTACGCCGAGCACTTCGACACCGTCGAGCTGAACTCGAGCTTCTATCGCACCCCGTCGCCGCAGGCGACCAAGAGCTGGGCCGAGCGCACGCCGAAGGACTTCGAGTTCTCGGTGAAGCTCTATCAGAAGTTCACGCACCCCGAGATGTTCGCGAAGGCGACCGGCGCGGATCCGTCCGATCTCAGCGACGCGGACGTCGACGAGTTCCGGCGCGCCCTCGATCCGCTCGCGGACGCGGGCAAGCTCGGCGCGCTGCTCGCGCAGTTCCCCGCCAGCTTCAAGAACGACGCGAACGCGCGCGGCTATCTCGAATGGCTGCTGCGCGCGTTCAAGGACTACTCCGTCGCCGTCGAGCTGCGGCATCGCAGCTTCAGCGACGATCCGAAGCCGACGCTGGAGCTGCTCGGCACGCATGGCGCCGCGCTCGTGCAGATCGACGAGCCGAAGTTCCGCGTCTCGATCCGACAGAACCTGCTGCCGAACGTACGGACGTTCTACTACATGCGCCTGCACGGCCGGAACGCGCAGCAGTGGTGGCGCCACGAGAAGTCCGAGGACCGCTACAACTATCTCTATTCAGGCGACGAGCTGAAGCCGATCGTCGAGGCCGCGTCGGACGCGTCGCGCGAGGTGAAGAAGGCGTACCTCTATACGAACAATCACTTTTCGGCGAAGTCGGTCGCCAACGCGGCAACGATCAAGCACAAGCTCGGTCAGCCGCTCGACGGCGAGTATCCCGAGGAATTCGTCGAGCGCTATCCGGACCTGAAAGGGATCGTCAAGATCCTTCCCGCTCGTCCTTCAGATACGCTCGTGTGACGAGATCGCCTTTCTGAATCTTCGCGACGACGTCCAGGCCGGACACGACGCGGCCGAACACCGTGTACTTCCCGTCGAACTCCGGCGCCGGCCGGCGCGTGATGAAGAACTGGCTGTCGGCCGCGGTCCGCTGCGTGCCCGGATAGGCCATTGACACCGCGCCCGCGAGATGGCGCCGTTTCTTCGTGATCTCGGAGACGCCGATCGGCGTGCCCGACCCGCCGCGTCCCCACACCGCCTGCTGGCTCACGTCGCGCGACACCGGGTCGCCGACCTGGATCAGGAAATTCGGCTCGGCGCGATGGAAGCGCAGCCCGTTGTAGAACCCCTGCTTCACCAGCTCGAGGATGCGCGCCACCGTCTTCGGCGCTTCTTCGGGATAGGTCTCGAACTCGATCGTGCCGCGAGCGGTTTCGAGGACGACGATCGGCCCCACGCCGGGGGATTTCTCCTGCGAGCTGACCGGCAACGCCACGCAATACAGGGCGAGCACGATTGCGGCGATTGAGATGCGAGTCACTGTTTCACCAACTTGCCGACTTTTGTCACGCCGATCTTCGGACACACATCCACCAACACGCACTGCGGGCACAGCGGATACACCGGGCGGCAGACGTTCTGCCCCCACGTGACCAGATAAAGGTTGATCACCGGCCACCAGCGGCGCGGCGTCGCCTTGTAGAGCGCCTGCTCGGTCTCCTCCGGCGTGCGCGTGCGCACCCAACCGAGGCGGTTGGCGATCCGGTGCACGTGCGTGTCGACGCAGATGTTGTCCTGGCTGCTGTGCGCGAGGATCAGCACCAGGTTGGCCGTCTTCCGTCCCACGCCCGGCAGCGTCAGCAGCTCCTCCATCGTCGACGGCACCCGGCCGCCAAAGCGCGTGACGATCTGCTCGCAGGCCTGTTTCACGTGCACGGCCTTGTTGCGATAGAAGCTGACCGGATGGATCAACTCCTGGATGCGCGCGACCTCGAGCTTCGCCATCGTCCGAGGCGTGCGCGCGACGCGGAACAGGCGCGTCGACGCGGCATGCGTCACCGGATCGCGTGTCTGGGCCGACAGCATCGTCGCGATGAGGACCTGGAACGGATCTTCCTGCTGGTCCTTCGCGATCTTCTCGACGGCGGGTTCGTCGAGCCCATCGATCGCCTTGGCGAGCCGCCGCATGACGAGGGAAACGGGAGCCTTCGCTGGCATGTGTCAATGCCGAATGCCGCCAGCGCTATTTCACCGGTGTGAGCGGCTCGTTGCCGGCGAGGACGGCCAGCACGTTGCGGGCGGCAAGCTCGATCATCGCGGTCCGCGTCTCGCGCGTGGCGCTGCCAAGATGCGGCACGAGGACGACGTTGTCGAACTGCAGCAGGCCCGGATGGACTTCGGGTTCCTTCTCGTACACGTCGAGCGCGGCGCCGGCAATCAGTCGCTCGCCGAGCGCCCAGACGAGCGCCTCCTCGTCGACGACCGGCCCGCGCGCCATGTTGACGAGGAGCGCGGTGCGCTTCATGCGCGCGAGCGCCCGCTTGTCGATCAGGTGACGCGTCTCCGGCGTCAGCGGCGTGTGCAGCGAAATGACGTCCGAGGAAATCAGCAGCTCGTCGAAGGAAATCACGCGCGGGTCGCCGGCTGTCGACCGCCGCTTCGCGAACACCGCCTTCATTCCGAAAACGGGCGCCTTCGACGCGACGGCGCGGCCGATGCGCCCGGCCCCGATGATGCCGAGCTGCTTGCCGCGCAGCTCCGTGCCCAGCATGAAGTCGAGGGCCCAGCCCTTCCATGCGTTGGCGCGAATGAGGCGGTCACCCTCGGCGACGCGCCGCGCAACCGCGAGGATCAGCGCCCAGGTGAGCTCCGCAGTCGCTTCGGTGAGCACGTCGGGCGTGTTGGTGACGGCGACGCCACGCTGCCGCGCTGCGGGCACGTCGATGTTGTCGTAGCCGACCGCGATGTTCGCGACGATCTTCAGCGCCGGCGCGGCGTCGAGCAGATCGCCGTCGATGCGATCGGTCGTGACGGCAATCAGGCCATCCTTATCGGCGACGCGCCGCTTGAATTCCTCGCGCGAGAGGGGCGCGTCATCGGTGTAGACCTCGACCGTGTGGGCGTCCGTCAGAAGGCCGAGCACGGCGGACGGGATGCGGCGGGTGACAAGG
>JBKPRU010000225.1:0-8928 GCA_046734675.1 Acidobacteriota bacterium
GTTTTCAGCGGAGGAAGTGCGCCGCACCGCTGAACGCATTGCGATCGCCGCCGTCCGCTACTTCATGGTGAAGTTCTCGCGCGGAAAGATCATTGCGTTTGACATCGACGAGGCGCTCAGCTTCGAAGGGGAGAGCGGGCCCTACCTGCAGTACGCGGCCGTCCGTGCGGCCAACATCTTCGGGAAGCTGAACGATCGTGAAGGGGTCGACGAGACGGCGGTGATCGGGCGGCTCGGCGATGCGCCCGCCGACGCGCTCACCGACGGCTCCGACGACTCGCACGATCTCTGGGGCCTCGTGCTCGAAGCGGCACGCCTCGACGACGTCGTCGATCAGGCGGTTCGCACCCTCGAACTGTCCGTGCTCGCGAAGTACGCGTTCAGCCTCGCGCAGCAGTTCAACGGGTTTTATCACCGATTCCCCATCCTTGCCGAAGAACGGCAGGACGTGCGGCTGTGGCGCGCCGCTGCCGTCGCCTACTTCCGGCGTCAGCTCACGCAGGCGCTCGTGCTGATGGGATGCGCGGTGCCCGACAGAATGTAGGGCACAATCACCATGACAGTACGTAGGGCGGGTCCTTAGACCCGCCGTTCACCCACCATGAGACCAATCATCGGCGTCACGCCGTGCTCGAAGCTCGATGACTACCTGGAGTCGGTGAGGCGCGCCGGCGGCGAAGCGGTCGTGCTCTCGAACGACGACGATGTCGCGGCGACGTTGGGTCGTGTCGACGGGATCCTGCTGACCGGCGGAGCGGACGTCGATCCCGCCCTCTATGGACAGCCCGCGCATGCGTCAACAAAGATCGACGCGTCACGTGACGGGTTCGAGATCCCGCTGTCGCGCGAAGCGGTGGCGCGCGACGTGCCGGTGTTCGCGATCTGCCGCGGCGTGCAGGTGCTGAACGTCGCAGCCGGTGGCACGCTCGTCCAGGACATCCCCTCCGAATTGGAGACGAGCGTCAATCACAGCATCCAACAGCCGAAGCACGCCCCCGCCCACGGCGTCCGCGTGTCCGCGGGCACCAAGCTGGCATCGACGCTTGGCCCATCAGCGCCGCTCGACCCGTGCACCGTGAACAGCCGTCACCATCAGGCGGTCGCAGACGTCGCGCCGTCGTTCGTCGTGTCCGCCGTCTCCGACGACGGCATCATCGAAGCGATCGAGCGCCCGTCGTCTCACTTCTGCGTCGGCGTGCAGTGGCATCCCGAGAACTTCTGGCAGACCGGCGAGTTCGACGGCTTGTTCCGCGCGTTCGTAGACGCGGCGAGGGAGAAACGACGGCATCGCCAGGGATCGGAACCCACGCAGATTTCCACGTAGGGCGGGTCTTTAGACCCGCCGGGGTGTGTGTCGCGGGACGAGCGGCTTGTTGCCGGGTCTAAAGACCCGGCCTACACCTGGCAACCCCTGCACTACCGGTCGAAGACGGCGAGCGCCTCGACGTGCGGCGTATTCGGAAACAAATCGAACGCGCGAATCGAACTGAGGCGATACCCGGCGTCGAGCAACCGCCGCGCGTCGCGCGCCAGCGTGGCCGGGTCGCACGACACGTAAACCACGCGCGGCGCGGCGAGCGCGATCATGCCGTCGATCGCTTCGGATGAAACGCCGGAGCGGGGCGGATCGACGATGACCGCCGCGGGCGCAGGACGGCCGCGCCGCGAAACGAGGTACTCCTCGACGCGCGCCACGTGCGCGGCGATCCGCGGTTCGTGCGGGCGCGCGTTGCGCCGCAGATCGCTCCCGCTCGATCGATTCCCTTCGACGGCGGTCACCTCGAGGTGGCCCGCCGCCGCCAGCGCCACCGCGAACAGCCCCACGCCCGCGTACAGATCGAGCACTTCTCCCGTCTCCGGCACGGCGGCGACTACGGCGCGAACGACGTCGCTGAGCAGATAGCGATTGCCCTGGAAGAACGACTCGGCGTGGCGCAACAGATCGCCCGCGGCCTCGCCGTCTCCGGTGATGACGGCGAGTGAATCGCTGACGAGCGCGTCGCCGGACACTTGCAGCTGGCCCGCAGCGTCGCGCACGCTGAGGCCGACGATGCCGGACTCGCGGACGAACCGATCGAGTGTGGCCGGCGTGACCCGGCCGTCGCCGGCCAGTTCGAGATGGACGGCGCGCTGCGCACCGGCGACGTTCTCCGTGATCGCCAGTGACGCGACCACTCCTCTGGCCTCGCGCTCGCTCAGCTCGGCGATCCGCTGCACCGCCGCAATCGCATCGGGCAGCAGCTGCCGCGTCGACGCGGCGTCGCACAACTGATGCGTGCCCTCGCGATAGAAGCCGGCGCGCCCGGCATGCACGTGCAGCCGCGCCCGCATCCGGTAGCCGTGCTCCGGCGATCCGGCGACGTCGACAGGTTCCTCGAGCGGATGCCGGCCCAGGCGCGCGAACGCGTCGCGCAGGACGTCGGACTTGATCGCCAGCTGACGGGAGTAGGCGATGTGCGCGTAGAGCGCGCCGCCGCAGAGCGGGTCTCCATCCGCGTCGCGGCGATCGGGCGACGGCGCCAGCACGTCGCGCGTGACCGCGAATGCGAGCCGCTTGTCGGCGCGCTCGATCCACGCCTGCACGCGCTCGCCCGGAATCGCGCCGCGCACCAGCACGACCTGCCCGAGATGGCGCGCGATCATGCGGCCGCCCGCGGCGGGCTTCTCGATTGTCAGCTCGACCTGCTGGCCTTCGTGCAGCATCGGCGTCACTCGAACGCGACGACGGGCACGCCCAGCTCCTCGCGCACCAGCCGCTCGAACGCGACATCGACGGCATGGACGCGCGCGTCGGACGGCATCCGCGCGGCAAACGGGGCAATCTCCGCTTCCGCCTCGGTCCGCAGCGCGCGCGAGCGCGCGGGATCGAGTTCGTCGAGGCATGCTGCGGCCAGGGCGTGATCGAGCGCCGCGAGCCGATCGATCAGGGCGAGCCGTTCGTCGCCCCGCGCCTGCTTCGCGGACGGGCGCACGCGATCGATCTCTCGCACGGTCTCATCGACCACGCGATCGAAGCGCTCCGACCGCTGCCTGCCGGCGCGCAGCCCGGTCAGACGTGTGATGACACGATCGAGGTGCGACGGCAGGCTGTCGCGCCGCGGCGTCTCGTCCGTCGCTTCCGCGTTCTCCGCCGCGCCGGCAGTGGTGACGCCGACCGCGCGCCGCCAACTGTCGAACAGGTCGAGAATGTCGGCCTCGCAGAACTCCACTCGCACCGGCCGGCGCCGCGGACCTTTCGCGTAGTAGCGCTCGCAATACCGGTCGATGCCGCGGAACGCGATCGCGAGCGGCACGCCCTGGGCCGCCCAGCCGCACACCTGCTCGAACGCCGGGCCGACGATGCGAATGAGGTGGCCTTCGTTCTTGCGGCACAGGTACGTCTCGATCTCGCGGCAGTACTCCGCGGGCTCGATCGTGGGCGGGGGGCCGGTGGTCAATGCTGCTGTCGCTCCCAGATGAGTCTCAGGCCTTCGAGCGTGAGGTTCGCGTCGACGTGCTGAATGGCGCGGCTCTCGCCCGAGATGACGTCGGCGAGGCCGCCCGTCGCAATCACGATCGCGTCCGATCCGCCCTCGAGCTCCGCGCGGATGCGCCGGACGAGCCCGTCGACCATTTCGACATACCCGAAGAAGAGTCCCGACTGCATGGCCCCGACGGTGTTCTGCCCGATCACCGCCGCAGGCTTCCGTACTTCGACGCGCGGCAGCCGCGCCGCGCGCTGGAACAGCGCCTCCGCCGAGATGCCGATCCCCGGGCAAATCACGCCGCCGAGGTATTCGCCCGCGCGCGAGATGATGTCGAAGGTGGTGCCGGTGCCGAAGTCGACGACGATCAGCGGCGTCCCGTCCTTACCGTATTTCTCCCGCGCCGCGACGGCGTTGACGATGCGATCCGCGCCGACGTCCGCGGCCGGCGAGTAGCGGACGGGAATGCCGGCATTCGTTGCGTCGACGACCAGCGCGGTCTTGTGGAAGTAGCGCTCGCACATCTCTTCCATCGGCCGCGTGAGCGGCGGCACGACCGACGCGACGACGATCCCCCGCAGATGCGTGATGTGGACGCCGGTCTGCTCGAACAGCCGCGTGACGAAGATGCCGAGCTCGTCGGCGGTCCGCTCGCGCAGCGCCGCCAGCCGCCAGTTGTGCGCGAGACGATCGCCGTCGAAAACGCCGATCGTGACGTTGGTGTTCCCCACGTCGATGGCCAGCAGCATGATCGGTCCGCTCAGATCCAGCGCACGTCGCCGGACAGGATCCGCTCGATCGCGTCGCCGGTCCGCGCGAGCAGGGCGCCGTCCGGCGCGAGACCCACCGTCACGCCGGATCGCGGCGCGCCGCCCGGGGCGTCCCATTCGATGCGGGCGCCCGCGGCCGACGGGGACAGCGCGAGCCACTGCGCAAGGAGCGCCGCCGGCCCCTCGTCCTCGATGGTCGTCGTCACACGATTGAGCGCGACCAGCGTATCAGCGAGCACGCGGCCGGGATCGACCGGGCGCCCCAGCTCCGTTTGAATGGACGTGGCGCGATCGCCGAGCTCCGGCGGGAACGCCGCCGACAAAAGATTGATGCCGTAGCCGAGCACGATGTAGTCCAGCCGATGGCCGTGCGACGCTGCTTCCGCGAGGATACCCGCGAGCTTCCGCCGCGCGCGGAACGCCGTCCCTTCGACGACGACCACGTCATTCGGCCACTTGATCTGCACGCCGAGACCCGTCGCGGCGCGCACGCCCTCGGCGACGGCCACGCCGCCGGCGAGGGTGATCCACGGGGCGAGCGCGGTGCGGCGGACGATCGTGGAGACGTAGAGTCCGGCGCCCGCCGGAGAGAACCACGCGCGTCCGAGGCGGCCGCGACCAGCCGTCTGCGCGCCGGCCACGAACACCGTGCCTTCCGGCTCGCCGCGCTCCGCCGCCCGCATCGCCAGGTCGTTGGTCGAACCGACCTCGTCGAAGTAGTAGAGGGAGCGTCCGAACACACCGCGTTCGGCGGCCGTCGCCCGCAAGGTGGCCACCATCTCTGTCGAAGGAGTCGAAGGATACGAAGGAGTCGAAGGTTCAAATTCACGCATGACGATCCTTCGATTCTTCGTCGTCCCTTCGATACTTCGCCCTAAGCGACAGGCTCCAATTCGAAACTCAAATCCGCCGCGGGCGCCGAGTGCGTCAGGGTCCCGACCGAGACGTAATCCGCGCCGGTGGCCGCGAGCTCGGGGAGCCGATCGATCGTGACGCCGCCGGAGATCTCGACCTGCGCGCGGCCGCGGACCCGCCGTACCGTCTCGCGGATGTCCTCGGTCGACAGGTTGTCGGCAAGGATGATGTCGGCGCCGGCCTGCACCGCTTCGTCGACCTGCTGCAGCGACTGCGCTTCCACCTCGATCGGCATCTCCGGCTTCGCCGCTTTCATGCGGCGCACCGCTTCCCCGACGCCGCCCGCGAGCCGCACGTGGTTGTCCTTGATCAGGATCCCGTCGTCGAGGCCGGAGCGATGATTGGTGCCGCTGCCCGCGCGCACCGCGTACTTCTCGAGCGCGCGCAGCGTCGGGGTCGTCTTGCGGGTGTCGAGGATCGTGATGCGCCCGCCGCTCGCGGCCACGAAGCGCCGCGTCATCGTCGCGATGCCCGAGAGCCGTTGCACGAAGTTGAGGGCGGTGCGCTCCGCGGTCAGCATCGGCGCCGCCAGCCCGATCAACTCGGCGACCACGTCGCCGGGCTCGCAGGCGTCGCCGTCCTGCTTGGTACGCGTGAACGTGCATCCGGGATCGAGCTGCCGGAAGGCTTCCGCCGCGACGTCGAGGCCGGCCAGCACGCAGTGACTCTTGACCAGGATGATGCCGCGCGCCTTGAGATCGGACGGGACCGTCGCTTCGGTCGTCACGTCGCCCCAGCCGAGATCCTCGGCCAGCGCCCGCCGGACCGTTTCGCGATACAACGCGGGATCGAGCGCCTGGAACGGAACCGTCTTCACTCGGCGCGCTCCTGCGGCGGCACGATGTCGACGCCAAAGGAGGCGTGCGGCAGGAAAACGAGCTCGGTGACGCGGGCCGCCGACTTGAGGTCCGCGATCACTTCGGCCGGCCACACGCGATCGAGCTCTTCGCTGTTGCGCACCTGCACACGCTGGAGCGGCGAGGCCGGCGAGAGCTTCGACGTCGCTTTCTGTTTCCGGATTTCGCCGAGCACTTCGCTGACCCGCACGTACTGGCTGTAGGCTTCCGAGCTTCGGGCCGGCAACACGGCCGCGATTTCGTCCGGATCCGGCCACGGCGCCGCATGCACGCTGCCGGACTGCCACCACGACCAGACTTCTTCGGTGACGAACGGCAGGAACGGCGCGAACAGCCGGTTCAGCGTCGAGAGCGCGACGAGCATCGCGGCATTCGCCGACGCGGCGGCCGCCGGACCGAAGTCGCCGTACCGCCGCGCCTTCGCGAGCTCGAGATAGTTGTCGCACAAGTCCCAGAAGAAGGTTTCCACGCGCTGCAACACCCACGCGTAGTCGTAGTCGCCGAGGTGCGCGGTCGATTCGTGTACGAGCTGCTGCAGGTTCGCAAGGACGCCGACATCGAGCGGGTGCGTGATCTCTCCGCGCGGCTCCGACTTCGCGAGTATGAAGCGGGCCGCGTTCAGGAACTTCATCGCGAGGCGCCGGCCGACCTTCATCTGCCCGGTGTCGAAGGCGGTGTCCGTCCCTGGCCGACCGCTCGCCGCCCAGTAGCGCACGCCGTCGGACCCGTGCTCCTCGAGGAGGCCCATCGGCGTGACCACGTTCCCCTTCGACTTCGACATCTTCTTGCGATCGGGGTCGAGCACCCACCCGGAGATCGCGGCGTTGCTCCACGGCAGCGTGCCGAACTCGAGCTCGGAGCGCAACACGGTCGAGAAGAGCCAGGTGCGGATGATGTCGTGGGCCTGCGGACGAACGTCCATCGGGAACACGCGCGTGAAGAGATCCTCGTCCTCGAGCCACCCTGCCGCGATCTGCGGGGTCAACGACGACGTCGCCCAGGTATCCATGACGTCGGGATCGCCGCTGAAGCCGCCCGGCCGATCGCGTTGTTCGCCGGTGTAGCCGTCGGGCACGTCGGTCGACGGATCGAGCGGCAGGCGATCCTCGCCAGGCACGATCGGATGCGCGTAATCGCGCGTGCCGTCGGCCAGCACCGGATACCACACCGGGAACGGCACGCCAAAGAAGCGCTGACGGCTGACGCACCAGTCGCCGTTCAGGCCGTTGATCCAGTTCTCGAGACGCGCCTGCATGTACGACGGGTGCCACTGCAGCTCGCGCGCGCGCTGCAGCAGCACGTCGCGGAACGGCATCGTCTTGATGAACCACTGGCGGCTCGTGACGATCTCGAGCGGGCGATCGCCCTTCTCGTAGAATTTCACCGCGTGCGTGATCGGACGCGGCTCTCCTTCGAGGTCGCCGCTGTCCTTGAGCAGCTCCACGATCTTCGTCCGCGCTTTGTTCGCCGAGAGGTTCGCGAGCTGGTCGTACGCCTGCTGTGCGCGCGACGGGTCGTTCGAGCTCCAGCCCTCGGCGCCCCACGTCACGGGACGCAGGGCGCCGTTGGGCTGAATGATCGCGCGGACCGGCAGCGACAGCGCGCGCCACCACAGCACGTCGGTGATGTCGCCGAACGTGCAAATCATGGCGACGCCGGAGCCCTTTTCCGGATCCGCGAGCTCGTGCGCCTTCACGGGAACGCGCACGCCGAAGAGCGGCGTGGTCACCTCGCTCCCGAACAGCGGCTTGTAACGGTCGTCGTCTGGATGCGCGACCAGCGCGACGCAGGCGGGGATCAACTCGGGACGCGTGGTTTCGATGAAGATCGGCTGGCCGTCGGCGCGCAGGAAGCGGATGCGGTGATACGCGCCGGGCAGCTCGCGGTCCTCGAGCTCGGCCTGTGCGACCGCGGTGCGGAAATCCACGTCCCACAGCGTCGGCGCCTCGAGCTGATACGCCAGACCCTTCCGAAGCAGTCGAAGGAACGAGGCCTGCGAGAGGCGCTGCGCGCGCCGGCCGATCGTCGCGTAGGTCATGCTCCAGTCGACCGACAGGCCGAGCTGACGCCACAACGCTTCGAACGCCTTCTCGTCTTCTGCCGTCAGCTTCGCGCAGAGCTCGATGAAGTTCGGCCGGGAGATCGAGATCGGATGTTTCGCCGGTTTGTCCCCCCTCGACGCAGCTCGGGGGGACCCTGAGGCACTCGAAGGGTCCGGCGCCGCGAAGTTCGGGTCGTAGGGCAACGACGGATCGCAGCGCACGCCGAAGTAGTTCTGGACGCGGCGCTCGGTCGGCAGGCCGTTGTCGTCCCATCCCATCGGATAGAACACGGCCTTGCCGCGCATGCGCTGGAAGCGCGCGACGACATCGGTGTGCGTGTACGAGAAGACGTGGCCGACGTGAAGCGAGCCGCTCACGGTCGGCGGCGGCGTATCAATCGAGTAGATATCGGTCCGAGGACGGCTGCGATCGAAGCGGTAGACCCCCGACTCTTCCCACCGCGCCATCCACTTCGCTTCGAGTCCTTCGAGCGCCGGCTTTTCCGGCACGGTCACGGGGTGATTCAGGTCGAGGCCAGACGGCATATCCGGGAAATGTTACCTCGCCTGCTGCTTGATGCGCTCAATCTCCTCGCGAACGATGCGCTCGGCGACATCGAGCACGGACGGACGGGCCTGATCGGACAAACGCGCGACCACACGGCGGGTGATCTCTTCGATGAGATCGTCGGTGAGCGCCAGCGCCGGACCGCCCTGACGCGAGGGCGCGCCGGACGGCGCGATCCCGATTTTCTGTTCGGCGCTGAGCAGCGCGGCAAAGGCGTCGGCCAGAGGCGGCGCCGCGGGTGCTGCCACAGATGCGGCCGGCGCCGGCGCCGGGGCGCTGGGTGCTGCCGGTGGGGGCGCGGGCGCAGCCACGG
>JBKPRU010000226.1:0-10494 GCA_046734675.1 Acidobacteriota bacterium
CCAGCCACCAGCAGCTTTTGCTCGCTGCTGGAAGCTGGAAGCTGATGGCTTGTTCAGAACGTGATCCGCGCGCCGAAGCGCAGAATCCGCGGACTGAGGTTCTGCACCAGCTGATTGAACGTCGTCGACCCCGCGTTGCGGTTGCGAACGAGTTCCGTGTTCGCGTTCATCACGTTGAACAGGTCCGCGATCGCTTCGATGTTCATCCGATCGAGGTGGAACACCTTCGAGGCGCGCAGGTCGAGGTCCCACAGGTTGTCGAGACGGAACGTATCCAGCTCCGGCGTCACGAGCACGCGGCGGGTGCTGTCGACGCCGAGCGCCGCGTTGCGGTACACCGGGAACGGGTAGCCCTGGCGGCCGAACACGTTGCCCGCGAGGTTGATGCCCCACGGCGCCTGATAGAGGCCGTTCGCGTTGATCTGCCACGAGGAGTGGATGAAGACGTCGCCCGATCCGCTGCCGCCGCTGCGCACCGTGAACGCACCGCCGTCGACGAGCGGGGTGGTGTCGGTCCGCGTCGGGTTGCCCTGTTCGTTGATCGCGTTGCCGTAGTGCTCGCGCGGCGCGTTCCAGGCGCCGCCCACCCGCGCCATCCACTTGTTCGACAGCCGCTTGGTCAGCGTGAACTCCATGCCGTGGTAGTAGCTGTAGTAGCCGGGATAGTTCGTCAGGATCGTCCCGAAGTTCACGGCCTCCACTTTGTCCGCGTTCGGGATGAATGTCTGCACGTCGTACGGCGTGCCGTCCGGCAGCGCGCCCGTGAGGCGCGGGCCGCTGCTGTAGTCGAGATCTTCCAGGCCCAGCCACGGCGTGTAGAAATTCGTGAAGTTGCCGTTCACGTCGGTGGTCCGCGTGTAGGTGTACGACGCGGACACCGCGAGGTTCGCCATCAGCTCGCGATCGACGCCGGCGACGAACGCGTTCGTGTGCGGCGCCTTCAGGTTCGGATCGATCTGGTCGACCGACGTGACCGACGTCGGGTTGCCTTGATCGAAGCCGCCGCCGACGGTGATGAAGTGACTGAAGTCCACCTCGCTGGCCTGCGCGAGGTGATCGCCGTTGGCGTCGATCCAGCCGTAGTCGGCGAAGCCGGCATTGCTGCTCGGGTTCGAGTAGCCGACGATCCCGCTCTCGAGCTGTCCGGCGGTGCGGTTGAAGCTGGCCCGCAGCAGCGTGCGGCGCCCGGCGTCGAGCGCCCAGGTCGCGCCGACGCGTGGCGACACGTCGTTCCACGTGAACGGCGCGTCGTAGCCGCCGAACGAGATGCCGGGCACGAGGTTCGGGAACGCCGCGTTCGCCTTCGTGTCGCTTGCGAGCGCCGAGCCCCACTGGCGATCGAAGCGCGCGCCGACGTCGAGCGTCAGGCGGCCGCGCGAGATCGTGTCGCCGGCGTAGAGGTTGAAGAACTCGAGCCGGTTGGTGCCGAGACCCTCGCGATAGATGCGCGCGACGTTGTTCGTGGGCGAGTTGTTCAAGGCGCGGATCATGTTGCCCGGCCACAGCGTCCCGGTCGTCGAGTCGACGCGGCGGTAGCCACCGCCGAACTTGAGGTCGTGCGCGGCGCCCCACGCCGTGTGGAACGAGTTCGCGTCGATGTTCGTGGTGTGCTGCGGGCGGATGTTCAGGCTCTGGCGCGTCGATCCGAACGACTGTCCGAGCACCTGGCTCTCGCCGGCCTCCGCGTCGATGCCACCCTTCGGGACCAGGCCGAAGCCGGTGTTGTAGTAGGCGTACCGGCCCGAGAGGAACAGGTTCGCGCCGAACACGTGGTTGTCTTCAATCTTCGTCAGGCCGTGCGGGCCGCCCGAGTAGGCGCCGCCCTGATCCCAGGTTGCCGACTGCGCGTCGCTCGTGATCCCGGAGGTGCCCGGCGAGCGCCCGAACTTCTCCTTGGCGCCCAGATACCACAGCACGTTGATCATGTCCTTGCCGGTCGCCTGCCAGTTGCCCTTCGCGTCGAACGTCTTGAGGATCGTCTTGTCGATCAGGTTCCCCGATCGACGGGAGAGCCGGATGTCCTGATTGGCCCACGATCCGTAGAACCATGCCTTGTCGCGGACGATCGGTCCGCCAATCTCCGCCGTGTAGTCGGAGATCTGGTTGTTGTGATCGGCGGTCTCCGGCGTCACGCCAATCGCCTTCAGTTCGTCGGGCACGTTGCTCGCTTCGAGCTTGTCGTTGGTGAAGTAGCCGCGCACACCGCCGCGCAGCTGGTTGGTGCCGCGTTTCACGACCATGTTCAGGCCCACGCCGCCGGTCGGCTGCTTGAGGTCCTGGCCTGAGGTCGAGACCTGCACTTCATCGAAGTTGTCGTAGTTGAAATAGGTCGGCGACGCGCCAATCGCCGCCATGTCGGTGATGACGACGCCGTCCATCGTCCAGACCGCGTCCTGCGGGCGCGTGCCCTTCGACTGGAAATTCGACTGCTGGCCGGTCTCGTTGCCCGCGATGTTGACGCGGTCGACCATCACGCCCGGCACCGTGCGCAGCAGCGCCCACGGATCGCGCGAGGTCGGAATCTTTTCGAGCTCCGCGCTCGTGAAGTTCGTCGCCGTGCCCATCGCCTTGGTGTCGACGATCGGCGAGTCGCCCGTGACGGTCAGCGTCTCCGAGAGCGACGCGACCTTCATCGTCACCGGGATGTCGACGTTCTGTCCGACGGTCAACCTGATGCCTTCGTAAATCAACTTCGAGAATCCCTGCAGCTCGGAGGTCACCTTGTAGGTGCCGGGCGGCAGGTCGAGGAAGCGGAAGCGGCCGTCCGCTTCGGTGACGAATGTCGCCGAGCGATCGGCGCCGGTCAGCGTGACGCTGACGCCGGGGAGCACGCCCCCCTGCTCGTCGTGCACGACGCCGGCGATGGTGCCGCTCTGGACCTGCGCGATCGCGGGCACCGCGACGGCGAGGCAGAGGGCGAGCAGAACGAAAAGCCTTCGCATAGGTGAGTACTCCGTGGTTGTCGGTTGCCGGTTGTGGGTTGCCGGAAGTCGGTTGTCGGAGGCCGGTTCGTCGGTTATTGGGCGCCGGCGCAGATTGCGAAGCCGCGTTCTTCGCTGTCTCCACTCGCGCCCGAGCCCGAGCGATTGGGCGGGGATCGACCGGCAACCGATCTCTGACAACCGGCGTCCGGTAAGGCATCCACCGTGCCGTTGGTCTGCAGCCCAAACCACGCCGGAAACGGACGTTGTGTTGAACAGTGGGACGACGAGTTGGAGGGGAGCGCGGACCGTCGTGTCAGTGGACTGCGTCTGGCGGCGCTCAGGTGGCCCCTCGTCACTGCGGGGTGTACTTCTACAACTTCCCGGACTGCTTTAGCGGTGGTTGGACTAACGAGCGGCGCCGGTGAGCTGACAAACCCGGGGAGCCCGGGGGAGCTGCGGCGGTGCCACCAAAAAAGGGGACAGCCCCCTTTATTTGCGAAAAAAGGGGACAGCCCCCTTTTTTTGTATGTCAGTTGAAGGAGGCCACCCGGCGGCGGAGCGTCTTCACGTGCTCCCAGATCTGCGACGACTCGGAGGCTTCCTGCGATTCGTCCCCAGCCGCCTGGTCGTGCTCGACCTCGGCGTTGTCGGGACGCGGCATGAGGCGGAGGTAGGTCTCGAGATCGCGGAGCGCCGCGCCGAAGTCTTCCATGTGATACGCGAGCAGGCCGCGGTCGCGGAGCTCCGAGAGCGCGGACGGATCGACGGCGAGCAGGAGATCCGAGATGAAGCGCGCCTGCGGAAACGATCGCATGCGCACGTAGAGCCGCTTCAGATTGACGAGCATGCGCACGACGATCTGCTGGCGCGTCGCGGTGGCGAGGAGAGATTGATCGAATGCCGCCTCGTCGCCGACGTGCTGCCGCAGCAGCTGGCGGCAGTCGACCTCGGAGAGGAGCGCGCCGCTGTGGAACGGGTCGACGATCAAATCGTCGCTGCCGGTCGTCGAGGGAAGCCGCACCAGGAAGTGGCCGGGGAAGTTCACCCCTTCGATGCGCAGCCCGGCGCGGCGCGCGACCTCCAGATAGATCACGGCGAGGCTGATCGGAATCCCGGTGCGCCGGTCGAGCACTTCGTTGAGGAAGCTGTTGCGGGGATCGTCGTAGTGCTCGCGGTTGCCGCTGAAGCCGAGCTCCTCATAGAGGTACGCGTTCAGCGTGGCGATCGCCGGCGCCTGATCGCCGTGCGTCGCCTCGGCGCCGTTGCGGCGGTGCAGCCGTCCCGCGGCGGCTTCGCCCATGCGCTCGATGCGCTGCAGATACGGCTCGGGATCGAGCGTTGGATACTCGACGCGCGCGATCGCGAGTGCGGCGGCGGCCAGCCCCTCGCCGGGCTGATTCAGCGCCGCGAGAATCTCGTCGCTGGCACCCGCCACTCGTGCCTGAAGAGAGCGCACGAACGAATTGTAGCGCGACTCGCGCGGCGTTACGCGCTCAGGCCGCGCACGAACTCCGGCGTGATCTCTCCCAGCGACTCGACGACGACGTCGGCGTGGGGAAGGAGGTCGCCGCGCTTGTAGGTGTGCGTGATCGCGATCGTGCGCATGCCGGCCGTGCGCGCAGACTGCAGACCCCAATGTGAATCTTCGATCGCCACGCAGGCTTCGGGCGCCACGCCGTGGAGTTCCGCGGCGCGCAGGTAGGGATCCGGCGCGGGCTTGGTGCGATCCGTTTCCCCCGCCGCGACGATGAACTTGAACGTATCGGCGAGGCGCGCGCCGCCGAGCATCAGCTCGATCTCGTGGCGCATCGCGCCCGACGCGATCCCGACCGGCCACACCGATGCCAGCATGCGCGCGCAGGCAGCCGCGCCCGGATACAGCACGTCGGTGCCCGCCACGAATTTCTCGAAATGCCGCGTCTTCGCCTGCATCAGCAGCTCGATCTCCTCGTCGGCGAGCAGCAGCCCGTAGTCCTGCGCGATCATCCGCAGCGCGCCGAGATCGTCGAACCCGAGATAGCGCTCGCAGTAGGTTTTCGTATCGAGCTTGACGCCGTGCGGCTCGAGGATCGCCTGGTAGCTGCGCAGGTGCAGCGGCTCGGAGTCGGCGATGACGCCATCGAAGTCAAAGACGATGGCCTCGACGCGAAGGGGCGAAGGTAACGAAGGGGCAAAGGAGCGTTCAGAGTCGTGTTGAGAGTTCATGGTGATCAGAATCGTTCGCAGCAGATTGGCATGTTCCTTCGATTCTTCGTTCTCCTTCGATTCTTTCGCTCCCTACTTCGGTAAGCGTTCACCCGCCCGAATGGGAACCTTCAGTCGGTTCTCCGCCGGCGGATACGGGCAGTCGTAGCTGCTGTTGAACACGCAGTACGGGTGATACGCGCGGTTGAAGTCGAGATCGTAGATGCCGGTCGCGGTGCGATCGAGATCGAGGTAGCGGCCGCCCGGGTAGGTCTCGGTGCCGTTGGTCAGATCGCCGAAGGGCACGAACAGGCGCCGCATGTCCTCCTGGCCCGCTTCGACGAACGCGCCGAGCGTCATCGGCTGTCCCTTCAACGTGAACGCGAGCATGCCGACGCGGCGCATCTGACGCTTCTGTCCGGTGGAGGTCGGCATCTCGAGCGACGCGCCGCCCTGTGCCGGTTGGAGCTGCGCCGGCACGCGATACGCCTGATCGACGGCAAAGTAGCTGAGCGGCGGAAACGTCGCGCGCTTCTCCGGAGGAATCGGCGAGTCCGACGCCTCGCGCATGAACTGGTCCACACGCGCGCGATGCTCCGCGATTTCTTCAGCATACGGCCGAGGCTTGCTGTCGCACGCTGCCAGCGCAAGTACTATCAAGAACACGTAGGCAGGCCGAGTCGGCACGTAGTTAGGCCGGGTCTTCAGACCCGGCAGCAACCTCGCAATCCGCATCGCTGTGATACTTATATCTTCTTTCATGAAAGCGTTCGCCCTTCCCGCCATCATCTGTTTGACGCTTGTCGGCTGCGCGCGCGATCGCGGCGTGCAGGCCGCCGAAGAAGGGAAGCCGCGCCCGGTCACGACCGAGGCCGCGCAGCAGCGCGAGGTCCGCCGCGATATCGAAGTCGTCGGCACGCTCGCGGCGCGCGAGGAAGTGGTCGTCAGCGCCGAGGTCGCCGGGCGGGTCGCGCGCCTCGTGCACGACCTTGGCGACCGCGTCGAGGAGAACGGGGCGCTCGTCGAGCTCGATCAGGAGAAGCTGCGATACCGTGCCGATGCGCAGCGCGCCGCGCTCGCGCAGGCGCGCGCCCGCTACGGCGCCACGGCCGAGGGAGAGCTGCCGCCGCTCGAGCGCGTGCCCGAAGTCATCAGCACCGGCGCGCAGCTCGCCGATGCGCAGCAGCGCCTTGACCGCGCGAAGAGCCTCGCCGCGCGGCAGCTGCTGCCCCAGTCCGATCTCGACGCCGCCCAGACCCGCCTCGACACCGCGCGCGCCGCGCATGAACAGGCGCTCGCGTCGGCGCGTCAGCTGCGCGCCGACATCCAGGCGCAGGAATCGTCGCTGCGCCTCGCCGAGCGCGAGGTGCGCGACGCCACCGTCCGCGCGCCGTTCGAAGGCTACGTCGCCGAACGGCTCGTCTCGCTCGGTCAGTTCGTCCAGCCCCAGACGGCGGTCATGCGCATCGTCCGCCTGCACCCGCTGAAGGTCACGGCGGAAGTGCCGGTGAAGTTCGCGCCGTGGATCGAGACCGGCCGCGACATGGTGCTGCGCGTCGACGCGTATCCCGGCCAGGACGTCCACGGCCGCATCGTCCGCGTGAGCCCTGCGGTCAGCATGAAGTCGCGCGCGTTTGCGATCGAAGGGGAAGTGCCGAACGCGGACGGCCGTCTGAAGCCGGGCACCTTCGCGCGCGTCCAGATCACGACCGACCACGTCGATCGCGCGATCACGATTCCCGCCGCCGCCGTGCAGAGCCGCTACGGCACGAACCGCGTATTCCTCGTCAAGAACGGCGCCCTCGCGGGCCGCGAAGTGGTGCTCGGCGATCGCGTCGGCGAGCGCGTCGAGGTGACGCAAGGACTGGACGCAGGAAGCGTCATCGTCTCGCGCGACGTCGAGCAGTTGACGGATGGGATGCGCGTGACGCTGCGGTGACGCGCCGGCGTCGGTGCTACGGGTGCTAGGGTGCTATAGGTGCTACAGGTGCTGGTGCTAGGGGTGCTCTGGGTGCGGGTGCTAGGGTGCGAGGAGCGCACGCGAGCACATTAGCCTCGGACTCGCACGTAACGGCATCTTGCACCTGCACCTGGCACTTGCACCTGGCACCTATAGCACCCGTAGCACCGACACGCGCAGCGCGCTTAGCACCGCACCCGTGGCACCTGTAGCACCCTAGCACCGACGCGCGACCGCACCGATCAAGCGAGCGCAATTAGCACCAACGTCTAACGCCCATGTCATTTGCAAGCTTCTGCGTCCGCCGCCCCGCCTTCACGACGATGCTCGTGATGATGTTCGTCGTGACCGGGATCTTCTCGTTCAAGGATCTCAGCGTCGACCTGCTGCCGAAGGCGGATCCCGCGACCGTGCAGGTGGTGCTGATGCTGCCCGGCGCCAGTCCCGAGGAGCTCAATAGCTCGGTCGTCGAACCAGTGGAGCAGTCGCTCAGCAGCATCGCCGGCATCGACGAGATGAACGCGCGCATCTTCGAGGGGCAGGCGCGCATCATCCTCAAGTTCATCCTCGAGCGCGACATCAACGACGCGGCGCAGGACGTGCGCGAGAAGGTGGCGCAGGCGATGAAAGACCTGCCGCCCGAAATCGAGCCGCCGGTCATCACCAAGGTCGACCCCGAAGCGGATCCGGTGATCAGCTTCGCGCTCTCGGGTCCGCTCGGGATCCGCGCGCTGACCGAGATTGCCGACAAGACCATCCGTCGCGGCATCGAGACGGTGGACGGCGTCGGCGAGGTCACGATCTCGGGCGGCCACATGCGCGAGATCCACATCGTCCTCGACGTCGAGAAGCTGAACGCGCACGGGCTGACCGTCGATCGCGTTCGCGACGCGATCGTCTCGGAGAACGTCGAGATCCCCGGCGGCCGCATTCAGCAAGGCGACGCGGAGCTGACGCTGCGCACGCTCGGCCGTCTCGATTCATCCGAGCAGTTCTCGAACGTGGTCGTCGCGACCGCGGCGGGCACGCCGATCCGGCTGCGCGACGTCGCGACCGTCGAAGACACGACGGAAGAGGCGCGGACCTCCGCGTTCTTCGACGGCGACCGCACCGTCGTCATGGACGTGCGGCGCCAGTCGGGGCAGAACACCGTGCAGGTCGTCGAGGCGGTGCGTCACAAGCTCGAACAGCTCCAGCGGGCGCTGCCGCCGGAAGTGAAGGTCACGATCACGCGCGACGACTCGAACTTCATTCATGCGTCGATTGCGTCGCTCGAGGAACACCTGCTGCTGGGCAGCCTGTTCGCCAGCCTCGTGATCATGGCGTTCATCCGCAACCTGCGCGTGGTGTTCGTCGCCTCGCTGGCGATCCCGGCGTCGATCGTCGCCAGCTTCGCGCTGGTCCGCGCCGCCGGCTTCACGCTGAACAGCATGACACTGCTCGCGCTCACCCTCGCCGTCGGCATCGTCATCGACGATGCGATCGTGGTGCTGGAGAACATCTTCCGGCACATGCAAGAAGAGGGGACGCCGCCGTTCCAGGCGGCGATCGACGGCACCAAGGAAGTGACGCTCGCGGTGGTCGCGACGTCGGTCTCGCTCATCGTCATCTTCCTGCCGGTCGCGTTCATGACCGGCTACACGCAGCGCTTCATCTATCCGTTCGGCTTCACCATGGCATTCGCCGTCATGGTGTCGCTGCTCGTCAGCCTGACGCTGACGCCGATGCTGAGCGCGCGCGTGCTGCGCAGCGACGGGCGCGTGCACCGCCACGGCGAAGGCTTCTTCGGGAAGATCGACGCCGGATACCGCCGGTCGCTCGAGTGGTCGCTCGATCATCGCGCCCTGATCGTCGCGGTGAGCGTGCTCGTGTTCGCGTCGACGTTCGTGCTGAGCCGCATGATCGGGCGATCGTTCATGCCGAACGAAGACATGGGCGAGTTCCAGCTGGTCGTCGACGCGCCCGAGGGCACGTCGCTTCAAGGGATGGAGAAGGTGGTGCTCGGGCTGACGCCGAAGTTGAAGGCGCTGGCCGGTGTTGCGCACGTGATGCCGACCATCTTCGAGCGCGTCAACCACTCGCACATCTTCATCGAGCTGCAGCCGCTCGAGGAGCGCACGCTGACGCAGGACCAGATTGCCGACAGCGTGCGGACGATGATGCAGCAGTATCCGAGCTTGAAGCCGTCGGTGCTGATCCGCACGCCGCTCGGCGGCGGCGAATCGTCGTTCTATCCGATCCAGTTGAACCTGATGGGCCCGGACCTGCGCCAGCTCTCGGCGTATTCGCTGCGCGTGCTCGCGGACGTGCAGAAGATGCCGTACATCAGCGACGCGAAGTCGGCCGTGAACCTGAGCAACCCCGAGCTGCGCGTCGCCGTCGATCGGCAGCGCGCCGCGGATCTCGGCGTCCGCATCTCGGATCTCGCGCGGGCGCTGCGGCTGATGGTCAGCGGCGAGGACGAGATTTCGAGCTATCGCGAGAACGGCGAGCGCTACCCGGTGAAGATCCGCGTCCGCGAGGATCAGCGGTCGGATGCGGGCGCGATTGGCGGACTGATGGTTCCTTCGTCGCGCGGCGAGCCGGTGCGCGTGGACAACATCGCGGCGCTCGATCGAGGCTTCGGCCCGACCGTCATTCAGCGCTTCAACCGTCAGTTCGCGGTCGCGGTGTTCGCCGACATCAAGCCGGGGCAGCCGCTCGACGGGGCGCTGCGCGCCGTCACCGCATCGGCCCGCTCGCTCGATCTCCCGCCCGGGTATTCGTTCAAACTCACCGGCCAGGCCAAGCTGCTCGACGAGACGACGACGAACATGGTGCTCGCGCTCACGCTCGCCAGCATCTTCATTTACATGGTGCTCGCGATGCAGTTCGAGAGCTTCGTGCAGCCGCTCGTCATCATGACGGCGCTGCCGCTGTCGCTGCCGTTCGCGCTCTTGACGCTGTGGCTGACGGGCCGCGTGTTGAACCTGTGGAGTGCGCTCGGCGTGCTGCTGCTGCTCGGAATCGTGAAGAAGAACTCGATCCTGCAGGTCGATTACACGAACGTGCTTCGCCGTCAGGGCATGCCGCTGCGTCAGGCGCTGGTGCAGGCGTCCGAGACACGGCTCCGGCCGATTCTGATGACGACCGCTGCGATCATCGCCGGCCTGATTCCGACGGCGCTGGGTGTCGGCGCCGGCGCCGCACAGCGCGCCGACATCGCCATCACGATCGTCGGCGGCCAGTCGCTGTGCCTGTTCCTCACGCTGCTGCTCGTCCCCGTGAGTTATTCGCTGGCCGAACAGGGCGTCGAGCGCGCGAAGCATCTCTGGCGCGCGCGCGTGCGTGGCCAGGCGGCCGCCGAGGCGTGAACCGCCTCCGCGCGATTACTGCTTCGATTGTGACGACATCTCCGTGAGCTCGATGCCCTCCGGGGTCATCACC
>JBKPRU010000227.1:0-7896 GCA_046734675.1 Acidobacteriota bacterium
GCTACGAGATTCCGGCGCTCGCCATGCTCGATCGCACGCCGCTTCCCAATGCGTTTCGTGTCTACGCCGCCGGATTCACGTTCCCCGATCCCGCGCACCCGGGGCTGACGCCGGTGATCGTGCACGTCGGCACCGACGCGCTGCGCTTCGCGATCGACCAGCAGCGCGCGACGTATTCCGCGCAGGCGGCGGTGGTCGTTCGCATCCGCGACGGCCGCGGCCGCGCCGTCGAGACGCTCAGTCAGCAGTACGTGCTCTCCGGCGATGCGAAGGATCTCGAGGCGGCGAAGAAGGGCGAGATCCTTTTCTACCGTGAACCGGATCTTCAGCCGGGCGTCTACACCATGGAAACGATCGTGTTCGACGCGGTCGGACAGCAGGGGAGCGCGCGTGTCGCGACGCTCACCGTCTCGAAGCCGGATGCGTCCGGTCTGGACATGAGCAGTCTCGTGCTGGTGCAGCGCGGCGAGGACGTGAGCAAGGCGCCGGCGGAAGGTGCGGCGGCGCCGCTTTACGTCGGCCGCACGCTGCTCTATCCGAATCTCGGCGAACCAATCCGCAAGTCCTCGGCGACGGAGCTGCCGTTCTATTTCACGCTATACGGGAGTACTGGGACGGTTACCGCGCACGCGCAGCTGCTACGCAACGGCGAGCCGGTCGCCGAAGCGCCGGTGCCGCTGACCGGAGCGTCTGGTCCGCGCCTGCAGCACGTCGGGCGTATTCCGATCACCACGCTGCCGCTCGGCACCTACGAGTTGCGCATTCGCGCGACCGACGGTACGCACGAGGTCTCGCGCACCGCGTTCTTCACGCTGGAGCAATAACAGCGGGCATGAATCAGGCGCGATCGTCATTCAACACGCAGATATTTCAGCGATTACATCTTCGTCGCAGAGCCGAAATTCTCCACGTCTCTGCAACCCGCTTCTCACTCACTGCAATCGTCAGCGCCGCGCTTTGATACGGTCACATCGCCGTCGTTTCCGCTGGAACCGCGCACGAATCTGCGGTAGGCGGAGTTCTTACACGGCGTCATGATCGGATCGCATACGCCCCATCAACCAGTATGCGCAGATCAGTTCGATGTCGGCAGGAAAGAGCTGGAGAGCGTAACGACGTGCTCGCCCAGGAACAGCTCGGCGTAGGCTCAAGCACGTTCTGCAGCGCAAAATCGCGATCTTTCAACATTCCTCGGGTCGGACGACGCCAGTGAACGCATCCGTTCGGCCCCCGTACGCGAGATTGGCAACCTCCTTGAAGTGTGCTTGAGCGGCGGCGGCGTTACGCCGGGCGTGAGTCGCGTTCGATTCGCGCCTCTGTGAATGCGCAACGCGTGTGCGTTGCGCGTGCCCTTCACCCGCCCACTGGCGACCGGCTGCGACGGGGCGCCAGCGAACCACAACACTCGTGCGCTTCGGCGCCTGATCGCTCACCGCATAGCGGTGCGGAGGATTGCAACATCATGAAACGCCTTCTCGCTCTCGTTACCGTTTTGACTCTCGCGGCGGCGCCGCTCGCCACGCGCCTCGAGGCCGCGCCGGCGGCCGCGCCGGCAACCGGCCTCTCAGTGCCAATCGTCGGCTCCGGCGCCACCGGCAGCTTCAACGGGACGTTGACAATCAAAAAGTTCGTGAACAACGCCGGCGTCCTTCAGGCGAACGGCGTGCTCACCGGTATCGTCACGTCGACCACCGGCGCCGTTGTGGGAACCGTCGTTCAGAGCGTTACGGCACCCGTTCAGTCGATCAACGGAACGACCCTGGGAACGGCCGCGGCGGCGGTATCGGCGGCGGCGGTGGGAACGCAGGCGACCTGCGACATCCTGAACCTCGTTCTCGGACCGCTGCACCTCGATCTGCTCGGCCTGGTCGTCGACCTGAATCAGGTCGTGCTCAACATCACCGGCGAGACGGGCGCGGGCAACCTGCTCGGCAACCTACTCTGCGCGATCACCGGTCTGCTGGATCCCCAGTCGACGACACCGACGGTGATGACTCAGATCGCGGGTATCTTGAATCAGATTCTCGGGCTGCTCGGATAGTGTCACGATCGGCGTGCGGGCGGCTGCCACTGCCCGCGCGCCGTTCTCTCGGTATTCCGATAGCGCGCTACATCGGCTGCTTCCGCCCGTTCGTCCACACGTCGACCCACGCCCCCGCCGCCTTCTCCACGGAGAAATAGCCGACAACGATATCGGGATCGCCGTCGCCGTCGATGTCGCCGACGTCGAGGGTGGCATGCCGCGGGAATCCCATCTCGATCGTGTGCCGCACGTATGTGCCCGGCTTCGTCTGCTCGAGCCACACGAGCGCTGGCACCGTCTTCTCGTCGACGTCCGAACCGTTCGCGAGCAGCGCGCAGGCGACGATGTCGAGATCGCCGTCGCCGTCGACGTCCACGGCCTGCGCGCGATGCACACCCGGCATCTGCGCCAGCGTGTGCTCGACGAACGGATAGCTGCCGGTGTTCTCGAGCCACTGGATGCCGTGATACGGCTTCACCAGTCCATCGTCGAAGGTATCGCCGTGGGTCAGGAGGACGTCGAGATCGCCGTCCTTGTCGAGATCGACGAGCTCGATGCCCGATGAACCCCAGTTCGGATGCGGCGCCTTGTAGATCACCTGCGGCTCGAAGGTGAAGTCAGCGGTGCCCTTGTTGATGTAGGCGACGACGGTTTCGTGCTCCTGCGCGAGCAGCGCGACGAGATCCATCTTGCCGTCGCGATTGAGATCGATCGGAATCACATGAATGCCGCCAGGCCGCGGATCGATCGTGTGGTTCGCGAACACCGGCTGCGTCGGCTTGACGGTCCGGTTCTCGACGATCGAGATGCGCCCCGTCTTGCGCCAGCCGAACGCCGCAACGGCGAGATCGTTCTTGCCGTCGCCGTTGAAGTCGCCCATTTCCACGTCGGCCACGCGCGGCCATCCATCGAGCCAGAACGCGCCGAACTTGCGATTCGCGAGACCGCGCATCCAGATGACCGCGCCCTTGTCGTGATCCGCCGGGAAGAACTCGCCGAGATCGCCGATCAGCAGATCCTGGATGCCGTCGCCGTCGAGGTCCGCGAGCGTCACGTGGGCCGGGTGCGGGATGCTCGCCACCACCGACAGCGTCGTCCCGGTCGCACGGCCGCTGAAGACGACGCCCTGGCGCATGTCGGTGCCGAGAATGTCGAGAGGCTTGTCGCCGTCGAAGTCGACGAGGCGTACGTTGGACACCGCCGGCGTGTCGGGCATGTCGGCGACCGACAGTCCGCGCCGCGTGAACTTGACGGGTGATTCACCCGGGTCGGGCCATGGCTCCGGCGCCGGAAGCCGCTCCGGCGCGCGCGACGTGTAGAACGGGAGCACGCGTTCGAAGTCCGGCGGCAGCTGCACGGTGCGATACACGACCTCGGGACGGCCGACCGGAGGCTGCCGGCCTTCGCGGATGAACATCATCCGCACGAACTCGTCGCGCCAGACGCCGCGCGGCAGGATGTCGGGCGGGGGAAACGCGTGGCAGGTGCCGCAGGTGGCGCGGGCCAGCGCCTCGTCGGCCTGCGCGGCGGCCGCTTGCGTCGCCGGCGGGGCCGCGGGGGCGGCCTGCCGATCGGCCGCAACGAAGGTCGCGAGTCCGATGGTGAAGATGAGGCACGACGCGGACATCCGGAACGCAAGCGGCATCGAATGCGATGTTACGATGGATCCACCCACCACGGATTCACACGGATGGACACGGATTACGCCGGGGTTAGTTGAAACGAATGAACCGATCGCCGCTCATCGTCCCATCGCGCCGTCAGTTTCTGCGCCTTCTCGGCCTCGCCGGTGCCTCGGCGGCGGTTCGCCCGTCGTTCTTCAACGCACCGCTCGCCGGCGCCGGGACGATCTTCGAGGAAGTGCTCCCGTCGGCGAGCGGCATCACGTGGGTGCACGAGAACGCGATGTCGGCAAACCGGTATCTGCCCGAGACCATGGGCCCGGGCGTCGCGTTCTTCGATTACGACAATGACGGCTGGGTCGACATCTTCATGGTGAACAGCGGCGCCAGCGATTTCTACAAGCCGTCGGCGCCGCTGAAGAACGCCCTCTACAAGAACAACCGTGACGGCACGTTCACCGATGTCACGGACAAGGCCGGCGTCGCGGGCGGCAAGGAATTCGGCATGGGCTGCGCCGTCGCCGACTACGACAACGACGGCTACGCCGACATCCTGGTGACCGCCTACGGCCGCTGCACGCTCTATCACAACAACGGCGACGGCACGTTCACGGACGTGACCGACAAGGCCGGCGTCGCGGCGCCCGGCTGGACGACGAGCGGCGTGTGGTTCGACTACGACAACGATGGCAAGCTCGATCTATTTCTCTGCAGCTTCGTCGAGTTCTCACCCACCAGCAACGTGTTCTGCGGCGACAACAAGCTGGGGAAGCGCTTTTATTGCATCCCCCGCGTGTTCAAGCCGACGCCGAGCCTGCTCTTTCACAACAACGGCGACGGGACGTTCAGCGAGGTGAGTAGCGGCACCGACATTCAGCGCGCGAAGGGCAAGGCGCTCGGGGTCGTCGCGACCGACATCAACAACGACGGGCTGATGGATCTGTTCGTCGCCAACGACACGGTGCAGAACTTCCTGTTCGCGAATCGCGGCAAGGGCAAGTGGGAGGAGATCGCACTGGCCGCGGAGGTCGGCTTCAGCGTCAACGGCACGCCGCGCTCGGGCATGGGCGTCGACGCCACCGACATCAACGGCGACGGCAAGCAGGATCTGTTCGTCGCCAACGTCGACCAGGAGATGTTCTCGCTCTACCGGAACAACGGCAACGAGTTCTTCACCGACGTTGCCGGCACCCACGGCATCGCCCAGGCGACGCGCCTCCTGAGCGGCTGGGGGTTGAAGTTCTTCGACTACGACAACGACGGGCTCGTCGACCTGTTCCTCGCCAACGGCCATCCCGACGACATGATCGAGAACTACTCGCAGCAGGTGAAGTACAAGGAGCCGCTGCTGCTCTTCCATCACGACGGGACGAAGCTGACGAACGTCAGCGCGCAGGGAGGCCCGGCGTTCACGAGGATGTTCCCGGCGCGCGGTCTCGCCGTCGGCGACTACACCAACGACGGCCGCCTCGACGTGCTCGTCGGCAACAACGGCGGCCCGCCGGTGCTGCTGAAGAACAACGCCGGCGAGGGCAACCACTGGCTGGGCATCCGCCTCCAGGGCACGAGCTGCAACCGCGATGCGATTGGCGCGACCATCACGTGGTCGTACGGCGACGTCGTGCGCACGCGGTACAAGTCGAACGGCGGGAGCTACCTTTCGTCGCACGACATGCGCGAGGTGCTGGGCATCGGTCCCGCGGCGAAGCTGAACTGGGTGGAGATCAAGTGGCCGCAGCCGAGCGGCCGCGTCGAGCGCATCACCGACCTGCCGATCGATCGCTACGTGACGATCGTCGAGGGCAAGGGGCGCGTCGAGAGCTGAGGATCGGTGGCCGGTTGCCAGCTGACGGTTTCCGGACTGCCGATGTGCCGGATCTAAAGACCCGGCCTACGTGAAACAAACGTCGCGTGACGCGTGCGTGACCCACGTCGCGCGTGACCCACGTAGGGCGGGTCTTCAGACCCGCCGACCGACGAAGCGCCTCTGCGGTAGGGCGCACCTTTAGGTGCGCCTCCACGACGGCGCCTCTCTCTAAAGAGGCGCCCTACCGTCACTACGCTGGCGTTGTTCGCAACCCGCCAGACTCCCGCCTCACCGTTCAGCCGTTGTCACGGGACGCTTGATCACTAACTGCACCGGCAGCGCCGCCGATTCGTTGCGCAGCGGCGAGTTCACTTCGACACGCCCGACCACGAGAATCGGCTGCGCCTGCGGCTCGACCCATCGCTCGGCAACGATGTGCATGGTGCGGCTGGTTTCCTGCTCCGTGATCATCACGCCGTTCAAGCCGATGTCGTCCACGCGGACGCCGTGAGGCAGGTTCATGACCGAGACGGGCACGCGGCCGGTGAAGCCGTTGCGCCGCTCCACGCTGACGGTCAGCGTGACCTCCTGACCCGGCGCCAGCTCGATCTGCTGCGTGTTGGTCGTGACGACGAGATCCGGTTTCGGCGCGAGCGCGACGACGCTGACGGGATCCATGATCTCGGCGTCGCGCGTCACCTCTGTGCCGCCGATCGTCGCGCGCGCAGAGAGCTTCAGCGCCGCGACGCCGCGCACCTCGTACGCTGTCCGCCACATCGACGGGAGCGTTGCCGTCCGTCCCTCGAACGACGCGTCGTCCGCCGCTGACACCATCAGCACCGTCGTGTCCGCGCCGGCGGGAATCGTGCCGGAGGTCGCGGTGATGCCGGGCGGCAGATCGTGCAGCGCGACCTCGATCGGGCCGTCGAAGCCGTCCCTGCGGTCGGCCGTGATGGTCAACGACACGCGGCCGCCGCGCGGAATGTTGAAGGACTTTGGATCGAACGTGACCTCGAAGTCGGGCGCCGGCTCCCGCGCGGTCAGCCGATAGGCAAAGCGCCCGCCCTGTAGCCCGCGCACGTCGCGCAGCCGGAGGATGTAGTCGCCGTCGGCCGGCGCCTCGAAGTGCAGCCTCGAGTCTTTGCCTCCGAACCGCGGCCCGCCGTCGTCGTTGACGTAGTCGACGCGGAAGATTGGCATTCCGTTCGGCTCGAGCCGTGCGTTCGCTGCGTGCACTTCGACCTTGTAGACCGCCTCGCCGACGGAATGGTTGCGTGCCGACGTATCGAGGTAAGTGAGCCGGCCGCCGCGATAACTCTTCAACTGGATGTCGTCGTCGGGATGGGTGGGCATCGAGGCGACCTGCAGCAGCTCGTCGCCGACCATCAGGTAGTCGTTGATGTCGATCTCGTTCCACGCGGCGAGACGGATCCTGCGGCGGTTCGAGTCGGGATCGTTGAGCGAAATCTCCGTCTGCGCCAGGCAGCGGATGGTGGCGCGCGGCACGGGGTGGCCGTTCACGTCGAGCACGTCGATGATTGAATCGAGCGGCGAGCCGAGCTGCTGCGCGGTGACGTCGAAGATGATCTTCTGTCCCTTGCGCGCGGAAAACCGGAACAGGTCGGCGTCAGCGCGCGTCTCGTGTGGCGCGTCTGCGGTCTTGCCGGTGTCGATCCATACGCGTCCGTTCACGGTTGACGGGATCGTCAGCTTTTGGGCGGTCGCGATCTCGTCGTTCGGTTCCGCTTCCACCGCTTCCGCGTAGCGGCCGAGCGCAACCGTCTTCCGGTTCAGCGCCGGTGCGCCTGGGGCCGTGACCGACAGCGGCACGGTCGCAGCGCCGCGCGCGGATGGGTTCGCGGCAACCCTCGCGCTCGCGGCGGCGCCGAGGTTGACGCCCGTCAACGTCACGGTCCCGCCGTCTGCGGCCGAGACGCCAAGCGGGAACGCGGACGTGATGAATGGAAGCGCGCCCGCGTAGATGCGGTAACCGTAACCCTGCTTGCCGCCGCCGTGCTCCACGTCCTCGATGGTGAGCGTGTAGGCGCCGGCGGCCGCGACATGCCATGTCAGGACCGCGTCGCGGCTCAAGTCGAGGTCGTTGTTCTCCGCGATCACCGCGCCGCGTGCGTCGAGCAGGCGCAGCACGCTGTCGAGCCGCGAGCCGATTGCCCGCGCGACCACCTGGAACACGAGATCCTGACCCGCGGTCGCCTGGAAGGTGTAGCGGTCGACGTCACCGGCAGCGCTGAGCGCGCCAACAATCGCCGCCGGCAGCGCGACCTGCTGTGCCGCGCGCGCCTCCTTCGACTCGCGCTCGAGCGTCTCCGGCAGCGCGCTCACCGCGAACCGCAGCAGGTTCGACACGCCGAGGGGCGTCTCGATGCGGAACGCATGGACGCCGTGCGGGACGTCCGCGCCGATGGTGATGATGGCCGTCACCT
>JBKPRU010000228.1:0-14020 GCA_046734675.1 Acidobacteriota bacterium
GAGCTCGTCGTACAGCTGCCGCATCTCGGCGCACGGCCCGGTGAACATCACCTGCAACGGATCCTCCGTGAGCGCTTCCTCCAGCGGCATCGTGGCGATGAACTCGCGGTTCGCGCGGAAGAACGCGCGATGGAGGGGATGATCCCAGTCGACGGTCTCGTAGACGATCTGTCCGGCGCGCGGCCGGTCGAAGAGCACCGCGGTCGTCCCGCGATGCTGTGGCGTCCGTCGCAGCACGTCGCGCGCGATCTCGCGCGGCAGCAGGTGACGGACGATGGTCTCGCCCGCCCGCGTCTTCACGACGGCGCCGTTGCTGAGGATGAGCGTGACCTGTTCCGGGAGCTGCTCGAAGATCGATCGCGCAAAATCGTAGCGGCGGCCGGTGGCAAGCGCGACGCCGACGCCCGCGTCCATGGCACGCGCGATCGCATCGAGGTTGGCCGCAGGAATCTGACCGTGGGGATCGAGCAGCGTCCCGTCTATATCAATGGCGATGAGTTTCATCACGAAGAATCGAAGGAAACGAAGGGTCGAAGGATCATTACACGTTCTCCGCTGCCGCCGGGTCAACAGCGGCTCCTTCGACTCGTCGTCCTCCTTCGATACTTCGCCTAGAAATTCACGCGCAGCTCTCCGACGACCTGGCGCTTCAGGATGTCGCCGAAGACGTGCTGCTGGACTTCCTGGTTGAAGAGGTTGATGACCTTCACGGACGTCGTCAGCTTGTTGGCGGCCCACTTGAAGCCGGCGCCGCCATTGACGAGCGTGTAGGAGTCGGTCGTCCCGTGATACCGGTCGTCGAGCACGTCCTGCCAGTAGGCGCTGTCGCTGTAGGTCACGGTCATGTCGCCCAGCCAGCGGCTGCGGTTGTAGTTGAACCCGATGTTGACGCGGTTCTTCGCCGGCAGGTTCACCTCGGAGAGCGGGTTCGGCACATTCGGGAAGTTCACGTCGGGCGTGGCCTGGAACGAGTAGTTCGCAAACACGTTCAGGTACGACTGCACCCGCGAGTTGACGCCCAGCTCGATCCCCTTCTGGGTCGTCTTGCCAAGATTGCGGTACGTGAACAGCGCCGGGAAGCTTGCGCCCGGCACGAGGTTGATGACGGCCGGCGGCAGCGGCCAGCCGGGGGGCGGGTTCGTCGCCGTCCAGCGCGCGGTCGCGTCTTCGGTGAACAGGATGTCGTCGTTCGTGCGGTTCACGTAGAAGGCCGCGCTCAACACCGCGCGGCCGTCCGCGACGACGCCGGTGTAGCCGATTTCGTAGGCGTCGACCGACGTCTCGTTCAACGGCGCGTTGAGGATCTCGTTGCCGACCGAGCGCACCGGCAGCAGATACGTGCGGCCGGCAAGCAGCGGCGAGAACGCGCCAAGGTTGATCGGCTCGGCGATCGTGACGTCGAGGAAGTTGTTGATCACCGACGGCGAGCGATAGGCGCGGTTGTACGAGAGGCGCAGCGTGTGGTTCTCGTACGGCTTCAGCATCAGCGTCGCGCGCGGCGAGAACACGACATTGTCGAGATAATCGAACCGATCGACGCGCGCGCCGGCCACGAGGCGGACCGGGTTCGCAAGAAAGATCTCGTCCTGCACGTAGACGCCGCCTTCCGTGCGGTTGTCGGCCAGCGGTGCGAGCGACAGATCGAACGCGTTGAACCGCAGGTTGCCGCCGTAGGTGACGACGTGCTTCTGCTGGAAGGTCTGCACGTTCGACGCCTCGAAGTCGAACGTCTTGGTCGCGAAGTTGAAGCCAATCGGCTGCCCCACCTGGTTGACGGTCAGCAGGTTGCTCGCGTCACCGTCGAGAATGTTGGTGAAGAACCCGGCGCGGAAGCCCTGCTTCGTGAAGCTCGCCTTCCCGTAGCTCATGACCGAGCCGCTGTTGATGTCGAACGGCCCGATGCCCGAGTGCATGATGCCTTCGGTGCCGGCAACGCCGGCGGAAATCGCGAGCCGCTTGCCATCGGGGAAGTCGTAGTCGACCCGCCCGTCGAACTTCGGCTGCGTCGTCCCCTGGTTGTTGAAGTTCGGGTAATTCGCTTTCGTCCCGAAGCAGACGTCGGGGTTGTCGCACGGGATCGGCGTGTTCGGCGCGGGACGCGCCATCGGATCCTGCGTGTAGCCGCCCGCTGACAGCTTGAACGACCACCGATCGTTCAGCGCCTGCGCGTGCGTGCCGCTGACGTAGAAGAGCGAACCGGCGCTCTGTTGCGAGCAGTTGGCGGTGTTCTCGCAGCTCTTCGTGGATCGATCGAAGCCGCCGACGCCAATCGTGAAGCTCGTGCCGGGCATCTCACGCGGCGCCTTGGTGATGACGTTCACGACGCCGTAGAGCGCGTTCGCGCCCCACACCGCGGAGGCGGGTCCGCGGATCACTTCGACCTGCTTGATCTCGTTGAGGTTCACCGGCAGGAAGTCCCACATCACGAACCCGAAGAAGTCCTGATAAAGACTGCGGCCGTCGAGCAGCGCGAGCTGCCCCGTGGCCAGCGTGCTCGTCGCGCCGCGCGACGTGACGTTGATGTCGCGCGCGGAGACCTGCGTCATGTTGACCCCGGGCACGGCGCGCAGCAGCTCGGCGAAGTTCTGGCTGGGCGCGCTCTGAATCGTTTCCTGGCCGATGACGGTCATCGTGGCGGGCGCATTCACGAGCTTCTCTTCGGTCTTGGAGGCGGTCACGACGACGGTCTCTTCGTACTTCTGCGGCTCCTCGGGCTTCTGCTCCGGGGTCTGCGACTGCGCCTGCGTGCCGCTCGTCTGGCCGGCCGGGGGCGTTGGCTGCTGCGCGCCGGCCGGCGCACTCGCCAGCGCCACCGCGGCGAATGCGATGTGACACACCAATTTCATAAACGTTGCTCCTAGGGCGCGACTTGGGCCCGTTCGAAACGCGGGGCTGCTGGGGATGGTCTAGCCGGTATACCACAAACGCGGCCGTGTATCAATTCGAGGCATGGGCGCTACACTTCAGGGTTCATGGCCTCGAAACTGCCCGTGATACCAGTGGACGAGTGGGCCGGGTGGCCCGACGAGAAGCTCCTCGACCTCCACGTCTGCCAGCTCGGCCTCGCCATCGAGGGGAGCGTGCTCGAACAGCGCATCGCCGAGCTCGACCAGGAGGTCCAGGCGCGCGGACTGCCCGAGTTCCGCCCGCACTTCTGGCTCTCGGACGAGTGGTTCACGCCGGACGGCGTCCCCGGTGTGGCGATCCCCTTCTACCTCGCGCATCCGCGGCTCGAGAAACTCGAGCGGGCGCAGATGCTCGAAGTGGAAGGGGGCACTCCCGAGTGGTGCATGCAGATCCTGCGGCACGAGGCGGGGCACGCGATCGACAACGCCTACAAGCTCCGGCTGCGCCGCCGCCGCCAGCAGGTCTTCGGCCCGTCGTACAAGGCCTACCCCGAGTACTACACGCCGCGTCCCTACAGCAAAAGCTTCGTGCTCCATCTCGATAGCTGGTACGCGCAGAGCCATCCCGACGAGGATTTCGCGGAGACGTTCGCCGTGTGGCTCAACCCGCAGTCGGACTGGCGGGTGCGCTACGTGGACTGGCCGGCGCTCAAGAAGCTCGAATACATGGACGCGCTGATGTCGGAGCTCACCGGCAAGCCGATGCTGGTGCACACCCGGCGCAAGGTCGATCCGATCCAGTCGATCCGCAAGACCTTGCGCGCGCATTACGGGCGCAAGCGCCGGCACTACGGCCTGCTCCACCCCGACTTCTACGACCGCGATCTGCGCCGGCTGTTTTCGGATCGTCCCGAGGACGCGGGGAACATGAAAGCGGCGCGCTTCATCGCGCGCGTGCGCCGGGACGTGCGCCGCATGGTCGCGAGCTGGACGGGCGAGTATCAGTACACGATCGATCAGGTGATCGAAGCGATGGTCCGCCGCGCCAACGAGCTCAATCTCCGCCTCAAAGGTCCCGAGGAACGCGCCAAGTCAGACTTCCTCGTCATGCTCACGGTGCAGACGATGAATTACCTGCACAGCGGGCGTCATCGTGTTGCGTTGTGATCACCCGGGCGTCAACGAGCGCAGCCACGTCTCGAGACTGCGCCCGTCCAACCGCGCATAGGAGCGCCGCTCCGCCTTGGCGCGGTCGATCCCCCAGGCGTAGAGCAGCTCGCGCACCGGTTCCGGCGGCTGCTGCGCGACGAACACGATGTCAGGACGGGCGCGGATGACGATGTGGAGCGGGCCGCGTGTGTCGGACACGAAGCCGCGGACCCAGGAAGCGACGTGGTCGTCGGAAACATCGGTCGGCGCATCGGCGGCGTCGATGCCGACGATGGCGACCGCGCGGGTGCCGTCGGACTGAGTGCCGGCGAGATCGGTCAGCAGCGCCGCCATCGACCATCGCGTCAGATGCGTCCATTCGCGCGCGTCCCCCGCGTCGGCGGAGGTCGAGACGCTGCGCCAGTACCACGTCAGCCCGCTGTCGAGCATCGCGTCGACGCGCGGCCGCGGATCGGGATCGAACAGTGTGAGCGTGTAGGCGATCGGCCCGTTTTCGCGCAGGTAGCAGACCAGCGGCGCGTCGGACCGGCCGCGTCCGCGCAGACGGCGCAGCAGCCAGTCCATTACTCCTCGAGGCGCGCGATCATCGACGTCGTCTCGTCGGCGAGCAGCTCGCCGCGCTCGAACAAGCGCACGGCGGCCGCGGCGATCGCGGGATCGAAGTGCGTGCCTGCGCCCTTGGCGACGAGCGCAATCGCTTCTTCCGGCGTCATCGCGGGACGATACGCGCGCGACGAGGTCAACGCGTCGAAGAAATCGGCGACCCCGAGCAGCCGGCCGAGAAGTGGAATCGCCTCCCCGGCGAGCCCTTCGGGATACCCGGTGCCGTCCCACTTCTCGTGGTGGTACTGCACGCCGGGGAGCACCGCCTTGACGGTTGCGCTCTCGATGTTGCCGAGAATGCGCGCGCCGTGCAGGGGATGCTTCTGCATCTCGGTGTATTCCTCCGAGGTCAGGACCGCCGGCTTGTTGAGGATGGCGTCGGGCACCGCGATCTTGCCGACGTCGTGCAGCAGCGCGGACAGCTGCGCGCGCTGCCGCACGTCGTCGTTCAACCCGAGCTCGCGGGCCAGCTGCCCGGCGAGGGAGGCGACGCGCTCCGAATGCCTGTGCGTGTAGCCGTCGCGCGCATCGATGGTCGCGGTGATCGCCTTCACCATGTCGAGCAGCAGCCGCTCGAGCTCGCCCATCAGGCGGACGCGGTGGAGGGCGACGCCCGCCTGGTTGCCGATCGCGGCCAGCAGCTCGAGGTCGGCCTCGTTGAAGCGGCCGGCGCCGCTCAAGCTGTCGACGTAAATGGCGCCAAGGATCTGATCGGTCGTGCGGAGCGGCACGCACATGACCGCGCGGACGCGCTGGCCGATGATGCTGTCGCCGGTGCTGAACCGGACGTCGCTGCTGGCGTCATGCGCGAACACCGACACACCCTTCTCGATCACATCGGACACGAGCGTCCGGCTGACCGTGAATGGGTTCGACGTCGCCATGCGCGTCCGCGCCGCCGCCACCTCCGGCTGGCCGCTCTGCGGATCGTCGCGGCGCAGGACCATCGCGGTACGATCCGCCGGCAGGACTTCGAGGATCGCCCGCAGGGTCGTGTCGGAGAGCTCGTCGAGGTCGCGGGCCTTCGACAGCACTTCGCTGACCCGATGGAGCATCGACAGGTGGCGCTGCGCGCGCTGCAGCAGCGCGTTTTCCGCCGCGCCGGGCGCCTCGCTGGTGGTCAGCCACTCGAGGTTCGAGGGCTCGATGCGGCGCTGGATGACCGACTGGATCGTCCCCTCGTCGTGCATCACGGCGGCGGTGCGGGCGCGCGAGCGGTCGTCGCGCGGCAACGGATCCCGCACTTCGATGGCCGTGGCGCCGAGGCGGATGATGTCGCCGGCCTGGGCCACGCCGTCGCTCACCGCGCGATCGTTGATGAAGGTGCCGTTCACCGAATCGAGGTCACGCACGTGCAGCCCGTCGTCTGCGTAGGCAATCGAGCAGTGGCGGCGCGATACCGCCGGGTCCTCGAGCTGCAGCTCGCAGTGAGAGGTGCGCCCCGCCGTGATGGTCTGCCCGGGCGAGATCGTCAGCATGCGCCCGGTGTTCTGAAGTACGAGTTCGAGTGGCGCCGCCATGACCAGAAAGGCGGACATTATAATCACGGGATGTTCGTACGCCGTTCGGCCCTGTTCCTGGTACTCATGCTCCTGTTCATCACCCCGGAGAACTTCCGCCTGAAGGCGGAAGCTACGGGCGCTGAGAGTGCAGCTTCCGCCTCCGTAGTTTCCGCCTTCAGGCGGAAGCCCCAGTTCCCTGCGCCGGCTGCCGACACCCGACCGAGGCCGGCGCCCGAGTGGATCGCGCCGTACCACGAGCCGGCGGCACGCCTGATCGGTGAGGCGCTTGCGACCGATGCGGCCTGGCAGCGCCTCGCCTATCTCGGCGATACCTTCGGTCCGCGGCTGAGCGGCTCGGCCAACCTCGCGGCCGCGATCAAGTGGGCGCTCGACGAAATGACCCGCGACGGCCTCGAGAACGTGCACGCGGAGCCGGTAAAGGTGCCGCACTGGGTGCGCGGTCGCGAGAGCCTCGAGATCGTCGGCGCGATTCCCCAGCCGCTCGCCCTGCTGGGACTTGGCAACAGCATTGGCACGCCGCCGGCCGGCATCGAGGCCGATCTCGTCGTCGTTCACAGCTTCGAGGAGCTCGAAGCGTCGCGCGATCGCGTCAACGGACGCATCGTCCTCTTCAACGTGCCCTTCACGACCTACGGCGAGACGGTCCGTTACCGGACGAACGGGCCGTCACGCGCCGCGGCGCTGGGCGCGGTCGCGATGCTGGTCCGCGCCGTCGGGCCCGTCGGACTTCGCACCCCGCACACCGGCACGCTGACCTACACGGACGGCCAGCCGCAGATCCCGGCCGCCGCCGTCACTGGCGAGGACGCGGCGCGGCTCCAGCGGATGGTCGATCGCGGCACGAAAGTGCGTCTGAAGCTGACGATGGAGGCGCACTTCCTCCCCGACGCCGACTCGGCGAACGTCGTCGGCGAGATCCGGGGCCGCGAGCGTCCCGACGAAGTCGTCGTCATTGGCGGCCACTTCGATTCCTGGGACGTCGGCACCGGGTCGACCGACGATGGCGGCGGGTGTATCGCGACGTGGGAAGCGCTGCGACTGATGAAGAAGCTGAACCTGCGGCCGCGGCGCACCGTGCGCGTGGTGCTGTGGACTAACGAAGAGAACGGCGGACGCGGCGGGCTCGCCTATCGCGACCAGCACGAATCGGAGCTCGCGAGCCACGTCATGATGCTCGAGTCCGACGGCGGCGTGTTCCGGCCGCGCGGCTTCGGGTTCAGCGGCAGCGAGTCCGCGCGCACGAAGGTGCGCGACGTCGCCACGCTGCTCGCCTCACTCGGCGCAGACTGGATCGGCCCGAGCGGCGGCGGCGCCGACATCGGCCCGAGCGTGCAGCAGGCGAACATTCCGGCCATGGCGCTCGAAGTGGAGGGGGACTACTTCCTCATCCACCACACGCCCGCGGATACGGTCGACAAGATCGATCCCCAGGACCTCGCGCGTTCGACCGCCGCGATTGCGGTCATGACGTATGTGATCGCGGATATGTCAGAGCGGCTGCGGTGAGTTTGCGACGCCTGTGAACTCACGAGGATCGGAGAGGACGGAGAGCCCGCAGAGAACGGTGTGTTTTTAACAAACAAAAACCAGATAGCCGTTCTCTCCGCACTCTCCGATCTCTCCGTGTACGTCAGTTCACTGGCGCTAAATTGATCACCGATTCTTGACGGTGTACACCAGATAGTCCGCCTGCTTCAGATCTTCATCGTCGGGCGCGAGCGTGTCGAGGTCCTCGACAGGAGTGATCGAGATGACGGCGATCCGGCGTCCCGGCAGGCGTCGCCGCGTGCGCTCGGCGGCCCCTTCGCGGTAGTCGCTGTGGAAGGCGCCGTTGAAGTGCACGATGGTCGTGCGCGGACCGGCGGCGCCACGGAAGGCCTCCGCAACCGACTCCGCCATCGTCTCGTCCTTGACGCACTGCGCGAGATAGAACCGATCGTGCTTGGCCTGGGTGTCGCTCGCGTTCGCATCGCCTGACGCGGGATGAGCGCCCATCTCCTCGATGAACCGCGTGTAGTAGTCGCCGCTGGTCGCACATTCGAGATCGCGCGCGGCCAGCGCGCGGTCCGATCCGAGGTCGTCGAGCGCCGGTAAACCTCTCTTGGAAATGTCGGTCGCGATGCGGCGTGGCACGTTCGACGCGATCACGCGCAGGTTGCCGGCGCGGGCGAGCTCGACGATCGGCCGGTAGTCGGTCGCGTAGCGCGGCCAGGGGCGCGACGCGGCCAGGAACTGCTGTTCGGTCGACGCGCCGCGCACGTACTGATCGATCGCATCCTGCACGTCGCGCTCGAACATCTCCATGCCGACGCTGACCGTCGCATGCCGACGGAGCAGCCCGTCGATGAGCGCGGCCTCGAGCGCATGCGTGTTCGCGTCGTCGTGTTGCTCGCCGACGAACACGACGTCCGCGCGCGCGAGATCCGCGAGCATCATCTCGAAGTCGGCGAAGGTCTTGCGCTGCGTGTCGTAGACCCGCTCGGGCACGTAGGCACGCGGGGCGATCGGCGGATGATCCGCGGGCAGCGGCGGCTGGACGAATGGCAGGAGGGCGAGCAGCACGGCGATCATCACGCGATTGTTCGCCCCGGCTTCACCCCTGTCAATGTCGGTTTTCCGGCGATGCGTCCGCGACGGCAGTGAGGGCGGATCCCCAGATCCGCTGGGATTTGCGTCCCTGCAGGAACACGATCGCGTGCAGGCGGTCGCGAGGCCAGGCGCGGTTCAGCGTCGTGCGTCCGCTCACCTCGCCCGCCGCGTCGATCCGGCCGATCGGTGTGAGCGATCGGACGACCGCGTCATGATGCAGCGTGCGTCCGGCGTTCTCACCGCGCTTCACGACGTTGGTGAGGCCGTCCTCGGTGACGGCAAGCACGACGTCGACGCGTTCCTTGGCGGCGTCCGGCGGAAGGTTCGCGATGGTCGTACGCGCGACGAGCGCGTCGCCGTCGCGAGCAAGGCGCAGCGCCACGCTCGCGTGCGGCGTCCCCAATGCTTTCGTCACCGCTTTGCGGATTGCGGCCGTGTCGGTGCCGATCATCTCGTCACGCCCGTCGACGACGAGCTGCGGCGTGTAAATGCGGTCGCCGTTGCCGAGCGCGAGCGCGTAGGCGCTCTGACGCGCCGTGGCCTGCGGCATCGACGCCGGATCCTTCCAGCCCTGCTCGTCCCAGTAGTCGACGTGGAGGCCGAGCGGAACGATGAGCGCGCCGGGAACTGACCCTTTCGACAACGCGCTGAGCAGCGCGTCGGCCGGGGGACAACTCGAGCAGCCTTCTGACGTGAAGAGTTCGACGAGGACGGGCACCGGCGCGGGCGATTGCTCCGCGTCGGTCATGAGCAAGGCGACAGCGAGGATCAGCAGTCGCATCATCGAATCCACTCCGGCGGGTCTAAAGACCCGCCCTACACCTGAATTGCTTTCCCACGTAGGCCGGGTCTTCAGACCCGGCGACACGTTACTTCTTGTTCGCCTCGATGTCGATCTGGACGGTGATCTCGTCGCCGACGACCGGGGCGGCTTCCACCATCCGGTTGTACTGCAGGTTGAAGTCGCGGCGATTCAGCTTCGTCGTGCCCGAGGCCCCGACCTTCTGGGTTCCGTTCGGCTGCTTCAGGATCGGCGAGGGCCCGTCGACGTCGAGCGCCACTTCCTTCGTCACGCCGTGGATCGTCAAGTCGCCAATCAGGCGGAAGGTCCCTTCGCCGGACGATTCCACGCGCTTCGACTTGAACGTGGCCTTCGGATGGTTGGCGACATCGAAGAAGCTCCCCGACTTGAGATCGTTATCGCGGTTCGTGTTGCCGGTGTTGATGCCGTTCACGTCGATCGACACGTCCGCCTTGATGCTCTCCACCGACTTGCCGTCGTATTCGATCGTGCCGGACACGGGACCCAGCGTCCCGCGAACCGTGGACACCATCATGTGCTTCACGCTGAAGCCCGCGGACGAATGTGCGGTGTCCACCTGCCAGGTATTCGGACCGGCGGCCGGCGCCTGAGCGGTGGGTCGCTGCGGTGCGGGCGTCTGGGCGAACGAAGACACGGACAACGCGGCCACGGCCGCGGCAATGAGCGCGAATCGATTCATCAGCGGTTCTCCTCCATCGGTACTGAGACCGGTTCAGACTAAGACGCCTCGGACCCGCGCGGCGTTTCAGTCGTCTTCACGTACGCCTCGCGGAGATGCACCGGCGCCGCTTTCGACCGGATCCGCAGGTTGATCATCTCGACGAACACCGAGAAGCCCATCGCGAAGTAGATGTAGCCCTTGGGGATGTGATGGTCGAAGCCCTCGAGCAGGAGCGACAACCCGATCAGCAGCAGGAAGCTGAGCGCGAGCATTTTGACGGTGGGATGCCGGTGCACGAACGCGCTGAGCGGCTCGGCCGACACCATCATGATCAGCACCGCGACGACGACCGCCGCGACCATCACGCCAACCTGATCGACCATGCCGACCGCGGTGATGACCGAGTCGAGCGAGAAGACGATATCGAGCATCATGATCTGCACCAGCACGGACGTGAATGACGAGGCCACTCTCGCGGAACCGTGGCCTTCCTCCCCTTCGAGCCGGTTGTGGATCTCGTGCGTGCTCTTCGCGAGCAGGAACAGACCGCCCGCGATCAGGATCAGATCGCGCCCGGAGATTTCCTGGGTCCATACGGTGAAGAGCGGCGCGGTGAGCCGCACGATCCACGCGAGCGAAAACAGCAGGAGGATGCGGGTGCCCATGGCGAGCAGCAGGCCGATGCGCCGGGCCCTGGCCTGCTGCGCCTGCGGCAGTTTGCCGGACAGGATGGAGATGAAAATGATGTTGTCGACGCCGAGGACGATCTCGAGGAAGGTCAGCGTCGTGAGGGCAATCCACACTCCAGGATCTGTCAGCCAGGTCATCATCGCCTCAATATCTCGAACCGAAGTTCGGCAAAGCCGCCAATCTCGTAGTACTCCACCTTCAGGCGGTGTTTGCCGCCCGCGATCTGCGCAGTGTCGATCGCGGACTCGTGCGGCGTCCAGCGATCGATGATCCGCTCGTCATCCACCCACACACGGATGCCGTCATCGGAGATGGTGCGGATCTCATAACGTCCCGTCGGGAGATCGACGCCCGCTTCGGCCACCAGTGCCAGGCGATCGGCGGGCACACCCTCGGTAATCGCGCGCCCCGACATGAAATCCAGACGGTCGCGGCGCTCCGTCTTGAGCGGCGTCCCGGCGATCGCGGCTGCGAACGCGGGATCGTGTTGCGGCGTCGTCTGCTCGTCGAAGCTGTAGTAGCGGATCGACCAGTCGGCAGGCACGAAGTAGCGTGAATACGAGAACGTGTACGGCTCCCCCGCGGCAATCACCTCGCCGCGCGGGCTGACGACGCGCGCGCCGCGATAGATCAATCTGACTTCGAAGTCCGCGAGGCGGCCGCTGATCGGCCCGACGACGATGCTCCCCGGCACCGGGCCTTCTTTCGGCGACACGTCGACGTTTCGCACCGAGTCCAGCTTCCATGTACCGGGGGGGCCAAGCACGCGCAGCGTGAGCGGCACCGCATCCGGGCGTCCCTCGGGCCAGAGCTTCGGCGATTTCCAGTCGTAGGGTCCCCACTCGTCGACGATGATCGCGTCGCGGCCGCGGCGCTCAGCGTCAGGGATCTTCGCGTCCATCGCGCCGGGGATCGGCTTCGGCAGCGTGAGGTCCAGCGTCGGCCGCGGCCGCACCGGGACCGTCACCTCGTCGCCGATGCCAAGGTTGCGCGTGTCGCCGGCCAGCGTCGCCAGCGTCCCGACCTTCTCGAACTCGTTGGTCAGCACGCGTACATTCTGCGTCTCGGTAATCTTCAGCGCGGTCGTGTTGCCGACGAAGCGATTGCCCGCGATGACGTAGTCGCGGCTGCGCGTGTCGCGGTGCTTCGGGTAGCCCCACTCCGGATCCTGCGTGGGATTCTTCCAGAGGCGGACGGCCGTCTCGTCGCCGTCGAACAGGTTTTCGGTGATCCGGTTGTCCTGGCCGTGCTCGATCGCGATCGCCTCGGTGTTCCGCGCGAAGCGGTTCGCCGCGATCCACGAATCATAGCTATAGCCGCCCCACAGCCCGTGCCAGCACTCCTCGATGCGATTGCCATAGAGGACGTTGCGGCTGAACGTCGCCTCCATGCCGTTGGTCGCCGCGAAACTGAAATCGTTGTCGTAGACGACGTTGTCGTTCGACCCGCCCTGCCCCGTGTCCATCGTCGACTGCCCGGCCCAGAGGAACAGGCCGTCGCCGCCATGCGTCACCGAGTTGAAGGCGATCGTGTTGCGGCTGCTCTGCTCGTAGACGAGAATGCCTGCCGAGTCCTGCCCGCGGTTGTAGAAGCCGTGACTGTAGCCGCGCACGCACCAGTCGACGCGGTTGTGCATGATCGTGTTGCCGCTCGACCGATACAAGCCGATGCCAACGCCGGAGAGAAACGAGAACGTGTTGTTCCAGATGCGCGCGCTGTTCGAGCGCGCGAGCATCAAGCCGTTCTGTCCCTGCACGATCGTCGTGTTGTCGATCTCTGCCTCGTCGGAGTCGGCGAGGTAGATGCCCGCGCCCGACTCCAGCCACTCGTCCTTGTCGTTGTGGTGATACGACATCCAGTCAGCAAGGCTCTCGTGCTCGACGAGGCTGTAGAGGCGCGCCTTCCAGTTGTAGCTGAGATCCGACCCGGTGATGTGGAGGCGCTTCGTCCGCCGCGCCAGGATGCCGATCTTGTAGCCGCGCGCCCTCAGGTTCTTGATGGTCACGTGGTCACCGCCGTCCACGAGCACCGCGACGCCTGTGAACCGGTCGGGATCGGTGCCGTCGGGCATGCCCTTCAGCGTGACGCCGCTGAAATCAACGGTCAGGTTCGATCCACGGATCGTGATCGCGGGATGCGCGGCGTCGGGTGACGCGACGATGTGCACTCCGGGGGAAAACGACTGCGACCCCGTGACGATCAGGCCCGGTGTGACCGGACGCTGCAGGAATACAACGAGCAGCGATACCAGCATCAACACGGCTAGACGCCAAAGCGCTCCGGATCCCAGGCGAGGCCAAGCTCGCTCGGCGGCGCCATGTAGCCGACCAGCGCCGACGCGGCGACGACGGCGGGGCTCGCGAGATAACCTTCCCCGCCCAGGCCCATGCGGTTCTGCCAGTTGCGATTGAACGAGGTGATCGCGCGCTGACCCGGCGAGAGCGCGTCCGGTCCCTGGCCGAAACACGGGCCGCACCACGACTGGCGGATCTCACCGCCGACGGATCGGAAGACATTCGCGATCGACTCACCGCCCAGACGCGCGTCAGGCTGCTCGATCTGGCGGCCGACCCCGCCCGATCCCGGGAAGATCCGGAACTCCCGATCGACTTTCTTCACGCCGGCATCGCGCGCCGCGCGGAGCACGAGCGCGGCCTGCAGCAGATCGTCGTAGCTGCCGTTGGTGCACGATCCAATCAGCGCCTTGTCGAACGTGATCCGCTCGCGCGCGACATCTTCCGCATCGAAGGCATTGCCCGGGCTGAACGGCTTCGCGATCATCGGACGCACGGCGGACAGATCCACCGACTCGTCGATCTCGTAGCGCGCGTTCGCGCCTGGTGCGATCGGCGGGTACGGCAGCGACGCCACCCCTTTGCGCCGGTACCACTCGTACGTGATCTCGTCGGGAGCGAAGATGCCGTTCAGCGCTTCCGCCTCCGCCATCATGTTGGCGATCGTGTTCCGATACGCGATCGGCAGCTGCTTCGCGGCGTCCACCAGCTCCACCGACATCCCCTGCGACTGCTTCGCACCCCAGCGGCGCAGCAGCTCGAGCACGATGTCCTTGCCGCTGACCCACGGCTGGAGGCGGCCGTCGAAGACGACGCGCCGG
>JBKPRU010000229.1:0-6697 GCA_046734675.1 Acidobacteriota bacterium
GAGCCGGCCGGAGTGGCTGCTCGCGGACCTAGCGCTGCTCGCGTTCGGCGCCATCAGCGTGCCGGTCTATCCAACGCTGATGCCGTCGCAGGTCCGCTACATCCTTGCGGACGCTGCCGTCCGCATCGCGTTCGTCTCGTCGGCCGCGCAGCTCGAAAAGATCCAGCGCGTGCGGCACGAGCTGCCCGCGCTCGAAGCGGTCATTCTCTTCGACGACGTCGCGTCGACGTCGCCGTCGGTGCTGTCGCTCGCCTCCGTCATCGAACGCGGGCACCGGCAGCTCCTCGACGCCTGGGGCACGGGACGGTCGTTCCGCGACGATGCGAAGAGCGTCACGCCGGAGCAGATCGCGGCAATCATCTACACGTCGGGGACGACAGGGGAGCCGAAAGGGGCGATGCTGACGCACGCCAACCTGACGTCGAACCTGCTGGCGGCGCAGACGGTGATTCGCGTCAACGACGCGGATACCGCGCTGTCGTTCCTGCCGCTCAGCCACGCGTTCGAGCGCATGCTCGCGTATGTGGGGCTGTTCAACGGCGTCACCATCATCTTCGCCGAATCGCTCGAGACGGTGGCGCGCGACATCCTGGTGGTGCGGCCGACGCTGATGACCGGCGTGCCGCGCGTCTACGAGAAGTTCGAGGCGCGCATCATGCAGAAGGGACACGACCTGCCGCAGCCGCGGCGGACGCTGTTCCACTGGGGCGTCAACGTCGCCAAGGCCCGCGCGAAGGCGGAGATGAACGGTCGCCGGCTGTCGGGCATCCTCAGGCTCGAAGCGGCGCTGGCCGAGCGGCTGGTGTGGACGAAGATCCGCGAGAACGTCGGCGGGCGGCTGCACACGATGATCTCCGGCAGCGCGCCGCTGCCGCTCGCGGTCGCGGAATTCTTCCACGGCATCGGCCTGCCCATCACCGAAGGCTACGGGCTCACGGAAACCTCGCCGGTGCTCACCGGCAATCCCCCGGGCGCCGCGCGTGCAGGGTCGGTCGGGAGGGCGATCCCCGGCATCGAGCTCAAGATCGCTGAGGACGGCGAGATCCTCGCGCGCGGGCCGAACATCATGGCCGGCTATTACAACAAGCCGGCCGAGACCGCCGAGATTGTGCGCGACGGCTGGTTCCACACCGGCGACATCGGCACGCTCGACGCCGACGGCTACCTGACGATCACCGACCGCAAGAAGGACCTGCTCGTCACCTCGGGCGGGAAGAAGATCGCGCCGCAGCCGATCGAGGCGACGCTGAAGCGGAGCCCGCTCATCAGCGAAGCAATCGTGCTCGGCGACCGGCGGAAGTTCGCGTCCGCGCTCATCGTGCCGGACTTCGCCGCGCTCGAACGCCGGCTGCGCGATCTCGGGCGTCCGCTCGCCCCGCGCGACGAGCTGGTCGCGCGCGCGGACGTGATCGCGCTCTACGACGAGATCGTCGAGGCGCTCAACCAGGAGCTCTCGTCCTTCGAGCGGATCAAAAAAATCCGCCTGCTCCCGCGCGAGTTCTCGATCGAGACCGGCGAGCTGACGCCGACGCTGAAGATCCGCCGGAAGGCGATCGAGACGAACTGGCGCGACGCGATCGAGGAGATCTACGGCTCCTGACGTCGCACGCGCGTCACACCGGAGGGAATGCGCCCAGCGCTGCCGCCAGTCCGATCAGCGCCGCTGCGGCGGCACACACCTGCACCGCCGTTCGCCGCCATGACCGGTCGGCGCGACGATGGTTGGCCAGCGCGACCCACAGCATGAAGACGACGTCGGCGAGGAGCACTGCGACGTCGAGCGAGAGGCCGACGCGCGAAGTGCGCCCCGGATTCGCGGCCAATGTCGTGCCTACCACATTCAGGAATAAAACCACCGCGAGGAAGGCCGGCCCGCCGCCAAGGAACGCCCACACGGCACTGGATGAAATCGAGGATAGATAGATCGTACCCACGGTAAACCCGATAACCGTGGCCGCCGCGATAACGGGTGACACGAGCTCGCGAACCGCCGGTCCTGGAAGCACGGCTGACAATCCCACCGGCAGAGCAATCCCGAGCGATAGCGCCAGACCAATGGCGACGGCAACTTTCAACGCCCATTGCTGCCATGCCGATACCGGCATCAGCAGCTGCCATTCATGCGTCCCGAGATGCCGCTCCTCGGCGCTCACCGTCGCACCCGCCGCGCCGGCAATCATGATTGCGTGGAGAGCCGATACTCCGACAATGATGTCGTTGACGTTCTCACTGGGCAGCACGAGGAGAGCGACGAAGATGCGTACGGCAAGATAGAGCGCGGCAATCGTGAACGTCAGTTGCTGCAAGTGCAGTTCTTTGTCCACGAGCAGCCACATACGACGCCGACGTACCGGGCGCGCTTGTTTCCGCAGGACGACCGGAAGTCGCAGGTAAGAGGAGCGTGGCTCGTCGACGACTTCGAGGCGGGTGAACGCGCGCCACGTCAGCAGCAGTCCGGCCGCAGCGACCGAGATCGTTCCGACGCGCAGCCATGCGAGCCTGAAGCTGTCGTGAAACAGCCCAAGGTCGAGTGCGGCGCTCGGGCGCGCCGACGAGACGACGCGGACGAGCAGCAGCAGCCCGGGAGCGGCCATCGTGAATACCACTCCCGCCATCGGATTGCGCGTCGTCATCGTGATCAGCGGCGTAACAGAGAGCGACAGCAGCACCGCCACCTCAAGAACCAGCGGGTCCAGCCGTCCTTGCGAGAAGTGCAGAATCGAGCCCATCGGCACGACTACTGACGCGGCCGCGAAGAGCTTCAGAAGCAGCAGGCGCTCCCGCCGGCACGGCTGGACGAGGAGCACCGGAAGCATGCGCGTCGTGTACTCATGTCCGATGGCGAGCGCCCCGATCGACATCGCCGCGATGACGAAGAGCGGAGCGCCCAGCTCGCCAACCGAGCCGATCGGCAGCCGCGACATGAGAACCGCGACAGCGGCGGTGACGATGCCGGGCAGCAGGGCGCGGTATTCCTTGGCAAGCTGGCGGGCTAGCGCAGTCATGGTCACGCTCCCGCCGGCGTGGGCTGCACGGCGTGCACGAAGATCTCCTCGAGCGATAGCGCCTCCACGTCGAGCGACTCCGGTGACCGTGCGCGGAGCCTTTCGAGCACGTCCGCGGCGTCGCCGTTGACCACGACCTCGAGCTCGCGGCCACGCCGGTTCAGTACACGCGCACCGCCCAGATCGAGATCTGCGACGTCTCGCGCGAACGTCGCGTGGATTTTCTTGTAGCGCTCGCGCGCGACGTCCGCATCGAGGGAGAGCACCGCGCGGCCCTGCTCGATGACGGTGAACTCGTCGATCAGCCCTTCGAACTCGGAGATGAGGTGCGTCGACACGAGAATCGTGCGCAGGCCCGGCGCGCCGTCCTGGTAGGCACCGATCACCGTCTGAATGAACTCGCGGCGGACGATCGGATCGAGGCCCGACGTTGGTTCGTCGAGGACGAGCAGCTCCGGCTCGGCGCTGACGGCAGCAATCAGGGCGAGCTGCGTGCGCTGGCCCTTCGACAGCGTCCCAGCTTTCTGCCGTGGATTCAGTCCGAAGCGATCGAGCAGCGCGCGCTCGGTCCCGTTGTTCCACCGGCTGCGAAACGACGCGAAGTAGTCGAGTGTCCCGCGGACCGTCATCCACGGATAGAACGCGGCATTGTCGGGCACGTAGGCCAGGCGCGATCGCACCGCGACCTCGTGGCGCGAGACGTCGAGGCCGAACGCACGCACGCGTCCGCTCGTCGGCCGGAGCAGGTTCAACAGGCACTTGATCGTGGTGGTCTTGCCGGCGCCGTTCCGGCCGAACAGCCCGTAGCAGCGCCCCGGCTGCACGCGCAGGTCGATTCCGTTGACCGCCTCGGCGCGTCCGAAGCGCCGCACCAGTTGCTCGATGTCGATGACCGGAGTGTCTGGGCCCATGCTCATTCCCTCGAGGATCGTTCGCGCCGCTGCTCGAATGCATCGAAGCGTTCTTCGGCCAGCCGGAGAAACGCCTTCCTGTCCACCTGCAGGTGATGCGCCTGCACCACCGCCTCGTCGATCGCCTGCGACAGCAGCTTGATGCGCACGTCCTTGCGGAACGGCGTCCCATTCGCGCGCACGAAGCACCCTTTGCCGGCGATCGTCTCGATGATGCCCTGGCTTTCCAGTTCGGCATACGCCTTGGCGACCGTGTTCCGGTTGACGCGCAGTTCCTCCGCCAGCGGCCGGATGGACGGCAGCGACTCTCCATCGCGCAGCACGCCGGAGGCGGCCGCCGCCTTCACCTGATCGACCATCTGCAGGTAGACCGGCTTGCCGGATTTGAAATTGACCTGGAAGCGCATCAGCGAACTGTCATAGGACAGTAGGACAGTTCGTGCGATCGTGTCAAGTCCTTGGTTCCTCGTCCTAGTCCGAAGTCCCAGGTCAGCGACTCAGGACTCAGGAGTCAGGACTCAGGACAGACTAAGGACTCGGAGGTGGCTCGATATGGATGATCGCGTCGGCGATTTGCGGAAACGTCTCCATCAGCCGATCCTTCACGACGTGCGATAGCTCGTGCGCGTGGCCGAGTGGCGCGTCGGCGCGGAACCAGACGTGCAGATCGAGGAACACGTGATCGAGCGTCCCGCGCGAGCGAATGTGATGACAGCCGAGCACCTCCGGCACGCTCATCACCACGCTCCGGATGTCGTCTTCCTCCATCATCACGCGGTCCGAGAGGATGCGCGATGCGTCGCGGCCGATCTCCAATCCCGTGCGCGCGATCAGCACCGCGATCGCGAGCCCGCCGATCGGATCGAGCAGCGGAAAGCCCACCCACACCGCCGCCAGCGAGACGAGCACGCCGAGCGTGGCGTAGACGTCGGTGCGCGTGTGGATCGAATCGGCGAGCAGCAGCTCGCTTGTCAGGCGACGGCCGGCTCCCGCTTCGTACCGCACGACGGCGAGGTTGATCCCGAGCGTCGCGATCATCACGGCGAAACTGAACCAGGTGACGACGGGCGGCGCGGGCGCGGAGAGGCGCGCGAGCGCCGAGCGGCCGATCTCGACGACGGCCAATACCAGGAAGACGAAGATCCCGCCGGCCGCGAGCGTCTCGTACTTGCGGTGGCCGTACGGATGATCCGCGTCGGGCGGCATCCGCGACGCGCGCAGGCCGACCAGGCCGATGATGTTGGACGCGGAATCCGTCAGCGAGTGGAAGCCGTCGGAGACGATGCTGACGGCGCCGGTCGCATAGCCGAGGATCAGCTTCGCGACGGCGACCGCCACATTGAGCAGGAGGACGCGGACGAGAACGCGCGATACCGCCTGGTGGCGGCTCGGGGACCGGTGCACCGGCTGCGGATCTTCAGCAGCCGGTTAGAACACGCGCGCGTGCCCGAGCGGCCACCACCGGAGCTGCACTTTGCCGATGATGTACTTCTTCGGCACGAATCCCCAGTGGCGGCTGTCGGAGCTGTTGTTCCGATGATCGCCCATCACGAAGTAATAGCCTTCCGGGATCACCTGCGGACCCCAGTCGTCATGGCTGCGATACTCGGGCGGCACGAAGCTGTCGTCGAGCGGCACGTCGTTGCGATAGACGCGCCCGTCGACGACGCGGACCTGGTCGCCTTCTTCCGCGATGACCCGCTTCACGAACGACTTCTCGGGCTTGAGCGGGTAGTAGAGCATCACGATGTCGCCGACGTGCGGGTCGCCGACGCGATACGCGAGCTTGTTGACGATCAGGCGATCCTGGTCCTGCAGCGTCGGCGCCATGCTCATGCCTTCGACGCGGGCGACCTGGAAGCCGAACGTGACGATGAGCGTCGCGTAGACGGCCGCGGACGCCAGCGTCTTGAACCAGGCGACGAGCTCTTCGCCGAGGCGATTGAGCCACACCGAGCTGCCTTCGACGGCGATGCGGCCGTCCGGCGCGGGGGCCGCGACCACGGCGGCGCCCTGATCGCCCGGAACGATGACGTCGGGGGACATCGCGGGCGGTGCGTACGCCTCGACCGGCGCTTGCTCGAACCGATCCGGCTCCGGCGCCTCGTACGGCGTGTCGAACGGCGTATCGTTGGTGGTGCTCATAGCTTGAGATACTCGCGGAGCCGTCGCGTCTGCGAGCGGCTCACCGGAATTTCCGTCCCCTTCCCGTCTTTCATCTTCAGAATGTAATTCCGGCTGAACCAGGGGACGATCTCCTTGATTTTGTTGATGTTCACCAGATGCGACCGGTGCACCCGCCAGAATACCGCAGGATCGAGCCGCGCCTGTAATTCATCCAGTGTCCGATAGTTAGACGTTCCAGACAAGCTGTTCGTTACAACGCGAATCTCGTCGTCCTCGACCGAGGCATGGACGACCTCGTCCGTGTGGACCAGGAGGAAGCGCTCGTCGACCTTGATGGCCAGCTGCTCCCGTCGTCCCTGCCGCTCGGAAAGGGCCTGCAGCAACCGGTCCAGTTCCTCGCGCGGTCGCTGTGCGGTCCGCTCGACCGCCAGCCGCCGCCGGACCCGGTCCACCGCCGTCGCGAGCCGCTTGGTCTCGACCGGCTTCAGCACGTAGTCGACCGCATTTACGTCGAACGCCTCGATCGCGTACTGGTCGAATGCGGTGACGAAGACCAGGTGCGACTCGAGGCCGGCCTGCAGCACGCGCCGCGCCACCTCGAACCCGGTGATGCCCGGCATCTGCACGTCCAGCATGACGAGGTCGGGCTGATGC
>JBKPRU010000230.1:0-26188 GCA_046734675.1 Acidobacteriota bacterium
ATGCTGTGCGGTCCGTCCGGCGTTGGCAAGACCGAGACGGCCCTGACGCTCGCCGAAGCGCTCTACGGCGGCGAGCAGAACGTCATCACGATCAACATGAGCGAGTTCCAGGAGAAGCACACCGTCTCCACGCTCAAGGGCTCGCCGCCCGGATACGTCGGCTACGGCGAGGGCGGCATCCTGACCGAAGCCGTTCGCCGGCGTCCGTACAGCGTCGTCCTGCTCGACGAGGTGGAGAAGGCGCACCCGGACGTCCACGAGCTGTTCTTCCAGGTCTTCGATAAAGGGTGGATGGAAGACGCCGAAGGGCGCTACATCGACTTCAAAAACACCGTCATTCTGTTGACATCGAACGTCGGCACGGACCTCATCGTAAGCATGTGCAAGGATCCGGAGTTGATGCCGGAGCCGGAAGGGATCGCAAAGGCGCTGCGGGAGCCGCTGCTGAAAACATTCCCGGCCGCGCTGCTCGGACGTCTCGTGGTGATTCCCTACTATCCGCTCAGCGATGCGATGCTCGCCAGCATCGTCCGTCTGCAGCTTGGCCGCATCAAGCAGCGGGTCGAGGATCACCACCGGATCCCGTTCACTTACGACGAGGACGCGGTGAAGTTGATCGTCAGCCGCTGCACCGAGGTCGAAAGCGGCGGCCGCATGATCGACGCGATTCTCACGAACACGGTGCTGCCGGAGATCAGCCACGAGTTCCTGAAGCGGACGATGGAAGGGATGACGTTGAAGGGCGTGCGGTTGAACGCATCGAACGGGAATTTTCAGTACCAGTTCGACTAGGTTGCCGAACGAATGTCGATCAGGTGGCTGAACGAATGCGGTAGGGCGCACCTTTAGGTGCGCCACCGCATGGCGCGGTCGATAGAGGCGCCGGGGCATGAACATGTTCAACGAACACATGCAGGAGCTGCTCGATCAGAAAACGTCCGCGGATGAGGAACCCGCGCGCGAGCTGACCGTCGACGAAGCGCTGCAGATCGCGATTCACCTCCATCAGCACGATCAACTGGCGGAAGCCGACGCGGTGTACACGCAGATCCTCGCCGCCGATCCCGGGAACGCGCGCGCGATGCACTTCGCAGGCGTGCTCGCACATCAGGTCGGTCGCAGCGGCGACGGCATCGCGCTGATTCAGCGCAGCCTGGAAATCGTGCCTGACGCCGCGGACTGGTACAACAACCTCGGCATCGTCCTCCAGGAATCGAGCCGCTTCAACGAAGCGATCGAGGCCTACTACGGCGCGATTGCGCTCGACTCCCGTCATGCAACCGCCTACAGCAACGTCGGCGTGCTGCTGCGCGCAACCGGCCGGTCGGCGGAAGCGGAGGAAGCGTACCGTCGCGCGATCGAGCTGAACCCGGCCCACGCGGATGCCTACACGAATCTGGGCGTGCTGCTGAACAGTCTCAAGCGCACCGAAGAAGCGGTCGCGTGCTTCTGCCGGGCGATCACGCTTCGGCCGAAGCATCCGGAAGCGCGGCGGCTGCTCGCGCTCGCGCACTGCGCGCTCGGCGAAACCGACCAGGCGGTCCGCATCTTCGAAGAGTGGCTTGCGGAAGAACCGGATCACCCGATCGCGCAGCACATGCTCGCGGCGGTGACGGGTCGCGACGTGCCGTCGCGCGCGTCCGACAAGTTCGTCGAGGACACGTTCGACAGCTTCGCCGCCAGCTTCGAGTCGAAGCTGGCGAAGCTCTCATATCGCGCGCCGACGCTCGTGAGCGCGATGCTCGACGACGCGGGGCTCGAAGCGTCGCGTCAGTTCGACGTGCTCGACGCCGGCTGCGGCACGGGGCTGTGCGGCCCGCTCATCGCGCGCTACGCGCGCCGCCTCACCGGCGTCGATCTCTCCGCCGGGATGCTCACGCACGCGAAGGAGAAGCAGGTCTACGACGAGCTGCAGCAGGGCGAGCTCACCGAGTACCTGCGCGCCCATCCGCGCGCGTTCGACATCATCGTCTCTGCCGACACGCTGGTCTACTTCGGCGCGCTGGACGACGTCATCTCGGCGGCGGCCGGGGCGCTGCGCCCGGGCGGAGTGTTGGTCTTCACGGTGGAGCACGGGAAGGGCGATGACGCTCCCGACTATCGCCTGGAGACCCACGGTCGATATACCCACACGCGCCCGTACGTCGTGCGACTGCTCGAAAAGAGCGGGTTTACGCCGGAAATCGGCGAAGCGGAGCTGCGGATGGAATCGGGAGTGCCGGTGGCCGGATTGGTCGTTCGTGCCGTATTCTCCGGTCCACGGTTGGGGTAGAGTGTGCTTTCCCTGCGAAGAGGCTAAACACCCGGTCAGGAAAGGACGCCGGTCATGCCAGGAGAGGTCATGGCTCGAGTGATGGAAATCGTCACGCCGCTTGGCGAAGACGTCCTGCTGTTCCATGGCATGAGCGCGCGCGAGGAGATGAGCCGGCTGTTCGAGTACCAGCTCGATCTCCTGAGCATGAAGGACAACGTTCCGCTCGACGACATCCTGGGCAAGAACGTCACGATCAAGTTTGCGCTGCCCGACGATCAGACGCGGTACTTCAACGGCTACGTGACCCGGTTCGCGCAGGGCGGCATGTATGGCCGCTACCACCGGTATCTCGCGACCGTGCGGCCGTGGCTGTGGTTTCTCACGCGCACCGCCGACTGCCGCATCTTCCAGGAGATGAAGGTCCCGGACATCATCAAGGCGGTCTTTGCGGACCACCCGTCGGCCGACTTCAAACTCGAGCTGACCGGGTCGTATCGCAAGTGGACCTACTGCGTGCAGTATCGCGAGACCGACTTCAACTTCGTCAGCCGGCTGATGGAGCAGGAAGGGATCGGCTACTACTTCCGGCACACCGACGGCCACGACACGCTGGTGCTGACCGATTCGACGAGCAAGCACACGCCAACCGCCGGCTACGAGACGCTGAAGTTCATCGCGCCGCACCAGCAGGTGAAGCCGGACTTCGAACACGTGCACACCTGGGACTTCCAGCGGGAGATCCAGCCGGGCGTCTACGTGCACGACGACTACGATCTCGAGCGCCCGAGCGTCGAGCTGAAGACGAACAAGGCGCTGCCGCGCGGCTACAAGCCGAGCGACTACGAGATCTACGACTATCCGGGGTTCTACATCCAGAGTTCGGACGGCGAGCAGTATGCGTCGGTGCGGATCGACGAGATGGGGACGCAGTTCGAGACCGCGCACGCGGCGACGAACGCGCGCGGCATCCAGGTCGGCTCGCTGCTCACGCTCGAGCATCATCCGCGCGACGATCAGAATCGCGAATACCTGATCGTCGGCGCGAGTTACGACCTGTCGTTCGAGAACTACGAGTCGCTGCCCGAAGGCGGCGGGACATCGTATCAGTGCTCGTTCGTCGCGATGCCGACCTCGCAGCAGTTCCGCCCCAAGCGCCTGACGCCGAAGCCGTTCGTCCAGGGCCCGCAGACCGCGGTCGTGGTCGGCCCCGGCGGCGAGGAGATCTACACGGACAAGTACGGCCGCGTGAAGGTGCAGTTCCACTGGGACCGGCGCGGGAAGAAGGACGAGAACAGCTCGTGCTGGGTCCGCGTCTCGTCGCCGTGGGCGGGCAAGGGCTGGGGCGCGGTCGCCACGCCGCGCATCGGCCAGGAGGTCATCGTCGATTTTCTCGAGGGTGATCCCGATCAGCCGATCATCACCGGGCGTGTCTACAACGCGGAGCAACTACCGCCGTTTGGGTTCCCGGCGGGCGCCGTGATCAGCGGCGTCAAGTCCGACACCCACAAAGGGGACGGCTACAACGAGATGTCGCTGGACGACACCGCGGGCAAGGAGCGCGTGTTCATCCACGGCCAGTACAACATGGACACGGTCGTCGAGCACGACCAGACCTCGACGATCCACAACTGTCGCACCGATCGCGTCGACGTCAACGACTCGGAGTCGATCGGGAAGAACCAGAAGTGGGATGTCGGCGTGAATCGCGACGCGAAGATTGGGTCGAATGAGACGCTGACGGTGGGGTCGAATCGGACGAAGAAGGTTGGCGCCAACGAGACAATCACCGTCGGTTCAAATCGTGACGCGACGATTGGGGCGAGCGAGAGTCTGACAGTTGCTCTTCAGCGCACGCACAGTGTGGGAATCAACGAGACCATCACGGTTGGAGCCGCTCAGGAGATCACGATCGGTGGCCTGCAGGCGGTCACGGTTGGCGCCGTACAGACGATTAATGTGGGTGCGAGTCAGTCGACAAGCGTCGGCGCCGGACAGACCAACAGCATCGGTGCCGCTCAATCGAACACAATCGGTGCAGCGCAGACGACGAGCGTGGGGGCAGGGCGATCAATAACGGTCGGTGCCGATCAGTCGACGACTGTGGCGGCCAATGCCTCCATGTCCATTGGCGGCGACGAAACGCGCAGCGTCACGGGCGTACGGACGTCGACAATCGGCAAGGACGACGCCACGAAAGTCTCGAAGAAATGGGTGCTGGACGCCGGCGATGCGGTGGTGCTCAAGACGGGAGACGCCAGTATCGAGATGAAGAAGGACGGCACCATCCAGATCAAGGGAAAAGACATCACCATTAGCGGCAGCGGAAAGATCAATATCAAGGCCGACGGCGATGTCGTAGTCAAGGGTTCGAAGATCACACACAACTGAGGGAACCATGGCAGAGCGCGATCTCTCGACTGAGCGCGAGATAGAGGTGCGTCCTTCAGAGCTCGACGACCTGCTCGCCAGGTCCAGGCAGCGAGAAACGCCCGCGGCGCATCGGGAAAGCGTTGGCGTTGGTGAGTTGCTCGCATTGATGGACAACGGACGCACGGCGATCGTTACCATCAACCAAGACGGAGACGCGGCTCGTAGCCGTACCACTATCGACCTGCATGCCGATCATATCGGTCAGCAAGTCGTTCTTCTTTTCGAAGATGGTGACCGAGATCGTCCCATCGTGGTTGGAGTCGTGCGCGCCGAGCGCTCGATGGTTCCGAGCGAACTGACAGGCCACGTCGACGTGGCCGCGGATGGGGAGCGGATGGTCGTGAGCGCCCGCCGCGAATTGGTGCTTCAATGCGGAAAAGCTAGCATTACGTTGCAGCAGGATGGAACGGTGCGGATCGTTGGCGAACGCATCCTGAGTCGCGCGACGGGACCGAATCGAGTGCAGGGAGGTTCAATCCAATTGAACTGACTGCCCATGGCCGAAACTTCCAGACATCCAGGCCTGATGCACGTCCCCGGCTTCGAGCCTCGGGAAGTCTCGACGCTCCTCAACCGCGGCGTCATCGAGGAGCACGCGGACGATGCGATCGTGTTGTGGCGCATGCACCAGCATGCCGTCGGGGCGCCGTTGTACAAGTTGCGTGATCTCGCGCTGCTCGACGAACGGATCCTTGCGCATCTCGAAGGCGTACAAACGGCGGGAACTCAGGGGCTGACCATCGCGAAGCGTAGCCTCGCAAGTGAGGACCCTGGGGCGGTCTTCGTCGTTGCCTATCTTGGCTTTTCCGCTCGCGACACAGAGATCATGCGGCAGATTGCACACGTCGCTGCGGCGCGCGAGCCCTTCATTGAGGCGTTCGTCTCTGCGCTGACTTGGATCGAATGGAAGGACATCGAGGATCCAGTCCAATTCCTTGCGCGATCGGAGCGGCCCGAGTTTCGGTGCGCTGCCGTTGCTACCGCCGCTGCGCATCGCGTGCGGGCGGAGGATCTCTTCGTCGCCGCAGCCCACGATAGCAGTGCCGACGTGCGCGCCCGAGCGTTGAAAGCCATCGGCGAAACGAAATGCCACAGCCTCGTGTCGGTCCTTCAGGCGGCCATGGACGGGGCGGAGGTGTCGTGTCGGTTCTGGGCGGCCTGGTCGATGGCACTCTTTGGGGATGAACGCGCCGCCGCCGTCGCCTACGAGACGGGCGCCGCTGACATCACGCTCTCGCGCAGCGCAATCGAGATTGCCATGCGAGCAGGAGAGGTCGGATGGGCCCGGAGCGTCGTTCGATCGCTTGCGCGGAATGGGGCAACCTTGCGCGAAGCGATAATCGCCGCCGCCGCAGTGGGGGATCCGGCGTCCATTCCCTGGTTGTTGTCCTTCTTGGCCCATCCAGAATTCGCGCGGCTCGCTGCGGAGGCGATTGCGACGATCGCCGGCGTTGACCTTGAAGCCGCCGCATTCAAACAGGATGCGCCGGCGGATGCGCCCGAACCACATCCGGACGACGCGGACCTGCGGTGGCCGGCCCCGCAGGGCCTGTCGACGTGGTGGGAGCGCGAACAGCACCACTTTGTCGCCGGCCAACGCTTGCTTGCTGGAGCGCCGGTGGGCGAATCCGCTGCTATCGACGTTCTTCGTTCCGGCTACCAACGGCAGCGCGGTGCAGCCGCTCTCGAGTTGGCGCGGCTTCGCTCCGACACGATGTTGTTTCCCGTGGCGGAACGCGCCGATCGACAACAGCGCAGGCTCGGCCAATGAGACTCACCAACGTCTCCGGCTGCGAAGCGGCCTGGACTGCCGGTTATGAGCCAGATGGCCGTGAATTGCTCATTGTCGTCGTCAAGGCAACTTATCGCCTGCCTATTGATGACGTGCCTGCCGAGCGGCTATCCGAATCCGTGCCGCTCGTTCAGGCCGACACGTTCACAGGCGCACCCGGTTTGACGGCGCCGATGCATGAAAGCGATTTCGCGCACCGCAAGCCGCACTGTGACGTGATTGTGCTGGGCAGCGCGTACGCGCCGAACGGCGCCGCCACCACACGTGTCGATGTCGCCGTGCAAGTGGGTGAGATGGTGAAGGCGTTCGCAGTTGTCGGCGACCGCGTCTGGATCAAGGGTCTGGCCGGTCCGAGCGTCAGCCTCCCCCGTCCATTCGTAGTAATGCCGATCATCTACGATCACGCGTTTGGAGGGACGGATCGCACGCTCGAAGGACGTGCCGGAAAGGTGTTCACCTTCACGGAGAACCCGGTCGGACGCGGCTATTGGCACGAGACGACCGACATCGACGGCAAACCTTTGCCGAACACCGAGGAACCTGGAAAACCGGTCCGAGATCATCGAGGCCCCTATAAGGCGCTTTCGTTTTCGCCAGTCGGACGCAACTGGTCGCCGCGAGTGCGCTTCGCGGGAACCTACGATCAGGAGTGGCTCGATAACGAATCGCCGTTCTGGCCGAAGGACTTCGACTATCGCTACTTTCAATGTGCCGCGGAGGATCAGTGGATTGGCTATCCTCGCGGAGGTGAGCCAATCGTACTGAAGAATCTCACTCCCGACGGATACCGCGCGTTTAACTTACCAGCGCGTCGCATGCCAATCACGTTCATACCTTATCGCGGGTACGACGTCACCCGCGACGCGGTCCTCGATACCATCGTCCTCGAGCCGGATCAGAATCGCTTCACGCTGACGTGGCGCACCGCTCTCGCGCTGGGCAAGAGTCTATTCGACGTGAAAGAAGTGATCGCGGGAGAAATGGCGGCGGGATGGCATCGGGCTCGCCGCGCCAACAAGTCCTACTATCCGAGTCTGGGCGCGCTCGTGGCGGCTCGACGTGGCACCAGACCGTCATGAACTCCACACCCACGTCTCTCACAGTCTTGGCTGCCGGCATGGTGACGAGCGTTGGCTATAACGCTCCCGCAACCCTGGCTGCGTTGCGCGCGGGTGTCAGCGGCGTTCGTGCGTTGACCTGGCCCGATCCCGAATCAGGCGCGCAAGTGAGGTGCGCTCGCGTTTCGCTTCCACAGCGTCATGCCGGAACCGCACTTTTTGCAGACTTGGTCACTCCGGCGATCGACGAGTGTCTGGTCCATGCGGAACGTGATACAGCGCACCTGCCATTTCTAGTTGGCATTCCACGTCCAGGTCGACCGGGGCGGCCATCGGACATCGAACACTACTTGCTGCCGCAGGTGTACGCCCGGCTGGGAGCCGCGCCGTCCAGACATTCCAAGACGTTTCCCGCGGATCAGGCTGGATGTGCGTTCGCGCTCGTCGAGGCTCAGCGCTTGATCGAATCGGGCGCTGCCGACCGGGTTCTCATCGCCGGAGTGGACACCCTGCTCGATCGCCCGACGATCAATGGATTCGCCGCGGCCCGTCGCCTTCTCACTCCAAAAAACTTCAACGGGTTTCTCCCAGGTGAGGCGGGATCCGCCATTTTAGTGGGCTCAGCTCCTAAGGGTGAGAGCGGCTTGCGTATCTCGGGAATCGGCTACGCGAAGGAAACCGCAACCATCGACGACACCAGGCCTCTTCGTGCAATTGGGCTCACGACTGCCATCCGCACGGCGCTGCGGCACGCAGGCATGACGATGTCCAACGTGAGCTTTCGCGTCACGGACCTGTCCGGCGAGCATTACAAATTCAAGGAAGCGATGTTTGCGATGATGCGCCTCGATCAGGCACCCCGCGCGAGGCCGCTCGACCTGTGGCACCCGGTTGAGTTCCTGGGCGAAGTGGGGGCCGCGATTCTGCCGTGTATTCTCGCGTGGACCTGGCATGCGTTGCGCTACCGCTACTCACCCGGGTCGATCGCGCTCTGTCACATAGGCAGTGACGACGGGCATCGATTTGCGCTGATCGCCGAGGCCGCGTGAGGGAACGACCTCGCGCCGCTGTGCGTCAGATTGGATCAAGACGATGGGAAAAAATGTTTTTGCGAATGGCCGCGAGTTGTCGGCCGCGAAGGACGAGACGCACATTATGGGCGCGATGCCGGACGTCTGCCTGTCTCCACCGAGCCCGCCGGCTGGACCCGTTCCGATCCCTTATCCGAATTTTGCGCAGGCCACCGACACGGCCAGCGGCTCGCGATCAGTGAATCTCGGCGGCGATCAGGTCGGTATGAAGAGCGAGTCGAACTTCAGCAAATGCAGTGGCGATGAGGCGGCGACGCAGTCGTTGGGCATGAACGTCGTCGATCACTGTATTCAGAGCAAAACGCTCGCACAGGCTTGGTCCTTTGACGTCAAGGTTGAGGGAAAGAACGCCACCCGTCTCCTCGACCTTACGACGGATAACAACCGATAGGTTCACGCCATGGCCACAGCGGTCTCACCCAAACAGGGCGGAACTGCCCTCGAACCAGATCCGACGTGCAAGGAGCTCGAGGGAAACAACATCAAGGCGCGCGAAGCGATTATCAAGGAGTTGACTGGCAAGCCGTCAGATGCGGATAAGTCCGCACTTGCGAAAGCCGAGACGACCGGGATGACGGTGAGCAGCGCGAGTAGCACGGTCCCTGCTGCCCCTGGCGCATCTACCGCAAGTAGTAGTGGTATCGCCAACGCCCACATACCCAATGGTCAGGCGACCGGAAGCAGCTCCGCTCAAATGATGGGAATGAATAAAGATGATCGCGCGAGTGACGATCCGGCGCTCGACCCCGCAAAAAAAACCGCGGGCGTCCTCTGCGATCAACGACACGTGCACCCCGGCGGCGGGTACGGAGCTCACGCAGAAGCAAAGATCGTCAACACGATGACGAACACGGCAACCGACGCAAGCGCGAGCTTGCGCGGGGGCAGCATCACATTTAACATCGATTGGCGATCGAGTCGGTACGGAAGATCAGGGATGCCGTGCCCGAAGTGCTACGACATGTTGTGCAAGGCGGCACGAGAGTGCGAAATCAAGATTTTCATCTGTGACCACCAGAACCAGCCGCAGCAAATTGACGAAGACTGCGATCAGCCAGACAAATACACTGATTTGTGCGTGAAGGTCGACGGCGGTTCTGTCCCCGGAAGGCCTGCGGCGTGAGCATGATACGAGATGAAGCTTCCTGATTATCTGAATCGCCCGGAGCTGACGGATCGTCCGCTCGACTACGAATGGTCGCGGCTGATCGCGAACACGTTCGTTTCCTTTCCGGACGAAGAAAACCCGAGGCTCGCCGATGCAGTCGAACTGATCAGCGCCAGAGCTGCGTTCGTGCTCTGCATCGCCTGCATCGAATGGGTAGTCGCCCGATTTCAGAAGCACGTAGACACGACAGATGCGCTGTTCCGACTCGAGGCGGCGCGCGCCGCAGCCATGGATTGGCGCTACGCGACACTGCCGCGCCCGCCGTTCCCGAATCCCACGACGCTCGATCCGGTCACCGAGCCACTGATCATCGGTTTGCGGCTGCTGACCTTCGCACATGACGCGCTGCGCAAGAATTATCTTGGCAGCCCGAACAACCAGGTGCGGATGAACGCCGTCAATGCAGCGCTGTTGGCCGAGCATGTGACGCCTCCGGACGCCGGCTTTGGCCAGTGGCTGACAGACTCGCTGCGCAAAGCCAACCGGCATTACCCGGCCCGAGACGTTCCAATCGGAGAAGAGGCGCTCGTGCCGCCAGACTTCTTCGATCCTGGATTTGTCTGGAGTGACGAGGCCGCTAACGCCTCTCGAGAGCGGTCGCTGCAAGTGCTGGATCCGTCGACGAATCCGTATCTGCGCAAAGCCGAGGAGATGCACGCCGATGGCTTCGCTGGCGATCCTTATCGTGATTCCCGCTGAAGCGTCTGACGATGCTGACGCGTCCACCATGGATTCAATTCGGCGATGTGAACCGTCGACGGCTCCGATTCTTGTGGGATGACTTGCGCGTAAATTACGACTTCACCGGCGATGCGACGCGAGTCGTTGGTGCCGCGATTAGGATGTCGATCCGCGCTCGGTTGGTCCTGCTCGTCGGGTTGTACGAATGGGTGGTGTGGCGCTTCGATGGTTTACACCAACGCCCCGAGCCTGCTCAGATCGCCGAGGCTGCATGGTGTGGCACTGTCGATCCCGCTTATCTGAGGTTCTTTGAACTGCCGAGAGAAGAGTGGGTCGGTCCCGTCGATGGGCCGTTGTGGTGCGCGTTCACGTTCCTCGAGCATGGGTTCAGGAACGCGCAGCAGAACCACCTCGATACCTACCAGGCGCTGGAATTCGTGTTCCTCCTTGCCTGGCACGTTATACCGGCCAGGCGCGACTTCGAAGCATGGACGAACGCGGTCCTGAAGCGATGCGTGGACACGTTTCCCACGAGACCCGAGGATCCGTTTGTCGACCTGTTCGAGGAACGCGTCGCTCAACACTTGGGTGGGGTGATCGGACGCGATGCCCTGAATCCCGCATTACCGCCCGACGCGGTTCGAGACCGGGCCTTCCTTGTGCAGGCGCTGCAGCAGGCACGCGCGGAGAGAAATCCGTTTCTCGCGACTGAGGGTGACTTGAAGGATCGTGCATTTAGGGGCGTGCCGTATACGGTTCCTTAACCCTCCTTACCCCACCCGCCGAGATACGTCGAGACAAGACCGGCAACGATCAACCGCGGAGCGCAAATGGCCGATCCCATCATCAACTGGCAGCAGAATCAACCGGCGCCGTCGCATGCGATTCGCATGATCCATGCGAACTTCCCGCAGGTGAAGAACCTCGGCATCTACGTGTGCCGCAATATCAAGGGCACCAGCACCAAGTCCGCGCATGCAGAGGGGCGCGCGCTCGACATCGGCATCAACGCCAACAAGGCCGAAGAAAAAGTCGTCGGCGACGCCCTGTTCCACGCGCTCATTCGCGCCGCACACAAGTCCGGCATCCGCAACATCATCTGGAACCGCCAGATCTGGAGCGAGAAGGGCGGGCCGCGGCCGTGGACCGGCACGTATAAAAACGGGGCGCCGAAAAACCCGCACACCGACCACATCCACGTCGAATGGACCCGTGACGGGAGTCAGCGCGAGCGGCTGAACTTCCTCGAGCTCGAGATCGCCATCCTCCGTACGGGCTTCGAGGACCTCGCGCGCGGCAATCAACGGTTGGCCTGAGCGCGCCGGCGTGCAAGCGCCGCGCGCCGCCGCCATGCTCGCGAAGTACATCCTCGCCGTCCTTGCCGTCGCCTTTCTGGCCGCCGGCGCTTCACGCGACCGGCGCACCAGCCAGCGACGCACCTGGCTCACCATCGCCGCAATCTTCGCGGCCGTCAGCCTCTGGCTGTTCGCAAAGTCCTGAGCAGCTGCCCGTTACCTGCCGAGCCTCCTTGCCGGATAAGATTCACCCCGACATCCGTATCTACATTCATCGGTAATGGCGGGTCTGAAGACCCGCCCTACTGGAAAATTCGCAGCGAGTCGGCAAGTCCGTCGACGAGATCAGGGTACGCGGGCAACCCGGGGGCAGGATGATCACGCAGCAGCAGCTCGATGGCTACGTCGGCAAATCAATCGGCACCATCTGCGCGAACGGCTACGCGAGCGTCGCCGACAACCACTGCGCCCACTTCGTCTCCCACGTGCTCGGCTACCAGTTTGGCGCCACGTGCAAGATGATGGGCAACGGCTCGGGAGCCGCCGCCAACCTTCGCGTCCAGGAGCTCTTCCCGAAGTGCAAGGCGGTCGGCGCCTGGTCGCTGCGGCCGGCGACGCAGCAGCCGTGCCTGGTCTTCATCACCCGCGCGTCGAACGTGAACCTCGCCAGTAAAGTCATGGCCAACGTGCCCCGGAAGCACGTCGGCATTTTTCTGAACGGCTTCATCTGGCATTACTCGAACAGCCAGCAGAAAGTCGTGCGGCAGACGCCGGCGCAATTCGCCAAACACTATGCGGCGCCCGATAACGCGATGTTCTACGGGTCGCTGCCATGACGCGGCTCTGGTTCGCGCCGCTGATACTGGTGATCGCGTCGTGCGCGCCGTCTCCGGACGCTGCGCAATCCGCGGCGACGGCAAGCCAGCCGGCGGCATCGCAACCCGAGCGCCCTGCCGGCGCGCGGGCTGCCGTCCATGTTGCGCACAACCCGCCGACGGCCAAGGACGTCATCGACGCGGTCATCGCCAGCGGCGACGTGCCGCTGAGCGTCTCGCCGACCTGCGCCAATGTCGGCACCGAGCCGAGCGACGCGACAATCGGCCGCTACGTCGCCGGCTTCCTCGCGGAATTGTCCGCGCCGACCAAGAAAAACTGGATCGAAACGAAAGTCGAACCGGGTCAGTCGGCGGCCGGCGAGCCGGCGTCGATCTGCACGCTCACACTGCGCCATGAAGACGGCGACGATCGATGGGGATGGGGCGTCAAGTTTCACGTCCGCACGAGCGACGGACTCGTGCTGCGAAATTCATTCACCTGCGTCGGCGCCGGTTAGGATCAAGAGCATGGACGTGCGTGAATTCCGGCGGCAGGTCGCAACCACGTTCTACAAGACCTACTGCCCTGACAAGGTCGGCGAGATCGACTACATCGATTTCAACTACCCGGTCCGCGATGTGCGCATCGAGAAGGGCACGCGCCTGTGCGGTTTCAAGGACCCGCGCGTTTCCCCACTCGCCGCCAATCCAAATGGCCCAAGCGTCTCGTTCTTCTGCATCCCCGGAACGCCCATCGACATTCTCGGCGTCCACGCGGTCGGGCAGCTGAAGACGCACCCGAAAGCGATGCACAAGGCGTTGAACGAATACGAGGTGCTGGTCGCGATCCCGCACGCGCTCGAATCCGTGTGCGCCGACGGCCTCGACACCTGGTCCGTCCTCGGGCAATCCTTTAAAGTGACCGGCGGCGGCTGGCAATACAAGATTCCGAACGCGTGGCGCTACACGCGCTACACGACACCGTTTCCGCAGCGCTGAACTGCGACGGACGCAGCGGTCGCGCCGCCGAACGGGGTTGTTTAAACAACGGCTATTCGATTGACGCAGGAGCCTCGGACATGGGTGGAAGCAGCAGGCCGGGATCGACCGGCTCGGATGTCAATCGGCCCCCGATCGACGCAGGCACGGCGGCACTGATCCGAACGCCGTCGACCCGTAGCGCCGGACTGAGCAGCACCGTCTCGCGTGGCACGGCGCGCCTCCGCTTCCCGGTGCTCGAAACCTTCGCTTACCAATTCGGATGGGCGTTCGGACCCAACCGGCCGCTGAGCGAAGCGGAGCGCCGGCACGCAACCGAGATCTTCCAGGATTCGCTCGACCTCGAGCCGATCCGCATCGTCACCACCGCAATTGCTGCGGCGCCTACAACGCTCGGCGATTACATCCGCACCGGCGGGCCGATGTCGACGGCCACGCTGATCCACGAGCTGACGCATGTCTGGCAGTACCAGCATGGTGGCAGCGGCTACATCTCGGACTCTTTGTGCCGCCAGGTTGCGGCATGGGCGTCGACGGGCTCGCGCGACGCTGCATACGACCTGACCGACGTGATCCACACGGGAAAGCCGTTCAGCGATTACACGGCGGAGCAGCAGGCGATGATCGTCGAGACGTACTATTCCGACGAAGGCAAGCGCGCCGACCCGATCTACCAGGCGCTGATCGACGAAGTTCGGCAGAGGGCGCCTGTCGCCGCCGCCATACGGCAACGCTTGATCTACGAGGAGGCGTTGTTCGGTCCGACGAGACACGAGCGGCGCGATTACCTTCGCGACGAGCGCACGGCTCCGGAGGTCATGCCACTCTTCCGCATCGAGTTCTGAGGAGCCCGAGTAGACCGCTAGACGAGCTCGGGCGCGTGCTGCCGCGCCAGGTCCATCAGCCGCTCTTTCAGCGGATCGCGAAGCTGCGAGAGATCCTGGACGTTCACGACCTCTTCGAACGCATCCATCCCGGTGAGCTCGGCAGACTGCAGGATGATGTCGTCGTCGGGACGCCGCGTCGACATCGCGACGCCGATGCGCGTGATCGGCAGCGGTCCGAACTCGGGCAATGTGGTCGTGGTGATCGGGAAGTGCAGCGCCTCGAACACGTTCCGCAGTCCCGGCGAGTTCGTGCTGACGACGTGCATCAGCAGGTAGCTGATCACGAAGTGCGTGAGCTCGTCACCGGTTCTCAGCTTCGATTTGAGCAGCTCGGGCAGCCGCGTCGGTGGATAGCCGGAATACGTCAGCGTCCACGTGAGCGGCGAGCGCACCATGATCGAGCGCGTGTCCGCTCCTGACTGGATCGTATAGAGCGTATCGACGGGCGTGATCTCGAGGCCGGCGTCCGGCACCCGCAGCGGCAGCGACAACTCGCGCGGCAGGTTGTAAGGCTTGGTGGCCGCGATCGTTTCGTAGAGGCCCTGAAGGTCCTTGAAGGCCTTTTCCGATCGCCGCGTCGACTCCTTGGTGCCGTCCTCGACGTAGTCGCCGAGCACCATCTTCGGCCGGAAGAGAGGCGCGAGCGTCGCGAGGTACTCCGTCATCTGCGCGCGGACGACATCAGCGATGGCCCGCGTGAGCTTTCGAAGCACCAGCAGCGACTGCATGCTGTCGCGTCCGTCCATGCAAGGCGTCTCCGTTTCCCGGCCCGACCTCATCGCGGCCTCTCGAAACCGGCCCAGATTATCGGCCGATCCCGGGCTTGTCAAACTTTGATCGCGCCAAATACGTAGAAAACGCTAGGAAATCGGCCCTTTGAAAGGCCCATATGCTCGGCTACGATATGGTCCGGGAACCCGTGGATAACCCGACGACCTCTCGCGCGGACGCAGCCTACGACCGGGCGCTCGCCGCCTATCAGGAAAAATCGTACGAAGTGGCGCGGCGCTGGGTGCTCGAAGCACTCGCCCACAATCGCCAGCACGCGAACGCCAAGGCCTTGCTGGCGCGCCTCGACGCGACGCGCCGCGCGACCAGCCCCTTCGACACGGCGCCGTTTGGATCGGAGGTCGTGTCCACCGATCCGACGGTGCTGGTCACGCGCGCGACCCGCTCGGCGCCGCCCGCGACCGAGCCGATCGAGCCGACCGTGATGGTCCGCCGCGACGATCCGCCGCGCCGCGCGTCGGACCCCGACACGCAGCCAGTGCGGATTCCCGCCTCGTCTCGTGCGGTGCCCGAGCCCACCGTCATCGCGCAGAAGGCGCACCGCTCTAGCTCTTCTCGACCGAAGTCCTCGTTTTCGTTAGGTGCGGCGGTGCAGTCGCTCGGCGAGAAGCTGCAGCGGCGCGAGACCCAGTCGACTCGCACGGCGCCGGCGCGCGGTCCACTGACCTCGTCACCAGCCTTCCGCGGCGCGGTGATTGCCGTCGGCGCCATTGCCGTTGGGGCGTTGCTGCTGTGGGGCGCGATTGGAGCGTTCCGGTGGTTCTTCCCCGCGGGTCAGGTTCTCACGATTAAGAAGCCGGCGAACGGCACGATCACGGGACCCGGCATCGAATGCGGGAGCCGCGGCGACGACTGCGTCATCACATTCAAAACAGGCGAGCCGGTGGAGCTCATCGCGGAGCCTGACAAGGGATACACGTGGTCCGGTTTCACTGACGATTGCGCACCGACGGGACGGCTTTCGATGGCGGGCCCGAAGACATGCGGCGCGACGTTCGAACAGGTCGCGTCAGCCGTGGCGTCGGTCACTTTCAAGCTGACGATCACCAAGCCCGAAGGGGGCACGGTGATTGCGGCCGGCGGAATCCTGTGCGGAACGATTGGCTCGACCTGCTCAGCTGAAATCCCGCAGGGGCAGCCGGTCACGCTGACCACTCGTGCCGACGACGGTTACGTATGGGAGCAATTCACCGGCGATTGTCCGTCGACGGGCGAGACGACGATGACGTCGGCGAAGACGTGCGGCGCGGTCTTCACGAAGACGACGACGCCAATTGCGAACGTCGGCCCGGCGCGCAGCCCGATTACCCCGCCGCCGCCGCGTCCGCGCCCGCAGCCGGCGCAGCCACAGACGCCGGCGAACCCGGTTTCGGCCAATCCCGTTGGCAACAACACGGTAAGCGGCGGCACACCGCAACCCGCGAACCCGAATCCCACACCGTCGTCGCCGACACCGCCGCCGACAGTGCCCGACAAACCCGCGGCTGCGCCCATCTCCGCGGACGACCACGCGAAACGTGAGATTAAGGAACTCCTGACCAAGTACTGCTCCGCGCTGCAGACATTGAAGCCGGCGAACATGCGGCCGCTGTTTCACCGCGACGTCGAGCGTGAGTACAAGGAAAAACTCAAAGAGTACAAGTCGCTGAGATGCACGCTGAGCGGCGAGCCGGAGTGGGCGTTCGTCCATGCCGATACGCCTGCAGGTGGGGCGCAGGTGAAGTTCGGAGTGAAGCAGAACGTCGAAATGAAAAGCGGAGGAGCGCCGCAAGTCGTGGAGTTGAACGTCACGATGGGCGTTTCCCGCAAGGACTTCCAGAGTGCGTGGCTCATCGACTGGCTGCAGAACGAACCGAAGCCGAAGTCCTGAGTCTCTCGCTGCCACGGCGGCGCACCTGTGATAAGGTTCGCCGCCTGGACCTCTCCCCAGGTGATCACACGCTCGACACACCTCGGTCTCGCGCTGCTGCGGGCGACCGCGCATCGGCCACCCGCGCCCCTCAAGCTCAATCTGTGCCTGACGTACTGGTGCCAGTACAAATGCAAGACGTGCAATATCTGGCAGCGGAAGCCGTCTGACGAGCTGACGACCGACGAAATCATCGCGCTGGTGCGCGAGAACCCCAACGTCAACTGGGTCGATCTCACCGGCGGCGAGATTTTCCTCCGGCGCGACATCGACGAGATCTTCGATGCCGTCGTGACCGGCTGGTCGCGCCTCGCCATCCTTCACTTCCCGACCAACGGCTTCCAGACCGAGCGCATCGTCCGCAGCGTCGAGCGGATGGCGGGACGCGGCCCGGCGCACACCATCGTCACGGTCAGCGTCGATGGCGACGAGGCGCTGAACGACGAGATCCGCGGCATCAAGGGTGGATTCCGCCGCCAGATGGAGACCTTCAACGCGCTCCGCCACATTCGCGGCATCCAGGTCGCGCTGGGCGTGACGTTGTCCGCGCACAACGCCGGGCAGTTCGAGCGGACGTTCGCGGCCTGCGCGCACGCCTGCCCCGGCCTGACCGTGGACGATGTGCACCTGAACGTGGCGCAGCGATCCGGTCACTACTACGGCAACGCGGAGACGGACGCGCTCACACCGGATATTGCGTCGACGCTCGCCGAGATGCACGTCTACCGACGCATGCGCGGCGCGGCGCGCTCGCCGAGACACCTGCTGGAGAACGCGTACCTGAAGCATCTCGATCGATATCTCGCGACCGGCCGCACGCCGATGCCCTGCCACGCGCTGCGCGCGAGCTGCTTCATCGATCCGTGGGGCGTGGTCTACCCGTGCATCACGTATTCGCGGCCGATCGGGCGACTGCGCGAGACCGGCATGCGCCTCGATCCGATCTGGAACGATGCGGCAACCAAGCAGGTGCAGGGAGAGATCTGGAGAGGCGACTGTCCGCAGTGCTGGACGGCGTGCGAGGCGTATCAGAGCATTCTTGGCAACGCCCTGGCGTTGCGGCGCGCGCCGTCGCCGCCGCTGGTCACGGGCGCATCATCGCCCTCGACCGATTTCGCGCGATGAAGGTCATCTGCTTCACCGACGCGCTCACGCAGTCGCGGCTCGACCGGGCCGCGACGCATCACGTGACCGCCGACGTGTCGGTGGTGATTGCGGCGAAACAGGAAGCGCCGTCACTGCGCGGCGTCATCGATCGCACACGGCACTACGTCCGCGAGATCCTGGTGATCGTCGGCCGCTCGACCGACGGAACTGCCGATATCGCGTCGCAGAGCGGCGCCACCGTGCTGACGGATCGGGGTTGTGGCAAGGGCGCTGCGATTCGGCAGGCGATCCCGTACCTTCGGACGCCGGTGACGGTGTTCCTCGACGCCGACGGCTCGCACGATCCCGAGGACATTCCGCTGCTCGTGCAGCCGATTCTCTCGGGCGAGGCGGATCACGTGGTCGCGTCGCGGCTCCGCGGCGGGTCGAGCGAGCTGCACGGCGGCTTCGACGAGTTCCTGCGGCTCGCGGGCAGCTCGTTCATCACCGCGTGTATCAACCGGCGCTTCAACTGCCGCCTGAGCGACAGCCAGAACGGCTTCCGCGCGGTCCGGACGTCGGTGCTGCAGCAGCTCGATCTGCGCGAGAGCACCACGACCATCGAGCAGGAGATGACGATCAAGACGCTCCGCGGCGGCTGGCGCATGGCGGAGGTCCCGAGCCACGAGCACCCGCGGTCGCACGGCGTCTCGCACATCCGCGTGCTGCGCGACGCGCCGCGCTACGGGTGGTCGCTCGTCCGCGGCCTGTTCTTCTGATCACTTGAACATTCTCGGCATCTGGGACGGCCACGATTCAGGCGCGGCGCTGCTCGTCGATGGTCGGGTGCGCTTCGCGGTCAACGAAGAGCGGCTGACGCGTCGCAAGCTCGAGATTGCGTTTCCTTCCCGCTCCATCGAGATGTGTCTGGCTCGCACGGGACTGGGGCCAGACCAGATCGATATCGTCGCCGCCACGACGTCGGATCCGGCGAAGACGCTCGGTCGATTGTGGCCGGGGAGCAAGGAACGCTATTACGCGGTCAGGCGCCGCAAGAGCGCGCCGGGTTCGCTCGCCGGGCTGACGCGCGCCGTGAAATACCGGATGACCGAATGGGCGCCGGGCGCGATCTCGCGGACGCTCAGTGAGTCCGCGCTCAAACGTCAGCTCGCGCGGCACGGCCTGACGCGCGCCACGTTGCGTCTCGTCGATCACCACGCGGCGCATGCTGCGGGGGCCGCCTGGTGCTCGGGCTTCGCCGACTGCGCCGTCGTCACCATCGACGGACTCGGCGACGGCCTGTCGTCGACGATCTCCCGCTTCAGCAACGGACGCCTCGAGCGGCTCGTGACATCGCCGGCGCGCCACTCGATTGGCGTGTTCTTCGAGCACGTTACGACCCTGCTCAACATGCGCGAGCTGGAAGACGAGGGCAAGGTCATGGCGCTCGCCGACTACGCCGCCCCGATCCCAGACGCCGACAATCCGCTGCTGCCATGGGTTCGAGTCAACGACGGTGTGATCACGACGCGATGGCCCGGCCATGCGCTGCACGGCCCGCTCGCGCGCGTGCACTGGCGCTACGCCAACGAGCAGTTCGCATATCTCGCGCAGCGGACGGTCGAACACGCCGCCGTGGCGCTCGCGCGCGACGCGGTGCGTTTGACCGGTAGTCGGCGCCTCGCGTTGTCCGGCGGGGTGGTGTCGAACGTCAAGGCGACGCGGCACGTACGGCTGCTCCCCGAGGTCGAGGACCTGTTCGTTTTTCCCCACATGGGCGACGGCGGTCTCGCGCTTGGCGCGGCAGTGCACGCCGCCGCGCAGGCGCACGAACCGCTCCGGGTGAATCTCGATCGCCTGGATCTCGGCCCCGCGTACGACGCGACCGAGATCGAGTCGCGCCTCGTGGCCGCAGGCCTTCGAGCTGCCCGTGCGGCCGATCTCCCCTGCCGCGTGACGGAGCTCCTCGCCGGCGGGCTCGTCGTGATGTGGTTCCAGGGCGGGATGGAGTACGGTCCGCGCGCGCTTGGGCAGCGGAGCGTGGTCGCGCGCCCCGATCGCGTCGACCTTCGCGACCGTCTCAACCTCGTGCTCAAGCGGCGCGTCTGGTACCAGCCGTTCTGCCCCAGCCTGCTCGACCGGGACGCGGCGCGACTGCTGGCGGACTGGACCGGCGGCCGCAATCGCGCAATGACGATGGCGTACAAGGTGACGGACGCGCATCGCCCGCAGCTCGCCGGAGTCATCAGCGTCGATGGGACGTGCCGTCCGCAGATCGTCGGTGACGACGAGGAAGGGCCATTTGCGGAACTGCTGCGGAGCGCGCGGCGGCGCTGGGGTGTAGGTGCGGTGCTGAACACCAGCTTCAACATCCACGGCGAACCGCTCGTGTGCTCGCCGGCAGATGCCATCGACGTGTTCCTCCGGTCCGGCGCGGACGCGCTCGCCATCGGACCTTTTCTCGTCGACCGTCCGGCATGACCGACACGCTCGTCCGGACCGCGCCGACGCGCCGCGCGTGGATTGCCGTCGCGCTCGCGTGGTGCGGCAGCCTCGCCGCGCTCGTCCTCTGGCTCCTGCGCACACCGATGGCGTTGCTGCGCGACGAGTTGCGCCGGTGGCAGCCCTGGTCGCTCGACGCCCTGGTCGTGACCGCAGTTGTCGCCGGCGTGTTCGTCCTCAGCAGAATCGACTTGCGTTCGCATCGCCGCGATATCGTGCGAATGGTTCTGCTCGGCGTGCTCGCGGCGTCGTTGACGCTGTTGCTCGCACCGCGCACGAACCGCATCTTCTACGACGAGCAGATCTACCAGGCGATCGGCCAGAACATCGCCGACCTGCGGCGTGCGCAGGTGTGTCACGACGGGAGCGTCGAGGAAGGCCGTCTGCGATGCGCGCTCGGTGAGTACAACAAACAGCCGTACGCGTATCCCCATCTGCTGAGCGTCATCTATCGTGTGGCGGGCGTGCGCGCCGGCGCCGCATTCTTCCTCAATGCCGCGGCCGCTGCTCTCACCGTCTGCGGCGTGTATCTCCTCGTCTTGCTGCTGTTCGACGATCGCGACGCCGCCCTCTTCGCCGGCCTCCTGATCGCGCTCATGCCGGAGCAGTTGATGTGGTCGGCCACGGCCGCCGTGGAGCCCACCGCATCGCTGGCGCTCGTCGCAGCCGTGCTGTGCACCGCGCATTACGCGCGGGACGGACGAGTGGCACCCCTTCTGCTCGCGGCCGCCGTGTTCGCGTACGCGATCCAGTTTCGTCCCGAGTCGATCCTCATTGCTCCCGTGATCGGTCTCATCGCGTGGCCACGACTGCGATTGGAACTGGAACGCCCGCGCGGGTGGTGGATCGCGACGCTCGTTCTCGCGTTCGTCGCCGTGCACCTCGCACATCTGTTCGCGGTGAGAAACGTTGGCTGGGGCACGGACCGTGCGCGTTTCTCAGTCGAGTACGTTGCCGCGAACCTGAAGGTGAACGGCTGGTTTTACATCGACGACAAGCGGTTCCCGGCGCTGTTCACCGTGCTTGCGGCTGCCGGGCTCGTGGCCTGCCGACGCCATCGCAGCACCTGGTGGATCGCGCTCTACTTCACGGTGTTCTTCGGCATCGATCTGTTGTTTTACGCGGGCAGCTACAACTACGGCGCGGACGTGCGCTATTCGCTGCTGACGTATCCGCCGATAGGCGTACTGGGCGGACTCGGTGCAGCCCGCGTCACACGCGCGCTGCCGAAAATCGGACGGACGGTTGGCGCTCGATCGGTCGCCGTGGCAGTGCTGCTGGCGCAGTTTCTCTGGTACGTGCCGGTCGTGCGCGCAACGCCGGACGAAGCATGGGCGGCGCGCGCGGACGTGCAGCTCGCGGAGGCATTCGCGAAGATGCTTCCGCAGCAGGCGTACGTGCTCACGCACAACCCTGGAATGTTTCACCTCTGGGCGGTGAACGCGGGACAGATGTCGCTGGTCGCGTTGAACCCGGCGTATCTGCACACGCTTGCGCAGCGCTACACCGGCGGCGTGTACCTGCACTGGAATTTCTGGTGCAACGCGCAGGACCGCGTGCAGCAGGAGATCTGTCTCAAGGCGATCACCGCGGCGCCATTCGATGTCGTGCGCGAGGAGACGGTCCGCGATCAGCGCTTCGCGCTCTATCGCATGCGCATCGCGAAAACCCTCGCAGATCCGGCTCGAATTCGGCCCTAAGTTCTTGACTTGGCTGCTACCGCGTTCAATAATCCGCGCGGGCTTGCAGCCCCCTCCTGCGAAGGCGGTTCGATAACGATGAGGATCAGGAACAGGATCAGGCCCTACACGTGTATTTGGTTCGCATTGCTCACGCTGACGAGTGCGTCTCCCGCTTCAGCGCAGAAGGTCACGACGGTCCCCGATCTCACGGGACAGCAGGTACTCCAGCAGCTCGCAAATCCCGGCGTCGCGCCGACGGTTGGTGACGTCTTCGCGACCGTCACCGCGGTTGAAATCGCGACCGCGCCCTTCGGCACGTCGTCCGGTGGGTTCGTCTTCAAGCTCGATCCGGCGACCGGACTTCTGCAGCGCACGACCACCAGCTTCGGTCCGTCGTTCGTCGAGCGCGCGCTCACGGCCGGCGAAGGCAAGGTCAGTGCGGGTGCGACGTTCAGCAGTACCACCTACGACAAGCTAAGCGACTTCTCCTTGTCGAACATACCGCTGGGTTCGACCACGGCCGCCAGTCCCATCGTGACCGGCACGACGACCGGAAATCTCAAGATCTCCAGCCAGACGCTCGCGATCTCCGGTGTCGTCGGCGTCAGCCCGAAGCTTGACGTCGGCGTCGTCGTCCCACTCGTGACGGTGAAGATCTCGGGGACGTCTGCGTTCGTGAACGCGAACGGCGTCGTCGGCCGTCTCGCCGAGAGCGACAACAAGTTCTCCGGCATCGGCGACATCGCCGCCTTTGCGAAGTATCGCTTCGTCAAGTTCAAGGGACCCGATGTTCCCGATCCCGGTGGCATCGCGTTGAACGTCACCGCGCGTCTTCCGACCGGCAGCCGCGAGAACCTGCGCGGCCTCGGCATGGGACGCACGCTCGGATCGCTCGTCGCCTCGTTCGGGACCGGTCCGCTGCGACCGCATGGGTCCGTGGGATTTGAATTCTGGAACGAGGGCATCAACGTCGGTGGAGAGCATCTGCGCCACCAGTTCCAGTACTCGGGCGGCGTCGAGATCGTCGCGGCGCCGAAGCTGACGCTGCTGGTCGATTTTCTCGGCCAGCGCATCCTGGGCGCCGGTCCTGTCGTGGTGGGGAGCGTGACGCCGGTCGCCGGGCTCGGCATCACCTCGGCGCAATCGCTCGTCTACGCGGATGGCAGCACGAACAAGGCACTCCTGATCCCTGGCTTGAAAGTGAATCTGAAAGGGAAGCTGGTGCTGTCGTTGAACGCGCTCGTGACGATGCAGAACAACGGTCTGCACGGGAAGGTCACGCCCGTCGCCGGCCTCAACTTGACGATGTAGGGTATGCGAAAGCTACTGCTTGCCGCACCGGTCATCGCCGCGATTGTGCTCGCCTGCAACAGCCAGCCGCCGGTCGGACCAGGTGTCGTGAAAATTACCGAAACCACCACGTCCACGACGACCATCGCGACGACGACGATCCCGGAGCCGACCGTCGCCCGGGTCAAATTCTCGCCGGTCACGCCTGAAGTGCTGCAGATCGTCAACTTCGATGCGTCCGACTCTACGCCGGGCACCAATCGCACCATCGTGCGCTATGACTGGGACTTTGGCGATGGGCTTCAGAAGACGGGCATCACGACGACGCACGACTACGAGATCTCGGGCGTGTACCTCGTGACGTTGACCGTGACCGACAACACCGGGCAGAAGGTCAAGGCGACCGAGTCGATCACCGTTCGGCCGAAGCTGCCCCCGACCACGCCGTAGGGCATGGCACTCGTCGTCCGTCTCCCTGACGGACGGACCCTTCGGTTCTCGACATCCTTTTACATCGGCCGCGAGCCCGGCAGCGACGTCGAGCTCGCGGACGGACACGTCAGCCGGCGTCACGCCGAGGTCGCGCCCTCTGGCGGCGGATGGATCATCCGCGACCTGCAAAGCAGTAACGGGCTGCTCGTCGACGGACGGCGGGTGGAGTCCGCGCCGATTGTTGGCGGCGTGTCCGTCACGGTCGGTGTGGGCGGGCCGACCATACGGATCGAGCCGGAGCAGGCGCAGCGCCGCACTGCCGCTGACGCCGACAGCTCCGACGAAGGGACGCTCGACGAGCTCGCGGAACGCTACTTCCGCTCCGACGACGACGATTCGGTCGGCGGCCGGACGCTGATGATCCGGAAGGCGTTCCAGAAAGTGCAGCAGCAGCAGCGGCGCCGCCACCGCAGCATCATCGCGGCAATTGCCCTCGTGGCGCTCGTCGCCGGCGCGTATGCGCTCTACGCGCATCGCGTCATGCAGAAGCAGACCGAGCGAGCGGAGGCATTCTTCTATCAGATGAAGGCGCAGGACGTCTTGATCGCGGATCTCGAACGCAAGCTGACGGAGTCGGGCAACTCGCCGTTGCAGCAGCAGGTCGCCGCGTACCAGGAAGACCGACGGCGCATGCAGACGGATTACGAGAACTTCGTCGCCGATCTGTACGACCGCAAGTTGAACGACAAAGAGCGTCTGATCATGCGGGTGACGCGCATGTTCGGCGAATGCGACGTGGCCGCGCCGTCCGACTACGTCAGCGAGGTCATGCGCTACATCAACCTGTGGCGAACGACCGGCCGGTTCGAGCGCGCGGTGAAGCGCGCGCAGCAGGCCGGCTACGTGCCGCGCATCGCAGAGGCGTTCATCGCCCAGAATTTGCCGCCGCAGTACTTCTATCTCGCGATGCAGGAGAGCGGTTTCGATCCCGCGGCAAGCGGAACGCCGACCCGGTGGGGCATCGCCAAGGGCATGTGGCAATTCATTCCCGACACCGGCCAGCGCTACGGCCTTCGGATCGGTCCGCGCGCCGGGCAAGCGGGCTACGATCCGCTCGACGATCGCATGGACTGGGAGAAAGCCACACCCGCCGCAGCGAAATACATCAAGGAGATCTATTCGACGGACGCGCAGGCATCCGGCCTGCTCGTGATGGCCTCGTACAACTGGGGCGAGTTCCGCGTCATCGATCTCCTGCGCAAGATGCCCGCCGACCCGCGGCAGCGCAACTTCTGGAAGCTGCTCGAACAGTACCGCGGAAAGCTGCCGCTTCAAACCTACGAGTACGTGTTCAACATCGTCTCGGCGGCCGTCATCGGCGAGAACCCGCAGCTGTTCGGGTTCCAGATGGAGAACCCACTGGGATTCCTGCAAACACGGAAGCCCTCGAAGTAGATCCACCACGGATACACATGGATATACACGGATAAAGACAACATGCAATTCATGTCCAGGTCTTTCCTTCGTGGTGTTTTGTATCCGTGTCCATCCGTGGTGGATCTCTCGCGATGGACCCATCCGTGGTGGTAGGATGCTGCCCCCATGACCGACGGCCCGTGGGTCGACTTCGCCGCGATCGTCCAGGGACTGCGGCTGGCAGTGTTCGTGTTTCACCGCCGCCGCGTGGTCTATCAGAACGACGCCGCGGTCACGCTGCGCGCGCGGTTGCAGAAGGAATACCAGGCGGACCTGATCGTCATGCTCCGCGATCACCTGCTGACGATCGGGGAGCTGGACGCCGCGTCCGCGTCGCCGCCGGCGATCGCGCTTCTGACCGACGCGCGCGGCGAGCCGCTCTACGTGCACGTGCTCGCGTTTGGATCCGACCGGGGCGATCCGTGCTTCGCGGTCAGCGTCCGGGAGCTCGGGATCGAACGGGAGGCCTTCGCGCGCCGCTACGGGCTCTCGCCGCGTGAGGCGGAGGTCGCCGAGCTCGTCCTCCGCGGCTATCCCAACCCGGTCATCGCC
>JBKPRU010000231.1:0-12791 GCA_046734675.1 Acidobacteriota bacterium
CGCGTTACTGCACGAGCCGGATCGTGCCGCTGTACGAGGCTGAGTACGAACGTGTGCAGAGAGCCTGAAGGAGGTCCGTGAAGCTCGATTCCTTCGTCTCCTTCGACTCCTTCCCTATTTGCAGGCCATCCGTGCGCGCTCGGTCTGGAGCTCGTGCAGCAGGCGCATGACGTTGTAGGCCGTCAGCTCGACGAGCAGATTCGTCACCTTCGCGTGCATCTCGTCGTTCAGCTCCGGCTCGAGCTTCTTCATCGCCGCCACCAGCCGCTGCTCCTGGCCCTCGACTTCCTGCTTGGATACCACGCCGTCGGCGAGCGCGTCGGTGAACGACTGCAGCTTCGTCACCTGTTCCTGAATGAGTGCGTGTTCGGCTTTCTCGTCAAACCAGCTCGTTCGTGCCACAGAGCCTCCTCACGGCGGGTCTGAAGACCCGCCCTACCGTTGTCGCCGGGTCTAAAGACCCGGCCTACGCGAAACGGGAGGGCGCACCTTTAGGTGCGCCTCCACGACGGCGTCTCCCAAAGAGGCGCCCTACCGTCAGTGCGCGTGCTTGTACGTGTCAGGTGTAGGCCGGGTCTTTAGACCCGGCACCCACCCCGTCTACAACTCTCTGACCAACTGCTTCAATGCCGTGAGGCGCGCCTGGAGCGCGCCGCGCGCGCCGTCGCCGTTCGTCTTCTCCAGAATCGCCGGCGGCAGGAACTGGCGGTCCGTGCACTCGAGGATCGCCGCGGTCTCCTGCAGCTCGCGCTCGAGACCCTGCGTCGACGGCATGAACTGATCGACGACGGTGGCGAGCGACTCGCGCGTGATGTGATCGGCGCCGGCCAGCAAAGAAGCGCGCCAGGCGCGCCCGACCATGCCTTCGATGTCCGCGCCGGAGAGGTGCCCGCGCTGCGGCACGGACGGCACGTCGTCGATCGACAGCTTCGACCCGAGCTTCTTCGCGAGGATCACGAACATCTGCCGGATCTCCGCTTCGTCGGTCGGGTAGAAGAGCGGGATGTGCACCTCGGCGCGCCCCTGCCGCTTCAAGTCGATCGGCAGCAGATCGGGACGCGCGGTCAGGAGCATCCAGAGGATCCGGCCGCGATACGTCGTGTCGCCCATCTGCGCGGCAATCATCGCGAACACGCGGCTCGACGTGCCCGAATCGCCGTCCGACTCGCGGCTGCCGAGCGCGGCATCCGCCTCGTCGACGACGACGACCACCGGGCCCATCGCCCGGAGGACCGACAGCACGCGCTCGAGATTGCCTTCCGTCTCGCCGACGTACTTCGATCGGAAGTTCTTGAGGATCACGCAGGGCACGCCGATCTCACCGCTGACGCATTGCGCGAGGAACGACTTGCCGGTGCCGACCGGGCCGCAGAGCAGGTAACCCATTGGCAGGCTGTCGAGCGCGCCGCGCTTGAGCAGGGCCGCGTCTTCGCGGAGACGCGTTTTCGCCGCGTCGTGCCCGACGACCGTGTCGAGCGTCCACCGCGGCTCGATGAACTCCAGCAGGCCGTGACACTGGCGTTCGAGCAGCCGCTTCTTCAGCATCCGGAAGACGCCCGCGTCGAGCCGCTTGCCGCTCTCCCGCGCCGATTGAATCAGCACGTTCAAGTCCGTGAGCGAGATGCCGGCGGTGAGCGCAGCCAGCTGCGTGGCATCGAAATCGGAGAAGTCGTTGATGGGCGCGGCGCCCACCGCGCCGGTGATGAACGCGGCGCGCGTCTTCTCGTCGGGCAGCGGCACTTCGATGGTGGCGACGTGCGGGTTGCCGGTCAGGCGATCGCTGAGGTCCGCCAGCTTTTCGTCGACCATCACGAACGCCATGTTGAGGCGTTTGACGTGCGGGCTCATCGCCCAGTTCAACATCGTCACGAGATGCGATGAGGCCTGCGTGTTGAGGCGCCCGGGCTCACCCGCGGGAAACACGTACGACGCCTGGTCCATGATTACGGCGACACTGAGGCGATCGTCCTCGTTCGCCATGATGTTGTTGCGCACCAGCCGATCGAGCGCGGCAAACGCGGCATTGAGATCCTTCGGCAGCGCGCTGAGATCGCCCAGCTTGCGGTTGACGAGCGTCACCATGTCTTTCAAGCGCTGCTCGTCGCGCCCCGCGAACGCGCGCAGTCCGCGGCCCAGGTCGTAATGCAGCACGAGCGACCAGCGGCCGAACAGCTGCTCGGCCAGGAATTCGGCGAGGACGCCATACCGCCCCTCGGCAGGCTCGGGGCGCCCTGAGCTTGTCGCCCCTCGACCGGGCTCGGGGCGATCCTGAGGCTCTCGAAGGGTCGAAGGGCGCGTGCTGTCGTCGCCGCCGATCCGGAACAGATCGTAGGTGTTGCCGTGCAGCACGAAGGCGGCGGTCGTCCCCGAGAAATAGAGGTCCGCGAGCTGTGACGCCCACGCGGGAAACCACGGCGGCAGGTTCGCGGGCCGGCGCGGCGTCGCCTCAACGCTCACGCAGCACCTCGCGCAGATCGGTTTCGAGAATCGGCGGCGGCTCCTCGAGCTGTTCGCCGAGTCCGGTGAGGTGCTGGAGCTCGCTCACCGCCTTCTCCGTCTGCCGCATGCTCTCCGCCGCCGAATCGACCTGGCTGCTGAGGAAGTCGGGATCCTGCCGGTTCACCGCCATTTCCGCGAGCGCCTGGATCTTGCCTTCGATGCGATCGAGCTCGATCGAGACGAACTCGGCGTTCTTCTTCGCGCGCGCGAAGTTGTCGAGGCGCAGCTCGCCCATCGCGATGCTGTCCTGAAGCGAGCGAATGACGCGTTCGTCCTTCTGCGCGTCCGCCTGCGCCGTGGCAATCGACTTGCGCAGGTCGTCGAGGCGTGCGGTGATGTCCTGCTCGTTCATGGTGCGGAGAAACCGATCGAGCGCGGCCTTGGAGAGAAGCAGCCGCAGAAACAGCCAGAGCAGCCGGTCGAGCCCGGGCGTGCGGATCTCTTCCGCGCTGCTGCCCTGCTCCCCCGTCGCGCCGCGGACGCCGGCGGCGATGCCGCGCATCTCGAGACACCGCGCATGCAGCCGCTCGAACCGCTGGCGCGACTCTGCCGGCAGCCCGCCGAGCATCGAGACGAGCGACACGGGTGGAGCGGCTGGCTCGGCTGGCGCCGTGGCCGCGCCGCTCCGCTCGGCGTGCTTCTTCGCGTCGATGGCGGAGCGGAACCTCGGGATTGAGACAAGCCCGGTGAGATACGTGAGCTCCGCCGCGCCGACCAGCGGAAGGAGCACGGGCGCAAGCGGCGTCAGCGCCGCCGCCGCCGTGCCGCCGAGGAAGAGCAACAGGTTCCAGCGGAAGAAGAACGCCTCTTTGAGGTAGTCCTTCATCTCCGCGCCTTGCGGCGCGCGCGCTGGTTGCTCCTCCAACGGCAGCTTAGTCATCGCCGGCTCGGGTGGAGGACACCAGCGTGTCCATCAAGTCGCGAATCTCGTAGACATAGTCGAGAAACGCCGGCTCGCGTTGCATTTCCTTCGGCGGACGATCCGGCGGCGGCACGGCCATCTCGCGCAGGATGGTACCCGGTGCCGACGAAAACACGTACACCCGATCACCGAGATAGACCGCCTCCTCGATCGAGTGCGTCACGAAGAAAACCGTCGCCTGCGCTTCCTTCCACAGCTGCACCAGCAGCTCCTGCATGTGCAGCCGCGTCGTCGGATCGAGCGCCCCGAACGGCTCGTCCATCAGGATGATGCGGGGCGACAGAATCAGCGTCCGTGCGATCGCGACCCGCTGGCGCATGCCGCCCGATAGTTCGCCCGGATACTTCTGCGCGTCGCGCGCCACGTTCAGGCCGACCTTCGCAATCCACTCGCGCGCGCGCTCGCGACGCTCATTCGCCGGCACGCCGCGGCACTCCAGCCCGAACGCGACGTTGTCCTCGACGGTGCGATTGTCGAACGACGTGTAGTCCTGGAACACCATGCTGCGATCGGATCCGGGTGGCCGGACCACTCCGCCGGCCACGAGCACGGTCCCCTCGCTGGGCGGATGATGCGGCCGCAGTCCGGCAATCAGGCGCAGCACCGTCGACTTGCCGCACCCAGACGGTCCGAGGATGGCGATGAACTCCCCCTTCTGCGGCAGATCGGGGACCGAGAAGGTGACGTCGCGGATCACGGTGAGCTTGCCGAACCGCTTCGTGACGTTCTTGAACTCGACGATGTTGGGCATCGCCGTGGCTGCCGCGGCCTCGGTCACGCTCACTCCTCCACCGGCCGGTGCGGGAACAGCCCGCGCTGGAACCAGAACAACGCGCGATCGATGCCGTAAGCAAGCAGACCGATGATGATGAGGATCAGGATGATGTGCTCCGACATCCCGCGCCGCTGGCTGGCCATCAGCAGGTAGCCGAGCCCGTGCTGCGCGTTGATCAGCTCGGCGAGCATGATGTAGCCGAACGCGAGCCCGAAGAGATGCCGAAGGCTGGTGTAGATGTCCGGCAGCGCCAGCGCGACCAGCACTTTCCGCACGATCTGCCACGACGAGGCGCCGAGCGTCTGCGCCGTCTCGATGTAGCGATCCGGCACCGACGCGATCGCCGACACCGTGTCGCCATACACGAACGGAACGCAGGCGATGAAGATGAACATCACCTTCTGCGTCTCGTCGATGCCGAACCAGAGGATCGTCAGCGGGATGAGCGCCGCGACCGGCAGGTTGCGGCCGAAGAGCGCGAGCGGCGCGCCCGCCGACTCGACGACGCGCCACGAGCCCGCGACGATGCCGAGCGGCACGCCGACGAGTGCGGCCAGGCCGAAGCCCACAAGCACGCGGCGCAGCGTCGCCGCGATGCTCTGCAGCAGCGCGCGCTCATTCAGGAGACTCGGGAAGCTGCGCGCGACCTCGCCAGGGCTGGGCAGGATCACCGGCGAGATCCAGCGATCCTCGGATCCGATGCCGCTCGTCGCGATCCACCACACGAGCACGATGAGCGCGACGGACCCGAGCCCGACCAGCCGCCGCGTCATCCGCGGCGGCGCCAACCGCAGCGCGAAAAGCGACCTCTTGTCGGCCGGCATCTACTTCGACGCCGGCGCCGCTTCCGCCGGGTACACCTTCACTTCCACGCGACGGTTCTTCGCGTTGTTGTCGGGATCGGACGCGTCGGCGGGGCGATCCCACCCGAGCCCGGACGTCGAGAACTGGTTCGGCTGCAGCGACGGGAACTTCCGCAGGATCGCTTCCTTCACCGAGTTCGCGCGATTGAGCGACAGCTCCTGCACGAGGCTCTTCGGCACCGACGCCTTCATCGATCCATCGGTATGGCCCTCGATGACGATGCGCGCCGCGCCGTACTGGCCGGCCAGCTTGCCGATCTCTTCGACGACGAAGCCGACGTTCGGGTCGTACAACTCCTCGGCATCCTTGCCGTCCGTCGTGCGCGTGACTTTCTTGTTGAGATCCCACGAATTGGGGAAGAAATGGATCACGACCGTCTTCGTCAGGATCTCTTCCTTCTCGCCCTGCACGGTGCCGGCGCTCGCCGGCGCGAACTGGATGTCGTATTCGTTCTTCTGGCTCGCGTACTTCTGCTCCGATCCGAGCTTCTGGATGACGGAGAAGTCCATCACCTGGTCGAACGGTGTCTGCTGCGTGACGGCGTTGATCTTCTTGTAAAGGAAGTAGGCCGTGTTCCACGTCCGCTCGAAGCTGGTCGGGTTGTTCTGATTCATGAAGAAGTCGCGGTTCTCGGCGTAGTTCGTCGAGTGCGCGTCGCCCAGCATCCCCAGCGCATCGCTCTCGGGGATCGAGTAGCCCGACGCCATCAGCTTCGCGACCTTCTGCTTCGCCTCCTGCGCCTTCAGGTCCTGCATGGCGTCGAAGATGCCGCGCACCAGCCCCTCGACGATGTCGGGGTTGTCCTTCGCGAAGTCGGCGCGCGCGAACCACACGTCGGCAATCAGCTTGTTCGCGGTTGCGGTGGTGACGAGCAGCTTGTTGCCGCGGACCTTCTCCAGGTTGTAGATGTCGGGCGCCCAGCTCACCACGCCGGCGAGGTTCTTGTCCGCGTTGAACGCCGCGGCGGCCTGGAACGCGTCCTGGGTGAACTTGAAGTCCACTTCGGCGGGCTGCACGCCGGCGTTGATGAGCGCGTTCAGGATGAAGAAGTGCGACGGCGAGTTCTGCGCCAGCACCACCGTCTTCCCGCGCAGGTCCGCCATCGTCTTCACGGTGTCGCGGACGACGATGCCGTCGCCGCCGTTCGACCAGTCGACCTGCTGGTAGATGCGCGGCATGACGCGCGAGTCCCGGCGCAGCCCTTCGAGGAAGAGCGGCACCATGTCGAGCGTGCCCCAGCCGACGTGCAGGTTGCCGGCGGCGTAGGCGTCGCGCATCGCGATCGGATCGTCAATGAGCACGAGCTCCACCTTGAAGTCGCGGCCGCCCGCCGTCTTCCACGCCTTGCCCGCCTTGAAGCCGTTGTTCGCGTAGATGATCGGGCTCCAGCCCGCCCACACGTTGATGCCGAAGCGCACCGTGCGATCGGCCATCGGCGTGTAGTTGGAGATCCCCTTGACCTCCGGCAGTCGCGACGCGGCGACGTAGTTGTATTCCTTGACCGTCGTGATGCCGGAGTTGTCAGGCGCTTCCGCGCCCTTCTGCAACTGCTTCAACTCGTCATCCGAGAAGCGTCCCGATCCGCCCTGCCCGATCGCGCCGTAGCGATACAGCGCGAGGCCGACCAGGCCGAGCACGACGATCAGGACCGCAACGTAGAACGCGGGTCGAGGCTGTCCGTTTGCCATCTTTTTCTCCAGTGGGGCTCCGCCCCACACCCCGGCTCGGTCGCTCGCGGGGACCCCTGCGCCCCGCTCCGCTCCCTCGCAGCCCCAACGCGCTACGCGCGTCGGGGCCCCCGGGTCACAGACTGTTGTCCTCTCAGTTTGTTTGCTTTTCCGCCGTCTTCTCGCTAACCGCGGGACCGAGATCCTTGGCCGTCTGCGCCACCGGCGAGGTCTCGGGCGACTTCAACCCGAGCTCGACCTCGAAGTCGGTCAGCGCCTGCTCGGCGAGCGTTGCCTGCATCCGTTCCTCGGCGTCGATCTCGGCGATGCCCTTCGACGAGAGGTCGGCGGCGACGCGCACCTTGCCGCGGTTCTGATCGATCTTCTGCTGGATGACGCTCTCGATCTCGCCGAAGTCGGTCGTCAGATTGACGTCGAAGGTCTCCGAGAGCTTCGCGATCTCCGCTTCGGCGGCGCTCATCTTCAGCTCCGCGTCGTACTTGGTGATCTTCTCGCGCAGCTCGATCAGCTTCTCGTTCGCGTGCTGGATCTTGCGCAGGCTGTTGCCGTAGGCGGTCTCGTGCATCTGGAGCTGGTTCTCGTTGGCGGTCAGCTCCGCTTTCGCCTTCTGCAGCTCCAGCGCGAACTTCGCCGCGGTCGTGCGATCGCCGGCCTTGAGGTATGCCTTGGTCTCGGCCTCGAGCTTCTGCACGTGCGCCTTGTTGGCAGATACCTGGCGGTTGACGCGCTCGACGAGGCCGCGATACTGCTCGAGGCCGAGGCGCCCTTCCTTCAGCTGCTCGACCGAGCCGTCGTACTCGTAGCGCATCTGCGCGATCGGGTCGGCTTCCCAGAACAGGTTCGCAACCTTGTTGATCTGCGCGACGAAGGCGGACCAGAACTTGTGGACGATCAATGTGGTCTCCTTACTTCTTGGCCGGTGCGCGCTCGACGTCGGGCGCTTCGGCGAGAATTTTCCCCTGGTAGATGCCGTCGAGCGCCGTGCGCAGCTCGGGCCCGGTGCCCGCGCCAATCACGTCGCCGCCGACCTCCTTCAGAAATGCAAACTTCTCCGGGCTCGTATCGAACGCGACGAAGTAGACCTGCACGGCCCCTTCGCTCTTGCCGTAGATCTCGCGCGACACCTTCTCGGGATCGCGCCCGCTCGTGTTCTCGCCGTCGGTGACGACGAGCAGGTACTTGCGGAAGACGCCGGCGCGGTAGAGGTCGGGGCGCGCCTCGTGCAGCGCTTCGCCGATCGCGGTGCCGCCGCCGGGACGCGGCAGGCTGGCGAGCGCCTGGCGCACCGCCGCGCGGTCGTAGGTGTCAATCGGCCGCAGCGTCCGCACGCTGCTCGAGAAGCTGTAGACGCCAATCTTGATGGGAAAGTCAGGGCGCCGCGCCACGAACGCGTCAGTGGCGTCGAGCATCGCCTCGAGCGCCTCTTGCGCGACAACGTACTTGGGTCGTGAATCGCCGGGGACGGTCTCGCGCATGGATCCGGAGGTATCGACCAGGATCGCCACCGCGGCGCCGAGTCCTTCCTCCACTGCTGCTTGATACGGGGCGTTCGATTCGGCGGTTCGCGCCTCCCGGCGATCGGTGGTCCGGCTCCGGCGACTGCCGCCGTCGCATCCGGCCGCGGCGGCGAGCGTGAGCACAGCCAGCACGGCGCCCGCGCGGCGCAGGCGCAACCGACCGATCAGCGGGGCTCTCAATGTCGTAGGCAGGCCCGACAGGGGCGCACGAGAGTGTATCAAAAGTGCTCGGCGCGCTTCCTGCGCAGGAACTCGACCGAGCGGCGGATTTCGTCGAGTCCCTCGAGCCCGGCCTCGACAGAAATCCAGCCGTCGAAGCCGGCGTCGGCAAGCAGCCGGAAGATGGCGTCGTAGTCGTTGAGTCCCTTTCCCGTCTCCCCGTGGCGGAGCGCCGACGCATATCCGGTCGAGCCGTCCTGCGTGCGCAGGTCGTCGAGCGTCGCGCCCGGCGCCAGATACCGATCCGACGCGTGCATCGTCACGACGCGGTGGCGGATCTTCTCGAGGAAGCGGACGGGATCGAAGCCGCCGACTGTGGCATTCGACGGGTCGTATTGCACGCCGAAGTACGGCGAGTCGATGCGCTCGATGATCTCGAGGAAGATGTCCTCGGGCTGCGCGAACTCCGGGTAGCGCCAGGTGCCGTCCTTGTAGTGGTTCTCCATGCAGAGCGTCACACCGCGTTTCTCCGCGTAGTCGAGCGAGCGCGAGATCCCCTCGACCGTCCGCGCGACTCCTTCGTCGCGCGGGAGGTCCGGGTAGCGTTGCCCGCTCAGCGTGCGGCAGTGCGTCGCGCCCAGCCGGGCCGTGAGATCGATCGCCGCTTTCTGTCGTTCCACTTGGCGGCGCCGCTCATCGGCATCAGGGTGCGTGAAGTCAGGGGAGAAGCAGATCATCGAGGTGATCTGTCCCGTCTGCTCCATCAGCCGCACGATCGGGTCGACGTCCTTCGGCTCGAGGCTGCGGAAGAAACCGTCGTAGTGCTCGACGCCTTCACCGCCGAGCGACGGCGCGTCACGAATCCACTGCTCGAACGGCATGCGGCCGTCGACGAGCTCGTCGAAGAAGCACTTGGGGAACACGCTTATGCGCGGCATCTTTACCAATTCGGAGGCGCGCCAACGGGGTACTGTTCGAAGTCCATCACGGTCCCGGTGATCGCTTCGCTCGCGTCGCTTGCAAAGTACTCGACCACGATCGCGACATCCTTCGGCGTGAGCAGGCGCCCGAACGGGCGCGTCTTGATGGCTTTGTCCAGCCAGTCGGGATCGTGCTCCTGTTCGCGCTTGACTCGCTCCTCCCCCTCGGTCAGCGTCCAGCCCACGTTGATTTGATTCACGCGGATGCGATAGCGATTCAACGTCGCCGCGGCATTCCGGGTCATCGTCATCATGCCGCCCTTGGAGACGGAATACGGTCCGAGCTTCGGCTCGCCGATGTAGGCGTTCACCGATCCGATGTTCACGATCGATCCGCCGCCATGGGCCTTCATCGAGCGCACCGCCTCCTGCAGGCAGATGAATGGCGCGCGCAGGTTGACGTGCATGATCGTGTCCCAGACCTCGACCGGCACGTCCTCGAGGTATCCGCGCGTGGTCAGCGCCGCGTTGTTCACGAGCACGTCGATTCGGCCGAAGCGCTCGACGGTGAAGCCCACGACGCGGCGGCAGTCCGCGATCTCGGCGAGATCGGCGGTGACGAAAGCCGCGTCATGTCCGTCGGCGCGCAGCCGATCGGCGATCTCCCGCGCCTGCTCGGCGCGACGACCGTGCACCACGACGCGCGCGCCGAGCGCGGCGAAGTGCTCGACGATGCCGCGGCCGATCCCCGACGTGGATCCGGTAACTAATGCGACCTTCTGCTCTAATCCCGCCATCGTTCACCCGAGAGGATCACAGGAGATCAAGAGATCAGGAGTTAATACCTTTAGTGCTCCTGATCTCCTGATTTCTTGTATGCGTCACGCGGGCAGCAGCACGGACTTGATCACGCGCCCGTCGTGCATCGCGTCGAATGCGTCGCGCCATCCTTCGAGCGGCGCGCGCAGGCCGACAATCTTCTCGGGCAGCGTGAGGCGGCGGTCGAGCAGGTGAATGACGCGCTCCCAGATCGGGTAATTGTGGCTGAACGAACCCTGGAGGCGCACGTTGCCCTGCACCAGCGGATTGATGTCGGTCGCGACCGTTTGCGGTGACCAGCCCACCTTCACCACCTGTCCGTCCGGCCGCGCGAGCCGCAGCGCGATTTCCAGCGTGCGGCTGGATCCTGATGCGTCGCACACGAGATCGGCGCCAAGCGGCGACAGCGAGCGGACGGTCTCGTCGAGGCTCTCGGTCAGGATGTCGACGGTGTGCGTCGCGCCGAGCTCGCGCGCGGCACGGAGGCGCGGTTCATCCGCGGTGAGGCCCGCCACGATCAGCGGATCGGCGCCGGCCAGCGCCGCCATGCGCGCGCACAGCAGCCCGATCGGTCCCGGACCGAGCACGACGACGGCCTCGCCAGGGCGGATCGTCGAGTTCACGCACATCGAGTTGTAGGCGACCGCGTGCGGTTCCGACAGGCACGCGAGATCGAAGGGCAGCGAATCGGGAATGTGGTGCAGGCACCGGCCCGGCACGCTCACCCACTGCGCCATCGCGCCGTTGATCCCGTAGCCGAACCCCTTGCGCTTCGGGCACAGGTTGTAGCGCCCGCTCCGGCACAGCATGCACTCGCCGCAGATCTGGGCGGCGGTCTCGCTGACGACGCGGTCCCCTTCCTTGAAGCCGCGGACGGCGCGTCCGATCTTCGCGACCGTCCCGCCGAACTCGTGACCGAGCACGACCGGCACGTTCACCGGCCACGAGTGAGTGTTGTGTGCCTGGTGCACGTCGGAGCCGCAGACCGACACCGCGCCGACGGCAAGCAGCACCTGATCGTCGTCGATGTCGGGGACGGCAATTTCGCGGAGTTCGACGGCGCCCGGTTCGAGCGCGTAGTGAACGACAGCTGGCATCTGCATGGTGAATGCTCGAGGCTCAGGGCCTCAGGTTATGGCGACGGTGTGAATCTCGTCGCAGATCTTCTTCAATGTCGGGAACAGGTTCGAGTCCGCCGGCCTGAAGGCCGCGCCGTCGATGACGAGCGGCGCGCCGACGACCACCAGCGGGGCGCCGCGGCGGGCACAATCGATGGCCTGCTGGATCGACAACCCGCCGACGGCCTGCACCGGAATCGTGACGGCGCCGACCACCCGGTCGATCTCGTCGAGCGGGCTGAGCCCGCGCAGCATACCGCGTTCGTCGAACCCGATGTGGTGGACGATCACGTCGACGCCGAGGCCTTCCAGCCATCGCGCCGCCATGACCCGATCGTCCGCTCCGAGATTGTCGCCCATCACGTAGATCCCGAACTCTCGCCCGGCATCGACGACGCGGCGGATCGTCGCCTCGTGCGCGCGCCCCATGACGACGACGAAGTCGGCGCCGGCCTTTGCCATCATCTCCGCTTCGAGATATCCGCCGTCCATGGTCTTGAGGTCGGCGACGATCGGATGCTTCGGAAACCGCGCGCGCAGCTTCTCGACCGCGTGCAGCCCTTCGGCCAGGAGCAGCGGCGTCCCCGCTTCGAGCCAGTCGACACCGGCCTCCACGGCCACCGCGGCGGTGTCGATCGCTTCCTCGATCGACGTGAGGTCGAGAGACAGTTGGACGATCGGCGTGGTCAGGCGAGTGAGATCGACGCGCGGCGCATGAGACACGGCAACACTTTACATCGGATGACGGGGTTCGGAGGTCGGAGGACGGAGGTCGGAGGACGGAGGTCGTGGAGTGCGGTAGGGCGCACCTTCAGGTGCGCCTGCGCGGCGGCGCCTCTAAAGAGGCGCCCTACCGTCAGTGTGCCTGCTAAGTGGAGTCTCGCAAGAAAATGTACGGCGCGTCTTCAGACCCGCCGCGGTGAAGGTTGGCTCGCACGCGGCACTGCTCGTTCGTGCAGATGTAGGGCGGGTCTTTAGATCCGCCGTAGTGAAGGCCCGCTCACACGCGGCACTGCTCGTTCGTGCAGATGTAGGGCGGGTCTTTAGACCCGCCGGGGTGAAGGTCCGCTCGCACGCGGCACGGAAAGCGATCTACAGTGACGTCGATGCCGATCACGGATCTCTTCACGAACAATCGCCAGTGGGCCGAGCGGATGAACCAGCGCGATCCTGGCTTCTTCAATCGACTCGCGCGTCAGCAGGCGCCTCGCTATCTGTGGATCGGCTGTTCGGACAGCCGCGTGCCGGCCAACGAGATCGTCGGGCTCCTGCCTGGCGAGCTGTTCGTCCATCGCAACGTCGCCAACGTCGTCGTGCACTCGGATCTGAACTGCCTGTCGGTGCTGCAATACGCGATCGACGTCCTGCGCGTGGAGCACGTGATCGTGTGCGGCCATTACGGCTGCGGCGGCATCGAGGCGGCCTGGAAGAAGCCCGGTGCATCCTCGGTCATCCGCCGCGCCCAGCGGCGGTTGTTTTCGAACAGCTCGGGAAGTGACGGCGGCGCGGA
>JBKPRU010000232.1:0-20060 GCA_046734675.1 Acidobacteriota bacterium
CCGAAGGCAGCGTCTCCTTTTCGACGATGTCGGGCGGGACGTTCCAGTAAGGCGCGAACACGACATACGTCATCTGGTCGGAGAAGATGGGCGTCGGTGTGTCCTTCTTGCCGACGACCACGCGCATCGCAAGCGGGATGCGCCCCCCGTCCCAGACCTCGAGGCGATACTCGGGGATGTTGACGAGGATGTGTCGATCGCCGAGCTCGCGCGGGAGCCAGCGCCACCGTTCGAGGTTGAGCGCGATCTGCCAGACCCGCGTGGCGGCCGGCACGTTGAGCTGCGCGATGAACGCCGGGCCGATCACGCCGTCCGGTTCGAGTCCGTGCCGCGCCTGGAAGGCTTTGACCGCAGCCTGCAGCTTCTCGCCGTAGGTGGTATCCGCTTGACTGGTGTCACCGCTGTAGTCACCGGTGATCGCGAGGCGCTTCGCGATCGCTGGAATGAGCGCGTGACGCTGACCCGGTTTGATCTTGATTTTGCCGGCGGCCGGCACCCTCGCCCATCCACCCTTCGCCGCGATCTGCCGATACTCGGCGAGCGCCTTGCGCAGCTGTTGATACTGGGGGTCTTGCGGGACGAGCTCGTCGAGCGACTTGGCGACCGTGTTGTGTTCGAGCGCGGTCGACAGCGCCGCGAGCGGATCCACCCCCTGTCCGCGGATTTGCCAGTTGGGGTCCGCGTGCGACAGATCTGACACTCCGTTCGCGAGGTCCGAGGCGTACTGCAGATACAGATAGGTGAGCCACGCATCGAGCGCGCCGGCCTCGGTCGCGTCGAAGCCTTTCTTCGACAAGAAGCCTTTGCCCGCCTCGGCGCGGCGTGCCGCCAGCGTCGACGCGTTATAGAGCTCGGGGTCGAGTCCTTCACGGTCGGCGCGCTGCAGCGCGGCGATGAAATCATCCATCTGCGCGCGCGGCTTGTTCCCGTCGATCCACGCGGGCTCGTACTCACGCTTCTGATAGAACTGTTTGGCCAGGCCCCACAGGCGCGCGCCTTCGCGGTCGGGCGCTACGAACACGGGCGCTCGTTTTGCGTCCACGAGGTGTTTGAGCGCGACGCTCGTCGCTTCGCGGCTACGCTGTTTCGTTTTGGAGATCGTGCCGCACGCCGCGGTAGCCAGCAGTGCTACGACGACGACGGCCGAAGCTCGAGCTGGCAACCACCACGGATGGGCACGCATCGACACGATGAACATCCTCCAATCGCGTGGAAGAGCAATCGCAATGCCCGCAAGGTTCGGCTAGGAGAACGTTTGAAACGACAAGCGCTTACCGGATTTCACCGATTGCTCGGCCGACGAGTGTGAAATTGGCTACACACCCCACGGCGGCGCGCCGCGCGCTGCGCCGCCAGGTCGACGAAGACCTCAACATCGTGGCCGCCGGCCTGCTGCAGGACCTGGCACTCGTGCAGAGCAACGAGCGCAGCCGCTTCGGCTACAAGCGCGCCGCGAAGATCGTCGGCGCGGTGCTCGATCGATCCGTCCGCGATCTGATTGCGGAGGGCACGCTGCGCGAGGTGCCGTTTCTCGGCGCATCGACCGAGCGCGTCGTGTCGGAGCTGGTCCGCGGCGGCGAGGCGCCGTCGGTGCACAAGGCGCTCGCGGCCTACGCGAAGCGATCGGAGGTCGAGAAGCGGCGCGGCTTCCGTCGCGGATATCTCAGCCGGCACACGATGCGTCTCGCGCTCGAGGCAAAGCTTGGTGCCGGGACCGTCTCGCCCAAGAACTTTCGTGGCGACCTGCAGATGCACACCACGTGGAGCGACGGCGTGGAGACGGTCGCGTCGATGGCCAATGCCGGCGAGGCGCTCGGGTGGACGCGCATTGGCGTGACCGACCACTCGTATGGGCTGCCGATTGCGGGCGGTATGAGCATGGAGGCCGCCGCGCAGCAGCACGCGGAGATCGATGCCGTGAACGAGACGCTGGCCGGACGGTTCCGCGTCTACAAGGGCGTCGAGGCGAACATCCTTGCCGACGGCTCGCTGGACTTGAGTGAAGAGGAGCGGCGCGTGTTCGAGTACGTCATCGCATCGCCGCATTCGCTGCTGCGGCGCGACACCGATCAGACCGCGCGCATGGTGAACGCGGTGCGCCAGCCGGGCGTCGCGATCCTAGGACACCCGCAAGGCCGGATGTACAACAGCCGACCGGGGGTCGCCGCCGACTGGCCGAAGGTGTTCCGCGAAGCGGCGCGGCACGGCGTCGCCGTCGAGATCGACGGCAACTGGCACCGGCAGGACATCGACTACCAGCTCGCCGAGATCGCGCTTGCCGAGGGCTGCCTGTTCGCGCTCGACAGCGACGCGCACAGCATCGGCGAGTTCGCGTTCACGGATTACTCAATCGCCCACGCGCGCATCGCCGGCGTTCCCGCCGATCAAATCGTCAACTGCTGGGACGAGAAGCGATTCGACACATGGCTGCGCGAGCGCCACGGCGGTCCGCGACGCAAGCGCGGGTAGCGGCGCAACCGCTGTCACGGACAAGGAACGGCGGGTCTGAAGACCCGCCCTACGTGGAGCAATCGACCAAGCCGCCCTGCAGGCAGGAGCCACTCACTCCAAATGTCCCGTAGGCCGGGTCGTTAGACCCGGCGTCATTGGGTGTTGCGCGTAGCCTTGTGCGCCGTCGCGTAGCGCGATGCGAGCGGGTGGCCGATCTTCTCCTCGATGAATGCGGACGCCTCGAGCACTTTTGCGAGGCTGACTCCAGTCGCAATCCCGAGTCCATCGAGCATGTAGAGCAGATCTTCGGTGGCGAGATTACCGGTGGCGCCGGGCGCGTACGGGCAGCCGCCGAGGCCTCCGGCGGACGCGTCGAAGGCGGTGATGCCCAGCTGCAGGGCCATCAGCACGTTCGCGAGCGCGGTGCCGCGCGTGTCGTGGAAGTGCAGCGCGATCCGTTCGATGGGGACGCGCCGGGTCACCTCGTTGAGCAGTGGACCGATCTGGCCGGGATGCGCGATGCCGATCGTGTCACTGATCGCGACCTCGTACGCGCCCATGTCCATGAGTGCCGACGACACGGTCGCGACGGCGGACGGATCGACCGTCCCTTCGAAGGGGCAGCCGAACGCCGTCGACACGTACGCGCGGACGGGCATGCGCGCCTCGCTGGCGCGCGCGCACACCGTGCGGTAGGTGTCGAGCGACTCGGCGATGCTTTGATTGATGTTCTTGCGGCTGAACGACTCGGACGCCGCGGCAAAGATCGCGACTTCGTCGGCCCGCGCGTCGATCGCGCGCTCGAGACCCTTCACGTTCGGAACGAGCGCGGTGTACTTCCTGCCGGGACGCCGCGCGATCCCCGCGAACACCTCGGCCGCGTCGGCCATCTGGGGCACCCACTTCGCGCTGACGAAGGCGCCCACCTCGATCGTCGTATGGCCGGCATCCGCCAGGCGATCGATGAACGCGATCTTGTCGGCCGTGGCAATCGACGCGGCTTCGTTCTGCAGCCCATCGCGCGGACCGACTTCCACGATTTTCGCGTGCTTGGTCATGCGCACTCAGTCGAGTTCGATCAGCGCGACGCCCGGCTGAACGAGATCACCGGCCGCGCAGTGGACCGCCGACACCGTCCCGTCCGTCTCCGCGCGCACTGGCAGCTCCATTTTCATCGCTTCGAGCACGATCAGGACATCACCCCGTTTCACCTCGTCGCCATGCTTCACCTTGAGCGCGACGACGGTGGCCGGCATCGGCGCGGTGAGCTCACCGTGCTGGTGCGCGCCGCGCGCGCGGCGTTCACCTGCCTCCGCGCGCACCGCGTAGACGTCGCCGCTGTGAAAGACCCACGTCGTATCGCCGCGCTGAATGGCGTACACCCGCTCGAGCCGATCGCCCGTTCGCACGACGAACTCGCCGGGCGCGGCGCCGGCCACGACGGTTATAGGTGACGTCGAGTCGCTCATCGGCCCCACCGGCCCAGCGTCGTCCACGGATCCGGCGCGCGCTCGACGGCGCGTGTCACAGCCGCGCTGCCGCTGCTCCGGACGAATGCCGCGACGACGTCGACAGCGCTGGACGAGGGCGGCTCGCGCAGCAGGTCCATCAGATGCTCGTCGACGAAGCCGGTGTGCAGATCGCCCACTGCGAACGCCGGATGTTCGAGAACGCTGATGAGGAACGCCACGTTCGTGCGGACGCCGAGGATTGGAAAGGACCGGAGCGCGGCGATGGCCCGCGTCCGCGCCTCGTCACGCGCAGAGCCGTAGGCGACCAGCTTGGCCAGCATCGGATCGTACTGCACGGGGACATCCGCACCTTCTTCGACGCCGCTGTCGATGCGAATGCCGGGCGCGGAGGGCTCGCGGTAGAGCGCCAGCGTCCCTGCCTGTGGCAGAAACCCGCTCGCCGGATCCTCGGCATAGACGCGGCATTCGATCGCATGCCCCCGCTGGGTGAGATCCTCCTGACGCCACGGCAGCGGCTCGCCGGACGCGACGAGCAGTTGCGCGCGCACCAGATCGACGCCCGTAACCGCTTCGGTCACCGGGTGCTCGACTTGCAGGCGTGTGTTCATCTCCAGAAAGAAGAAGCGGGCCTCGTCGTCGGACCCTTCGACGAGGAACTCCAGCGTGCCCGCGTTGCGATAGCCGGCGGCGCGCGCCGCCGCGACCGCTGCGTCTCCCATGCGCTGCCGGAGCGCCGGCGTCAGCCCGGGCGACGGACTCTCCTCGATGATTTTCTGGTGACGGCGCTGCACCGAGCACTCGCGCTCGAACAGGTGCACCGCGTGTCCGTGCGCGTCGGCAAACACCTGCATCTCCACGTGCCGTGGACGGCGGATCAGCCGCTCGACGTAGAGCGTACCGTCCCCGAACGCAGCTTGCGATTCGCGGCGCGCTGCGGGCACCGCTTCTGACAGCGCGCGCTCGTCATCGGCGACGCGCATCCCCTTGCCGCCGCCGCCGGCTGACGCCTTGACGAGAACGGGGAAGCCGACCGCGCGCGCGGCCGCGACGACGCCGGCGTCGCTCTGATCGTCAGGCGTGCGGCCCGGCACGACCGGCACGCCGGCCCGCGCCATCAGGTCGCGGGCGGCGATCTTCGATCCCATGCGCTCGATCGCCTCCGCAGGCGGGCCGACGAACACGATCCCTGCGGCCTCGCAGGCGCGCGCGAACGCGGCGTTCTCCGACAGAAACCCGTAGCCGGGATGCACCGCGTCCGCGCGCGTGCGCCGCGCCGCGTCGATCACCGCGTCGATGTTCAGGTAACTCTCGGTGGCGGGAGGAGGCCCGATGCGGATCGCATAATCGGCGGCGCGTACGTGCGGCGCGCGCGCGTCCGCGTCGGAATACACCGCGACGCTCTCGATGCCGATCTCGCGGCACGCGCGCATCACGCGCAGCGCGATCTCGCCGCGGTTCGCCACCAGCAGGCGCGCGATCACGGCGTCCAGGAAGGCTTGCGCTTCTCGAGAAACGCGCGCATTCCTTCCTGTCCTTCCGCCGAGACGCGGCGCGCCGCGATCGCATCAATGGTGTACTCGATTGCCGCGGTCCGATCCCGCCGCGAGACCTCGGCGACGAGCGCCTTGGCGGCGGCGACCGCATGCGGACCCGCCGTCTGCACCTCGGTCGCGTAGCGCGCGACGATGCGGTCGAGCTCCGCTTCCTCGCAGACCACGTGCACGAGCCCCACTTCCTTCCCGCGCGCCGCCGAGAAGCGGCCGCCGGTCAGGAACAGCTCGCGCGCCGCGGACGCGCCAATCTTCGCAACAACGTAGGGCGAGATGACCGCCGGAATGATCCCCAGCTTGACCTCGGTGAAACCGAACACCGTGTCTTCCGCAGAGACGACGATGTCGCAGACCGCGGCGAGTCCCGCGCCGCCGCCGAGCGCCGCGCCGTGAACGCGGCCGATGAGCGGGATCGGCAGCGCATTGAGCGCGTCGAACATGTCGGCCATGGCGCGCGCGTCGCGGACGTTCTCGTCGTGCGAGTAGCTCACCATCTTGGACATCCACGCGAGGTCGGCCCCGGCGCAGAACGATCGGCCGGCGCCTGCGAGCACCGCCACGCGGACGTCGGCGCCCGCCGTCACCGACCGCGCCCAACCGGTCAGCTCCGCGATGAGGGCCTCGTTGAAGGCGTTTCGGACCTCAGGCCGGTTCAAGGTGACGCGAACGACCGGCCCGTCCTGTTCGATCAGCAGTTGCTGCATCCCCGCCACCAAAAAAGGGGACAGCCCCCTTTTTTCGCAAATAAAGGGGACAGCCCCCTTTTTTGATCGCAGCGCATGGCGTCACATCCTGAAGACGCCGAACCTGGCGTCGGGAATGGGCGCGTTGAACGCGGCGGACAGGCCGAGCGCGAGCGCCGGCCTCGTCTCCGCCGGATCCAGGATCCCGTCGTCCCAGAGACGCGCGGTCGAGTAATAAGGGGAGCCCTCGCGCTCGTACTTGGCAAGGATCGGATCGCGAATGGCCGCTTCTTCCTGCGCACTCAGCGTGTTGCCCTCGCGCGCGAGCTGATCGCGCTTGACGGTCGTCAACACGCCCGCCGCCTGCTCGCCGCCCATCACCGAGATGCGCGCATTGGGCCACATCCACAGCAGCCGCGGGTCGTAGGCGCGTCCGCACATGCCGTAATTGCCGGCGCCGAACGACCCGCCGATGATTACCGTGAACTTCGGCACCACCGAGTTGGCGACGGCATGCACCATCTTCGCGCCGTCCTTCGCGATCCCGGCGCGCTCGTACTGCCGTCCGACGATGAAGCCGGTGATGTTCTGGAGGAACACGAGCGGCACGCCGCGCAGGTTGCACAGCTCGATGAAGTGCGTGGCCTTCAGCGCGGATTCCGAGAACAGCACGCCGTTGTTGGCGACGATCCCGACGAGAAAGCCGTGCAGCCGCGCGAACCCGGTGACCAGCGTCGTGCCGTAGCGCTCCTTGAACTCGTCGAAACGCGATCCGTCGACGATCCGCGCGATGATTTCGCGCACCTCGTACGGCTTGCGCGTATCGACGTCGACGATCCCGTAGATCTCGCGCGGATCGTAGGCTGGTTCTTCCGACGTCGTGACATCGGCGGGCAGACGCTTGATCGTGTGCAAGGTCTCGACGATCGTCCGCGCCAGGTGCAGCGCATGCTCGTCGTCTTCGGCGAGGTAATCGGCGACGCCGGACGCGCGGGTGTGCACGTCGGCGCCCCCCAGCTCCTCCGCGGTGACTTCTTCGCCCGTGGCCGCTTTCACCAGCGGCGGTCCGCCGAGGAAGATCGTGCCGGTGTTGCGGACGATGATCGTCTCGTCGGACATCGCCGGCACGTAGGCGCCGCCGGCCGTGCACGACCCCATCACCACCGCGATCTGCGGGATGCGCTCGGCCGACATGCGCGCCTGATTGAAGAAGATGCGGCCGAAGTGCTCGCGATCCGGGAAGACGTCGGCCTGGAGCGGCAAGAAGGCGCCGCCAGAGTCGACGAGATACACGCACGGCAGGCGATTCTGAAGCGCGATTTCCTGGGCGCGCAGGTGCTTCTTCACCGTCAGCGGATAGTAGGTGCCGCCCTTGACGGTGGCGTCATTGGCGACGATCAGCACCTCGCGCCCGGCCACGCGCCCAATGCCGGTGACGATGCCCGCCGACGGCGCGTCGTTGTCGTAGACGTCCCAGGCCGCGAGCGGAGAAAGCTCCAGCAGTGGCGAGCCCGCGTCGAGCAGCTTGTCGATGCGCTCGCGGACCGGCAGCTTGCCCTGCTCGCGATGCCGCTGCAGGTAGCGCTCGCCGCCTCCCTGGCGAACGGCCGCCAGCCGCTCACGCAGTTCCGCGACCAGGCCGCTCATGCGATCGCGATTGCGCGCGAACTCCTCGGACGCTGGCTCGACGTGCGTCTGCAGGCGATCCATCTCAGTCGCGCGGACGGAAGCGGAGCGGGGTCACCAGCCGCAACAGTCCGTCTTGAAGCCGCACGAGGGGCAGCGCCAGACGGCGTGCATGCGGAACATCTCGGCCCCGCAGCGCTCGCACAAGACCTTGTCGGCCGTCGCCGAGGGCGTCGGGCGGACGGGCGGCGCAGGTGGCGGGGCCGGGTGCGTCGGTTCGGGCATCTCGCGGATTATGCCTCCGCCGCCAGCCGGGCCGCAAACGAGGATTTCTGCCGTATGAAATCAGGACAAATGTCAGGATATGGACAGTTGGCGCTGACTGTGTATACTTTAACGTTGCGATGACGCTGACGAAGAAGAAGTACCGGGTGCTGGCCGTGGACGACGAGCCCGCGATGATCGAGTGGTTGAAAATCCTGCTCGAGCATGAGGGCTACGAGGTCCGGACCGCGATGATCGGCACGCGCGGCGAGGAAATCTTCAAGACGTGGAAGCCCGACGTCGTCATCACCGACATGCTGCTGCCCGATGTGGATGGGCTCGAGCTGCTGCGCCGCTTCAAGCAGACGCACGCCGACACCGAGGTCATCGTCGTTACCGGCCACGGCAGCGTGCCGAAGGCGGTCGAGGCAATGAAGGGGGGCGCGCACAGCTTCGTCGAGAAGCCGATCGAGCCGGACACCTTGTTGGCCATGCTCGAGCGCGCGATCGAGCGCCGCGACCTGGTGAACGAGAACCTCCTCCTCAAGCAAAAGGTCGAGGGGCAGTTCCGCTTCGGCAACATCATCGGCAAGAGCAAGAAGATGCATGAGGTGCTCGAGCTCGTGGAAAGCGTGGCCGGGAGCGACGCCAACATCCTCATTCAAGGTGAGAACGGCACCGGCAAGGAGCTGATCGCCAACGCGATCCACTACAACAGCAAGCGCGCCAAGGGACCCTTCATCAAGATCAACTGCGCGGCGATCCCGAAGGACCTGATCGAGTCGGAGCTGTTTGGCTACAAGAAAGGTGCGTTCACCGGCGCGCAGACCGACAAAGAGGGCCTCTTCGAAATGGCGGAAGGGGGCTCGCTGCTGCTGGACGAAATCGGCGAGATGCCGCCGTATCTGCAGACCAAGCTGCTGCGCGTCCTGCAGGAGCGTGAATATCGTCCGATCGGCAGCGACCGGATCGTCCGCGTCGACTTTCGGCTCATCTGTGCCACCAACATCGATCTCGATGCGGCGCTCCGGGATGGCAAGCTGCGCGAGGACCTCTACTTCCGCATCAACACGATCACGCTGCGCGTCCCGCCGCTGCGCGAGCGCACCGAGGACATCCCGCTGCTCTGCGAGCACTTCCTCGAGAAGTATCGGCAGCGCCATCAGCGCAACGTGAAGTCGATCGCGCCGGCCGCGTATCACGTCTTGATTCGGCACCGGTGGCCGGGGAACGTGCGCGAGCTGGAGAACGTGATCGAGCGCGGCGTCCTGGTTGCCAAAGGGGCGGAAATCACCGTCAACGATCTCCCTGAGTCGCTCCGCACCGAGAGCGCCGCGACGACCGAGTTCGTGATCCCGCCGCACCGCACGCTTGCCGAGATCGAGAAGATGGCGATCGTGCAGACGCTCCAGCGTACGAACTGGAACAAGCAGGAAGCCGCCCAGATCCTCGGTCTGTATCGCCCGACGCTCTACAGCAAGATGAAGAAACACGATATCCAGGACGGGGGCAAATCCGGCGCTCGACGCGCCGCGGGCGTCTGACGCGGCGAGCCGCCCCACATGGCACTCGACATGCAGCCTCATCCGGGGTGCTGGATGCCATCGGCCGCGGGATCCTGGTGTTCGTCGGCAGCGCCGGCGAGCTCTCGCTCTTCGGCCTTCGCGCCATCCGTGACGCGTTCCGCCCACCGTTCGAACCGGGAGAGATCCTCCGCCAACTGCACGAGCTTGGCCTCCGTTCCGCGCCGCTGATCGCCGTGTCGGGCGTTGCCGTCGGGGTCGTGCTGTCGATGCACACCCGCGCGTCGCTGGAGCGATTTGGCGCGGAATCGATGATCCCGGCGGGGCTGGCGATGGCCCTCGTCCGGGAGACCGGCCCGCTCACCGCGGCGTTACTGCTGTCGGGACGAATTGGGGCGGGGATCGGCGCGGAACTCGGCGCGATGCGTGTCACCGAGCAGATCGACGCGCTCGAAGCGTCCGCCGTCGACGCGTTCAAGTACCTCGTCGTGACACGCGCGCTCGCCTGCGTCATCGCGCTCCCGATTCTCACCACGCTCATGAACTTCAGCGGCATGCTGGGCGGCTTCCTCGCCGAGAGCGCCGTCTCCGGCATGTCGCTGCGCCTCTACTTCGATCGATCCTTCTCGCTCATCGACGTCATCGACTATGTGCCGGCGACGCTGAAGACAATGGTCTTCGGGTTCATCATCGCGGTCACCTCGTCCTACCTCGGATTCACGACGAGCAGCGGGACGGAAGGGGTCGGGCGCGCCTCGACACGAGCGGTGGTCTTCTCATCGATCCTCATCATCGTCGCCAACGTCGTCCTCGTGCGGCTCATCTTCTTCATCTTCCCCGGGCTGCAGCGATGACGGTGGTGACGGCGAATTCCCGCGCATCGTCGAGTGTCCCGGGCGTCGCCAGTGCTCCCGACATCGCGCTGCAGCTCGATTGCGTGACGAAGTCGTTCGGCCGCAAGCGCGTGCTCGACGGTGTGTCGTTTTCGGTCCCGAAGGGGACGGGGCTGGTGGTGCTTGGCCGGAGCGGCACAGGGAAGAGCGTGACGCTGCGGACGATCATCGGCCTGGTGCGGCCCGAGAGCGGCCGCGTGCTCGTCGATGGGGAAGACGTGATCGGGATGACACGCCAGCGTTTGAACGAGGTTCGGACGCGGATCGGCTTCCTTTTCCAAAACGCCGCGCTGTTCGATTCCATCTCGGTCGGCGAGAACGTCGCGTTTCCGCTACGGCGCCACACGAAGCTGTCGGAGGGGGAGATTCGCACGCGCGCGAAGGAGAAGCTGGAGCAGGTGGGTCTTGCCGCTGAGTACAACCGGATGCCGGCCGCGCTCTCGGGCGGCATGCGCAAGCGCGCCGGGCTGGCGCGGGCGATGGCGCTCGACCCGCCGCTGCTGCTCGCCGACGAGCCGAGCGCTGGGCTGGATCCGCTCACCACCGATGAAATCGATCATCTGCTGCTCTCGCAGAAGCAGCACGGAGGAACGACGCTGGTGGTCGTCACGCACAACATGGCGAGCGCCCGCCGGCTCGGCGATCGGCTGTTGATGCTCCACGAAGGACGCGTCACGGCCGAAGGCACGCTCGACGAGTTCGAGCGCAGTGAGGATCCGATGGTGCGCGCGTTCATCAGCTCGGAGAACGCGGGGTAGCGATGGCGATTCCGCGGACGCGTGCGATTGGGGTTGGCGCCTTTGTCATCGGCGGCCTGCTGCTGTTCTCGCTGGGGCTGTTCCTCATCGGCGATCGGCGGATGTTCTTCAGCAAGACGTTCGAGGTGCGGTCCGAGTTCTCGCGGATTTCCGGTCTGCAGACCGGCGCGAAGGTGCGGGTCGCGGGCCTCGACGCCGGCGAGGTCACCGAGATTCACGTGCCGAGCGGCCCGCGCGCGAAGTTCGTGATCGCGATGCGCGTGCGCGAAGACGTGCGGGCGATCGTCCGCACCGACTCGGTCGCGTCGATCCAGAACGACGGGCTCGTCGGCAACAAGTTCGTGCAGATCGAAGCCGGCACCGAAGCGGCGCCGGTCGTCGCCGACAAGGGCACGATCCAGGGTGAGGAACCCTTCGATCTCGCGGACCTGCTGCAGAAGATGAGCGCGACGATCGACACCGTCAACGACACGATCGTCGTCGTCCGCGGCGAGGTGGACACGGCGCTCGACGCGATCACTGACACCGCCGAGTCGGCGCAGGACCTGATGGCCGATGTCGGGCAGGACGTGCGCGCGATCACCACGGCCGGACGTAAGGCGGCCGACAACGTCAACGTGATCGTGTCGAATCTGCGCGAGGGGCGAGGGACGGTCGGCAAGCTGCTCACCGACGACACGCTCTACCGGCAGGCACGTGATGTCGCGGATCAGGCGCAGAAGGCGGTGGTCAACGTCAGGGAAGCGACCGAAAGCGCCAAGGCGGCAATTGCCGATCTGCGCGGCAGCGGCGGGCCGATGAAAGGGTTGACCGGCGAAATGTCGCAGACGCTCGGCTACGCGCGGGACGCGATGCAGGACCTGGCGGAGACCACCGAGGCGCTCAAGCACAATTTTTTCTTCCGCGGCTTCTTCAATCGCCGGGGCTACTTCGACCTCAATGATGTGAGCGTCCAGGAGTATCGCAACGGGATCCTCGAGAACGCCGGGCGCGTGCCGCTGCGCATCTGGCTCCGGTCCCCGGTGCTGTTCGCGCGTGATGCAACCGGGAAAGAAATACTGACAGACGACGGGCGCGGCCGCGTCGATTCGGCGATGTCGACGTTTGTCCGCTACCCGCGGACGAGCCCGCTGGTGATCGAAGGCTACGCGCAGGAACCAACGGACGATCAGCAGTTTGTACGGAGCCGCGCACGCGCCGCGCTCGTCCGCGATTATGTCGTCGCGCGGTTCGGCCTCGATCCTGCTGTGGTCGCGGTGATGCCGATGGGAGCCGAGGCGCATGGCAGCCCGTCAGGTACGGCATGGGATGGCATCGCGCTGACGCTGTTCGTCGAGAAGTCCGCATTCTCGCCGTCGAAGGCCGTGGCACAGGGTTTGATTGACTCAAAGTGATGCGGCGCGCGTGTGTGTGCAGTCGCCAGCATCCTCGAAGGAGGTCGATGTGGACGAGCGATCGCGTGTATTGCTAGCCACCCTGATTGGTGCGGTGGCGGGCGGCGTGTGGGGATGGCTCTACATGACGGAACAAGGGCGCCGGGTGCGCAGTCAGATTGAGCCGAAGCTCGACGATTTCATGCGCGAGCTCGCCAACGTGCGCGGCACGGTCGAGAAGGCGCGAAGCGCCGCCAACGAAGGCTGGCGTTCGCTGGGCGAGCTGACCGGCAATCCCGCGCAGGGCCGGTGGTCGGCGTAGGGAGCATGTCAATGCCGGATCTACATACGACCAACATCCTGCTCGGCATCATGGCCGCGGTGAGCGTGCTCGAGGCGCTCGTCGTCATCGGCGTGGCCGTCGGCGGGTTCATCGCATACCGGAAGGTCATGCAACTCGTGAACGACCTGGAGATGCGGCAGATTGCGCCGCTGCGCGAGAAGGTGGACGCCATTCTCGTCGACGTGAAGGCGGTCACCGCGCGCGTGAGCCAGCAGACCGAGCGGGTCGATCACGCTATCACCGGCACGATGGATCGCGTGGACGTGACCGCCGAGCGGGTGCGGTCGAGCGTGCGCGAACGGGTGGCCCAGGGCGTCGGCATCGTGCGCGGTGTGCGCGCGATTCTGATGTCGGTGCTCCAGCAGGACTCGCGGACGCGGCATCGCCACGGGGCGGATCGCGCGCAGTCCGCGGCATAACGCAAGTTTTCACTCAGGAGGATACATGGCGTACGAATACGATCGCTTGGAACGGGAAGAGGGCGGCGGCTCGTTCCTCATGGGACTGCTCGCCGGCACGGTGTTGGGCGCCGGGCTCGGCATGTTGTTCGCCCCGAAGGCGGGCTCGGAGCTCCGCTCGCAGTTGACCGAGTCCGCGGGCCAGCTGCGCTCGCGCGCCAACGAGTTCGGGCAGCAGGCGTCCGACAAGGTCAGCCAGATGGTCGATCGCGGCCGCGAAGCCTACGACCGCGCGCGCACGAGCGTCAGCGATATGGCGTCGACTGGCACGACCGGGTCGACCGGTTCGATCAGCGGTCCCGGCAACACCGGCAACTTCGGGACCGACCGCCCCGGCACCTCGCTTCCCGGTTCCACGAGCACCTCGGGCGGATCGTACTGAAGACGGAAGACAGAAGACTGAAGACGGAACGAAGACGGAACGTACTTCCGTCTTCCGTCTTCCGCCTTCCTCCTTTCAAGTATCACCATGAATGAGTCTCAGGCACGGACGGCTGCGAACGTCGTGCTGGCGGCTGCGGCCATCGCTGCGGCCTACTACGTGTGGAAGAGGCCTCCGCTGCGCCGCGCGGCGCTGCAGGCGGCGCGTACGTGGGCGGCGGGCCCGTTTGCCGCGTGGGTGGCGACGGAGGTCCGCCGCGCGTGGGATGAATCCGGCCGCGCGCCCGTGACACCGGCGCGCGCGGTGGGGCACGGCGAATCGGCGCGCGTATCATGAGGTGGTGATCGTCCGCCGCGCCCTCGTGCGCTTTCGCGGCGAACTTCGGCTCACCGGGCTCGCTATCTGGCGCGGTTTCGTCGGCATCTACAACAGCAACGACCTGACGTTCGCCTCGTCGATCGCTTACTACACGCTTCTCTCGCTGTTCCCCTTCTTCCTCCTCGTCTTCTCGATCCTCGGGAGCGTCACGGCGAACACCACCGACCGCACCGAGATCCTCGCGTTCGTCCTCCGCTACTTCCCGCGCCAGTTCGAGTTCGTCACGACGCAACTCGATGCGCTGCAGCAGGCGCGCGTGCGGCTCGGCGTCGCCGGCAGCCTGCTGATGATCTGGGCGGCGATGGGCGTCTTCGGCGCGATCACCTCCGCGGTCAATCACGCGTGGGGCGTCGAGAAGCAACCGAGCTACTTCAAGCACAAGCTGATCTCGTTCGTGATGCTCGTCGCCGCATCGCTGCTGCTGCTCGCGGGCCTGCTGCTCATCAGCGCGGTCAACGTCATCGAGGCCCGCTGGTTCGCCGTCGTCCTCGCGCGGACGCCCGGGCTCACCGTAATGACCCACTTCGCAGTGCGCTGGGCCAGCACGGTGGTCCTCATCATGGTGGTCGGCTTGATCTTCTACTTCGTGCCGAACGCGAAGGTACGGTTCCGCGATGTGTGGGTGGGCGCGATCGTCACCGGGCTGCTGTGGCGAGGCGCGCTCTTCGGGTTTTCGTGGTACGTGCACGACATGACGCGCTACAACAACATCCACGGATCGATTGCCGCCGTCGTCGTGTTTCTCGTGTGGGTGTATATCTCGGCGGTGTTGCTGCTCTATGGTGTGGAGGTCACGGCGGCGAACGCGCGTCTGCGGCGGCATCGGCCGGAGGAGATTCCTGCGGCGCCAGCGCCGCGCGTGTGAGGGGCCGCCGCGCAGCGGCGGCAAGCCCGAAGGGCGTCGCGCGAAGCGCGTAGAGCGCGTGGGGGTGGGGCCCCACGCGCATTGAGAAAAGCTGACGATGTGCCGCAAGTAACGCAGCCAGTTGATTAGATGCATCGTTACCTGATCTTCCAAATTTTTTCCATCGCACTCGCATCAACGCCGCTGAGCCTGATCTCCGTCGCTGACGAGATCCAGCTCGGGAAAGAAGCGCAGAAGACCGTCCGCAAGGAAGTGCCGGAAGTAGGCGGCGCGACCGCGGCGTATGTGGCGCGGATCGGGCGGCAGCTCGCCGCGCGGGCGAAGGGCCCGAAGTATCCCTACAGTTTTTCGATCGCGAACTACCGGGAGATCAACGCGTTCGCGCTGCCCGGCGGTCCCGTGTGGGTGCACCGCGGCGCGATCGAAGCGGCCACCACGGAATCACAGCTTGCGGGCGTCATCGCACACGAGGTCGCGCACGTTGCCCAGCGTCACGCGGCGGATCAGATTTCCAAAGGGGCGGTCGCGAATGGACTCTTGGGATTGCTCGGCGCCGTGCTGGGGAACTCGGGTGGCGCCGTGACGGCGCAGATGGGCGCCCAGGTTCTGGCCGGCGGCTACATGATGAAGTTCAGTCGCGACGACGAGCGCGAAGCGGACCGCGTCGGCGTCGAGATCATGCGCCGCGCCGGCTGGGACGGGCGCGGGCTGCTCGAGTTCATGCAGACGCTGCGCGCCCACGCGGGCCGCGACCCGGGCTCGGTCGAAGTGTTCCTCTCGACGCACCCGTCGACAGCGGATCGCATCGATCGCCTGCGCGCGCAGCTACGCAGCGTGCCCAGAGGAGGGAAGCGCGACAGCGCCGAGTTCCAGCGCGTCCGCGGCACGCTGAAGCGGATGGCCCCCGCGCGCGCGATGCCAAAGTGAAAGTCGGGCGATGTACACCCGAACGGCCGACGGCTCGTCACGAAGGCCACGAAGGCCACAAAGACCACGAAGAATTTTTTGTTTGTTTAGAAACTTCGCGACCTTCGTGAGCTTTGTGATCTTCGTAAGAGCCGTCGGCCGTGAAAAGCGGCTGTCGCCTCAATTGACTTTTTCAAGGTCTTTCGGCGATGGCCCGTTGAAGACCGCGCCGAACTTGTCGAAGCGTGATCCGTGGCAGGGGCAGTCCCACGTCGAGGCCGCGGGGTTCCACGCCACGATGCAGCCGAGATGCGGGCAGACGGCGGAGCGTTTGTGGAGCTCACCGCGCTCGTCGCGGAAGACCGCGACCTTCCGTCCGTGATCGACGACGACCGCCCCGGCGTTCGGCGCGATCTGATCGATCGACGAGACCTCGCCCGGCGTCAGCCACGACGCGTACTGCAGCGCGACGTTCAGGTTCTCCTTCACCCATTCCATTGCCGCGCCGCTGCGGACGCGTGATGGATCGTAGAGATCGGTCCAGGGGTTTGTGCGTCCCAGAATGAGATCGGTCAGCAGGATGCCGGCAATGGTGCCGTGCGTCATGCCCATGCCGGAGTCGCCGGTGGCGACGTAGACGTTGCCCGCGTCGAGTGGATTTCTGCCGATGTACCCGAGGCCGTCCACCGTCTCCATGACCTGTCCCGACCAGCGGAACTCGACGTCGCGCGCGGCGGGGAACCGTTCTCGCGCCCACTTGACGAGGCGCTCGAACCGTTCGTCCGCGTCCTTCGCCTGGCCGGCCTTGTGGTCCTCGCCGCCGGCGATCAGGATGTCGATCGGTTCGTCGTCGTCGCCGCCAAGCTCACGGTTCGTCGTCCGCTGCAGCCGCACGTAGTGATACGGATCCTCGGTGTCCCAGTAGAGCGCGTGCGAGATCGCGCCCGCCGGCACGCGCAGCCCCACCGCGTAGGTGTGATACGGGGCCTGCTTGGTGTGAATGGCGACGATGTCGTTGAACGGGGAATTGGTGGCGATGACCGCGGCGCCCGCCTCTACGACCACATCGTCGGCAGTGCGCACGGAAACCGTCTGGCCGCCTTCGACCGAGACTGCGCGCGTGCCGGTGTAGATCTGTGCGCCGTGACGCTGCAGCGCGTTCGCCAGGCCTTCGAGATATTTCATCGGGTGGAACTGTGCCTGATTGCGGAAGCGCAGGCACGGACCGCTCGCAAAGCCCTGGACCGGTGCGGTCGGCAGCTTGTCCACCTCCACGTTGGCGGCACGGGCCGCCTCGAGCTCGCGATCGAGATCGCGCTCTTTCGCACCGTGCCCGAGGAAGAGATAGCCGTCGACCCGCTCGAAGCTGCACGTCAGGCTCTCGACGCGGCAGATCGCTTCGATGTGATCGATGGCCGCGCGGTGGCTGCTCCCGGCCAGGCGCGCGCCTTCGGGTCCGTGCAGGCGGAGCACCTCCTCGTAGCGGTCGTCGATCTCGTTCGAGAGATGCGCGGTCGTGACCGCCGTCTGCCCGCCACCGACGGCAACGGCGTCGATGACGATGACCGAGCGCCCTTCGCGCGTCAGTTGATACGCGGTGGTCATTCCCGCGATCCCGGCGCCGATGACGCACACGTCCGCGCGCGCATGATTGCGCAACGGAGCGGTCGTCAAACCAGTCGTGGTCTCTTGCCAAAGCGAATTGCTACGAGGCATAAGCGTGTCACTTGTCGGTGCTAGGGTGCTAGGGTCCTTCGGGTGCTACAGGTGCTGGTGCCACAGGTGCTACAGGTGCTGGTGCTACAGGTGCTACAGGTGCTACAGGTGCTGGTGCTACGGGTGCTGCAGGTGCTGGTGCTAGGGGTGCCGCCGCTACAGGTGCTGCCATAGCAATCGATTTAATTCGCACTGTAGCACTCGTTACGTATCCACTGCACCGTTGATAGCCTCGCGGATCTCCGGCCGGCATTTTCAGCACCAGCATTTTAGGCAATACCACCTTGCGTGCGTTGCGCACGGCACCGTTGAACCGGTGCCGATAGCACCAGCACGCGCAATATGAACAGGCGAATTACAAGCAGTCGCACGAGCACGGGGTGTAGGAGCAGCATGCGGAGGGCCAGCGGCTAACACGCGCGCGCAGCCAGCACCGTAGCACCGCACCTGAAGCACCGCACCTGAAGCCCGAAGCCCCTTGCACCCATAGCACCGCACCCGTAGCACGGCACCCGAAGCACCGGCACCCGAAGCACCGGCACCCGAAGCACCCTCACGCGACCGCGTGCAGCACCCTGGCACCCGTCGCACCCGAAGCACGGCACCCGAAGCACCCTCACGCGACCGCCGCCCGGCACCTGCACCCGTCGCACCCGCAGCACCCTGGCACCAACACGCGAAGCTCTCTTAGCACCGACAATCGAAGGCTGTACATGGCAGGACAGGGAGGTCCGAAGACGCTCCCTGCAGCCTGGTGGCAGGTGGTGGTGGCGGGGCGGTTGCTCCAGCGGAGTGCCGAAGCGGTGTGTTGCCCTCCTATAGAGCAAGCGCGGTGCCACGCAGATCGTGAAGTTTCGGCCTGAAAATCGTGGGAGAGGGGAAGGGGAAGTGGTAGCGCGTTACCTCGGCCTTCGGCAGCCCGAGGGTAACCCGCGTAACAGAGGGTAACGGTCCACCAACGCGGCCGCGGAAGCGGAAACAGCCGCGCTGTGCGAACGCTACGGGCCGACGCTCGGGGGGGCGCCGGGCGTACGCGGCTGGTGAATCGGGATGTCACCAATGCTGTCGGCGTCGCGCGTCATCAACATGCCGTTGAGAAACACGGCCGCGCCCAGCGCTGCGAGCCCGCCGCCGACGCCGAAGGCGACGTCCAGCGATCCGGCCGCGAAGCCAATCAGCATGACCAGTCCGAAGCCAAGCCCCATCAGCATCACGCCCGCGCTTCGGTAGCGCTGCGCCTTCGTAGAGAGGCGCAGCATGTTCGCGGTGTACGCGGGATGCCGCGGCTGAGCGACGGCGCGATCGAACTGCGCCGGATCGACTTCGGGCGGCGGCACGAGTCCGCGCTCGATCATCGCGATGCGTTCCCGCACGGCCAGCTCGCGCAGGCGCTGCCGCGACATGAACGAGTACGCGATCAGCCCGAAACCGCCCAGGACGACGACGACGAGCGTGAGCGTGAACATCACGAAGAGCGTTTCACCTGGTTCCACCGAAGCCTCCTTGGCGCGTCTGGGGCATTAGACTGGCGCCCCCGGGGCTTTGTTTCAGGGCCGGCAGAAACATGGGCTGAAACAATCCAGGCCCGCGTGCGCTCTAATACACGAAGCGGATGGCGGATTTCGATGAACGGTCGCTCATCGAGCGGTGTAAGCAGGGTGATGACGATGCCGCCTTCAGCGAGTTGGTCGACCGTTACAAGGACCTGGTCTACGGGATGGTGTATCGCCTGACCGCCGATCGCTCGCAGGTGGACGATCTGGCGCAGGACGTCTTTCTCAAGGTGCATCGCGGCCTGCCGTACTTCCGCGGGGAGGCTCGGCTCTCCACCTGGATCTACCGGATCGTGGCCAACGTGTGTGCGCAGGCGCGAAGCCGGCGCGTACGGGAGGTGCCGCTCGATCGCGGGCCCGACGAGGTGCCGATCGATCCACCGTCGATCGACACGGCGTTTGCCGGCGTCGAATTGCGCGACCGCCTGGAAAAGGCGATCGCGCAGCTGCCGGAGCAGTATCGATTCCTGATCGCGGCGCATCATCTGCGCGGCGTGCAGTACGAGGCGCTGGCCGAAGCGCTCGACGTGCCGCTCGGCACGATCAAGACGCACCTGCACCGCGCGAAGCGGCGGTTGCGCGAGCTGCTGGCGGAGACGTGACGCGTATGACGTGTCAGGACGTGCTCAATCGCATCGAATGGCTGGCGGCTGGCGACGAGGCGGCGACCCCCGAGATCCGTGCGCATCTCGAGGGCTGCGTGTCGTGCGCTGCCGCGCTCGCGACGGCGCGGCAGATTGAGGAAGCGCTGGCTGCCCGCTCCGCGCCCGTGGCACCCGCGCGGTTCACGACCGCGGTCATCGCGCGCGTTCGTGAGGATCGATGGCGCTCGGAAGAACACGTCGATCGCCTGTTCAACGTGGCGC
>JBKPRU010000233.1:0-14725 GCA_046734675.1 Acidobacteriota bacterium
CCAAACGCCTGCGACACCGCAATCAGCTGGTTCCGGCCGGTCGCGTTGTTACGCTGCCCGACGCACGGCTGCATCCCGTAGATGAACTGCCCGTTCTTCTCCACGTCGACCGACGGGTCGCCGTCCAAGTTGGTGTTCTGCGGGATGCGCCACGGCTGACCGGTCTGCCACACGAACATCGGCGCGACCGACCATCCCTTGACCAACGCGGCAGCCACGCCCGTCATGTCACGGCCGAACGGGAACTCCCAGACACCCGACGCGGTCAGGCGGTGCTTGCGATGCGTCCAGTACGGACTCACGTTGAGTTCCCGCGTGCTCGGATCGATGAACGCATTGAGCGCGCCATCTTCCGGCGCCGACTGTGTCCATCCTGACGAGGCGCCAATCTGCGTGTAGCGCGGCACCCACGTGTAGTTCAGGTTGACGGTGAAGCCCTTCTGCCACCGCTTGTTGCCGACCAACTGCAGTGAGTCGTAGATGATCTTGCCGTCGTTGCGTTCGGTCTCGGTGATGCCGCCGAACGCGGGATAGGGCCGGCTCAACTCGAAGCGCGAGAGCGTCGGGCTGGTGAACCGGTTGGTGCCCTCGAAGCCGGGCACGCCGAAGAACGGGTTCGGCAGCTGCTCGTCGCAGAACGCGCGGCTGCCGCCCTTGGTCACGTCGCACTGATCCTGCAGCGCGCGCGACGGCTCGTTGATGCCGCGGAACTCGCTCTGCTGATCGTGCGAGCGGCTCCCGGCGTAGCTCACCTCACCGGTGATGCCCCAGGGCAGCTCGCGCTGCATGCCGATCGAGAACTGGTCGACGTTCGGCACGACGAAATCCGGGTTCGAGTAGGAGAGGCCGCGGCCGAGGAACGTGAGCGCGCCAAGGCTGCTGCCGGGCGGCTGCTGCACGCCGTTCGGGAACGGGTTCGACAGGGCGTAGGTCGGCGTCCGGTTGCCGTCGTTGGAGCCGATCACCTGCGTCTGCAGGCTGAAGCCCTGCGTCTGTCCCTGGCCGGTCGGGTTGAGGAAGTAGCGTCCGTAGCCGCCGCGGAGCACGGTCTTGTCGTTCAACTGGTAGGCAAAGCCGCCGCGCGCCTGGATGTTGTTGTAGTCCCACTGCCACGGGCGGTCCGGATTGCCATCGACACCCGCGAAGGTCAGGCCGCCCATGACCTGCTGACCGACGAGCGCGCTGACCGGGTTGACGATCGTGGGATCGAAGATGTAGTTCAGGCGATTTTCCGCTTCGCTCACCGGGCTGTTGAAGTCCCAGCGGAAGCCGAGATTCACCGTCAGCCTGCTGCTGATCTTCCAGTCGTCCTGCACCCATGGAGCGATGTAGCCCCAGTTGAAGTCCGGCAACAGGTTGTTGTCGATGAACCCGCGGTCGGGGGCGCCCAGCAGGAACGACGCAAACGCGCTACCCGACCCGGTGTCGTTGCGGTTGAACTCGCGCTGCGTGAACGACCGCGTGAACGTCATGTTCCCGCTGCCGTTGCCGAACGTCCGCTGCTGCACCTTCGTGGACCGATAGTCGAGACCGGTGCGGATGTTGTGCTGGCCGCGGGTCATCGACACGTTGGGTTGCAGCGAGTAAATCAGGTTGCGGTTCTGGTTTTGCCCGCGCCCCAGGTTGGTGAACTCGTCGATGTTGATCTGCGGGTACATCTGCAGCGGGAATTGGCTCACCAGCGATGCCGGGAAGCCCAACTCCGTGGGATCGAACCCGATACCGACATCGGCGCGGCTCAACTCCAGATAATTGGTGTAGCTCCCGCGCAGGTTGAAGACGGTGCCGGGACCGAAGATGTGGACCCAGTCGCCGACGATCGCGCGGTTCGAGCGGATGAGCGGCAGCTGACCGTTCTGCGCCGGTCCCGTCGGGATTGGCGTGGTGTTGCGGATCTCGTGACGATCGTTCTCGCCCCAGCGCACGAACATGCGGTCGTTGGTCGAGAAGTTGTGATCGACCTTGCCGACCCAGTTCCAGAACACGTCCTTGTTGATGTGTGCGGGCAGCGCAAGATTCTGCTGCCACGCCGGCGCGCCCGCCGTCGAGTTGTTCGGCAACGGGTACTCCTTGAGCATCGCCAGCGCGACCGGGTTGAGGCGATCCGCCGGAATGACGTTGCCCGGGAACGGATCGCGCACCCACGTGCCGTTCACGTTGCGGCCGGTCGCCGGGTCGTAGATCGTGATCAGGTTGCCGTTGACATCGCGATAGTTGCTGAAGTCGCCGTTGCGCATCTCTGCGGTGGGCGTGCTCGAGACGAGAGGATTCGGCGTTCCCTCGCGGTACTTCTCACCGGTGAACAGGAAGAACGTCTTGTTCTTGAAGATCGGGCCGTCGACGCTGAAGCCGTACTGATCGAGGTAGTGGTCGCTCTTCGGCTGGTTGCGCGCGTTCGAGAAGAACGAGTTCGCGTCCAGCCACTTGCGGCGATAGAACTCGTAGCCGACGCCGTGAAACGCGTTGGTGCCCGACTTCAGCGACATGTTGACGACACCGCCGGCGGTGCGGCCGTACTGCGCGTCGTACGAGTTCACGGCGACCTTGAACTCCTGCACTGCTTCCGCGGGCGGCACGTAGGCGATGTTGTTGCCCCCCTGGTTGGCGTTGTTCGGCGCGCCGTCGAGCAGGAACTCGTTGTTGCGGTTGGCGCCGCCGTTCATCGACCAGTCGGCGAGCGCGCCGTTGTCGAACGGACGGAGATACACCGCCTGCGCGTTGTAGTTGACGCCGGCCACCAGCGTCGCGAGCGCCATCGGGCTGCGCGATTGCAGCGGCAGTTCCGCAATGCGATGACTGTCGATGACGGTGCCGCGCTCGGCGTTGCTGCTGTCGAGCAGCGGCGCTTCGGATACGACGGTGACCTGTTCGGAGACGCCGCCGATCCCGAGCGTCGCGTTGACGGTCGCGGTCTGACTGACCTCCAGGCGCATGTCCTTGCGCGTGTAGGTCTGGAACCCGCTCATCTCGGCCGTCAGCGTGTAGATGCCCGGACGAAGGAACGGAATCGTGTAGTTGCCTTCAGCGTTGGTTGTCGTGGTCGCCACCTCGTTGGTCTCTTGATTTTTGACCGTGACGGTGGCACCGGGCATAGCCGCCTGACTGGAATCAACGACCTGCCCTTTGACGGTCGCGCGGAATTCCTGCGCGCCGACTCCGGCGGCTGCGGTCAGCACTAGTACGGCTGCCAGCAGCGCGCCGACGTACACCCGACTTCTCATCATCTGCCTCCCTCCCGCGAGCTTCGAATCAGAGATGGGTAAATGCGACGGGAACGGAAATATTCAGTCGCTTTCACATGGCTTACGCCGACACGGTTATACAACTGCTAACGCGATGAAACAACAGATCTTTAGCGGTTAAGTCAGGGGATGTTGCCCGGAGGGATGAGGCTGGGGTTCAACTGTCGCGCTCGGTCGAATGCCTGACGCGCTTCAGCGGTCCGCCCGAGCCGTTGCAGCGCGCGACCGAGCTGGTAATGCGCGGGCGCATACACATCGACGAGCGCGGTTGCGCGGCGGAAGCAATCAACCGCGCCGGCCGCGTCGCCGCGGTCCAGTTTCTGGGTGCCGACCACCGTCCACACGCCCGCCTCTTGCGTAATGGCTGCACGCCGCCGCAGCCGCTCCGCTTCCTCTCGCTGCTCGTGCGCAGCGCTCCTGTTACCGCTCAGCTCGAGCACTTGCGCGAGCGTGAATCGTGCCGCGGGCGCGTCGGGCTGGAGCTCAATCGCGCGGCGCAGCGCCTTCTCCGCGCCGCCCCAGTCGCGCGCCGCCTTGAGAAGCGCGCCGAGCGTCGCGTACGTGTCAGCGTCCTTCGGCTGCAGTTCGATCGCCGCGCGCAGCTCGCGCGCGGCCCGATCGAGATCGCCGCGATGCCACGCAATCACGCCCAGCTGATAGTGCGCTTCCGGACGCGGCTCGATCGCAATCGTCTTCTCGAGCTCCGCGGCGGCCTCTGCCTGCCGATCGGCGCGGTTGAGCACGAGCGCGAGGTTGTACCGCGCCAGCGCATGGCGCGGCGCGAGGTCGAGCGCCCGATGGAAGCTGTCGATCGACGCGGTGAAGTCCTGCTCCGATTGCGCGAGTCCGAGCGTGAAGAAGGCATCCGCGTCCTTCGGCGCGGCGCTGACGATCGCCTTCGCGCGCTCCACCGCCTCGGGGCCGCGCCCCGCCTTCACGAGCGCGAGAATCAGGTTGTTCGACGCCTTGCGGAAGGGCGGGCGCGCGTCGACGGCGGCGCGGTAGGCGTCGATCGCGGCGTCGAGCGCGCCGATGCGCTCGAGCGCTTCGCCCAGGTGGTTCTGCACGTCGGCATCGCGCGGCGCGAGACCGGCGGCTTCCCAGAAGAGCGACAGCGCCGCCGGGTGATTGCCCTCGGATTCGAGTTCGACGGCCCGCGCATAGATCGCCTTCGCGCGCCCGGTCGCCTCCTGCGCGACCGCCGGCACGTGAGCCGACAGCGCGAAGATGAAGGCGAACGCGAGCAGGCGCCGCATCCCGCGATTATCGCACCCGCATGAATTGCGACGCCTGTGTGCCGACGTACACGGGGAGAACGGGGAGAACGCCTCTATTTCAAGAATCGAGACGGTGAGTAAGCGCGCCCTCCCCGAGCTCCCCGTGTACGTGAGTGCACGGCCCTGCGGCGTGATAGCATGCGGCGCTTCCGCGGAAAGGAGTCGCGCATGGCTTCGACGGATCCGATCCTGGCGCCGGTGAAAGGGGCCGAGCACCGCACCGTCGCGGGCGTGGAGCTCGATACGACGCGCACGGGCGACGCGCGCGTCAAACGCGTCGTCTATCAGCCTGGCTTCCGCTGGTCGACACACATGAAACAGATGGTCGGCACGTCGCTCTGCATGCACGCGCACGTGGGCTTTCTCGTCCGCGGCCAGATCCACGTGCAGTACGCGGACGGGTGCACGCAGGAGTTCGCGGCGCCGCAGGCGGTCGCGATCGCGCCCGGGCACGACGGCTGGGTCGTCGGCGACGAGCCCGCCGTGCTGATCGAGGTCGACTTCGAAGGCGAGACGGCGCGCCGATTCGGCATCCCAGAACAACACCAGCACGGCGCCGCCGCGGCCGGGCGGTGAACGCGGCGTTGTGGTCGTCGAGACCGACCGGTTGACGCTCCGCCGCATGTCGGCCGACGATGCGCCCTTCATGCTGGCGCTGCTGAACGAGCCGTCATTCATTCGCAACATCGGCGATCGCGGCGTGCGCACGCTCGACGATGCGCGGAGCTACATCGCCAGGGGACCGCTGGCCAGCTACGACCGTTTCGGGTTCGGGCTTTACCTCGTGCAACTGAAAGACGACGCCACGCCGATCGGCATCTGCGGGCTGCTCAAGCGCGAGACGCTCGCCGATGTCGACATCGGCTTCGCCTTCCTGCCTGACTTCTGGCGGCGCGGCTACGCCGCCGAATCTGCATCAGCCGTTCGCGACTATGCGCGCGATCGCGTCGGGTTGCGACGGCTGGTCGCGATCGTGAATCCCGGAAACGAACCGTCGGCGCGCGTGCTGGAGAAGATCGGCTTCACCTACGAACGGACGATCGCGTTTGGCAACGACGGAACAGATCTGAAGCTGTTTGCCGCCGATCTGTCGTGATCACCGGGCGGTCGCGCGGGACATCACCGCGCCCAGCTGCCGGGCGCCGTGGTCGCCCTGTGACCGTGCCAGGCGGCAGGCACGTCGACGTATGAACCGTCGAGTGCGGTGATCGACGGGCAGCCGAGCAGCTTCAACGTCCGGATCACGTCCGCGCGGAGGATCTCGACCGCGCGCGTGACGCCCGCCGCGCCGCCGGCGCCCAACCCGTAGGCATAGGCGCGTCCGATCAGCACGGCACGCGCGCCCATCGCGATCGCCTTCACGACGTCGCTGCCGCGGCGGATGCCGCCGTCGAGCAGCACTTCCGCGCGTCCGTTCGCGGCCGCGACGATCTCCGGAAGCATGCGGATCGTCGCGGGCACACCATCCAGCTGCCGTCCGCCGTGATTCGACACCACGATCGCGCTTGCGCCCGCGTCGATCGCGCGCCTCGCATCGTCGCCGATGTGCACGCCCTTGACGACGATCGGTCCTCCCCAGACGTTGCGGATCCACTCGAGATCGCGCCAGGTCACCGTCGATTGCTCGAGCGCGGCGGCGACGTCGGTGTAGAGCATCGGTCCTTCGGGCAGCTGCACGTTCGGGAACTTCATCAGCCCGCCGTCGGCGAGGAAGCTCGCGAGCCAGCCAGGACGGGAGATCATCTGTCCGACGTAAGGGAGCATCGCGAACGGATTGCGCGTCAGCAGCTCCTTGGTGCCGTTCCTGAAATCGCGCTCGCGCATGCCGGCGACGGCCGTGTCGATCGTCACGACCAGGGCGGAGTAACCCACCTCACGCGCGCGGCCGATCGTCTTGGCCGCGATGTCGCGTCCACCGCACAGATACACCTGGTACCAGGCCGGACCCGGCGTGGCTTTCTTCACGTCCTCGAGGAGGCACCCGGAGAGCGTCGAGAGCGTGTAGATCGTCCCGACCGCGCCAGCCACGCGCGCCGCTACCTCCTCGCCGCGCGGGTAGAACATGCGGCTGCTGCCGACCGGCGCGAAGATGAACGGGAGCGCGATCGGAGTGCCGAGGACCTGGGTGTGCAAATCCGGCGGTGGGATTTCGACGGCCGAGCGCGGGCGGAAGGTGATGTCCTCGAACGCGCGCACGTTCTCGCGCAGGGTGACTTCACCATCCGCGCCGCCGTCGATGTAATCGAACACGACGCGCGGCAGGCGCTTGCGCGCGGCCCGCCGCAAATCTTCGATGTTGACCGCGCCGGAGACTCGAGACATGGGACTCAGGGCTTAGGGCTCAAGGCGCATGGGACGGCGCCTCTAAAAAGGCGGCGGTCACGGTAGGGCGCACCTTCAGGTGCGCCTGCACGACGGCGCCTCTAAAGAGGCGCCCTACCGTCAGGCCTATGGGGTTTTCAACACCGCGGTAAAGAGGCGCCCTGCGTGACATTACTTAACGGCTGCCGGGCGTCGACGTCGCTTCGAGCTCGCGTACCCAGATGTTGCGGAAACTGATTGGCTCGCTCTTGTCGCCGTGCGCCTGCAGCTTGATCGGACCCGACTCGTATTTCTTGTATTGCGGCTTCCCGATGTAGACCGTCTCGCCTTTCACCTCGGAGTGGTTCTGGATCAGCACGCCGTTGTGGAGGGCCGTGACGTAAGCCGGCGTCTTCACCGATCCATCCGGATTGAACGTCGGCATCGTCCAGACGACGTCGTAGGTGTTCCACTCGCCGGGCTTGCGCATCGCGTTCACCAGCGGTGGAAACTGCTTGTAGATCGACCCGGCCTGACCGTTGACGTAGGTCTTGTTGTTGTACGAATCGAGGATCTGCAGCTCGTAGCCGCCGTCGCCCGCGCCGGTGGACGCGAGGAACAGGCCGCTGTTGCCGCGCGCCTGATCGGTGCCGGTGATGTCGGGCGGAATCCGCCACTCGATGTGCAGTTGATAGTTCTTGAAGCTGCGCTTCGTCTCGATGTTGCCGGCCGCCTTGTTGACGGTCATCACGCCGTTTTCGACCTTCCAGCCGGCCGGCGCCTTGTCCTTCACGTTGACCCATTGATCGAGGTTGGTGCCGTCGAACAACACCACGGCGTCGGACGGCGCTGCCGAATCGGTCTGACCGGGTGTGACGACCTTCGGCACCGGCTCCCACTGCTCGGTGTCCTTCGGATTGCCCTTTGGCGTCTGCGGCGGCGCGGCGCCCTGCGGCGGGGCGGCGCCCTGGGCCGCCGGGGTCGGCGGGGTCGTCGAGGTCTGCTGCGCGATCGCCGGCAACGCGAGCAGCGCGGTAATCGCGAGCGCACTTGAAAGTTGACGTTGCATGAAGGCCCTCACTCGAAAAGCTGCGCGCGATTGTGTGGCGCGCCCGGGGGCACTGTCAACCGCGGCAGCGCTATCATGACGCGCCATGCTGCTCACTCTTGCGCTCGCGATCGCCGTCGCGCAGGCTGCGGCGCTCCCGTCGGCGCCGCTGACGTTCGGAGCGTTCACGGCGCGCTTCAACCCCGATCGCACATTCACGCTCGAGGGGGCCGGTTGGCCGCCCTTCAAAGGGACGTGGTCGATCGAGGGATCGCAGGTGGAGCTGCGAACGCCCGGTGTCGGTCGCGGATGCGACGGACCCGGTCGCTACACGGTCGCCATTGAGGGCACGCGCGTGCACTTTGCCGTCGTCGCCGACGACTGCGAGCCGCGGCGCATGATCGTCGATCGCAGCACCTGGCGCCCGGTGGGTGAACGAGAGGCACGGCCCAATCGCCGAATCACGCGGACGGCGGCCCCGGGCGCGACGGCGGCGCTTGCGCGGCCAGTCGATCCGCGCGGAAGCTGGCCGTCCTTCCGCGGAGCCGGTGCCTCCGGCGTGGCGGAGGGGCAGCATCTGCCGGATACGTGGGACGTGAAGAGCGCCGCGAACATCCTGTGGCGCACGGCGATCCCGGGTCTCGCGCATTCGAGTCCGATCGTGTGGGGCGATCGCGTGTTCGTGACGACGGCGGTCAGCAGCGATCCGAGCGCGACATTCCGTCCGGGTCTCTACGGCGACGGAGACGCATCGACGGATCGCTCGACGCAGCGGTGGGTCCTCTACGCCATCGACAAGCGCACGGGACGAATTGCGTGGGAGCGCGTCGCAGCGGAAGGCGTGCCGCTGAACCGGCGACACATCAAGTCGACTTACGCGAGCGCCACACCCGCCACCGACGGCCGGATCGTCGTTGCGTGGTTCGGCTCGCAAGGAGTGCACGCGTTCGACGTGAATGGGCGGTCTCTGTGGACGGTGGATCTCGGACGTGTCGATCTCGGCGCCTACGACATCCCCACCTACGAGTGGGGCCCGGCGAGCTCGCCGATCATCTGGAACGGGCTGGTCATCCTGCAGGTCGACACGCAGGCGGACTCGTTCGTCCTCGCGCTGAAGGCGGAGACCGGCGAGATCGCGTGGAAGACCGAGCGCGACGAGATTCCCTCCTGGGGCACGCCGACCGTGGGCATGACGAAGGATGGCCCCGTGCTCGTGACCAACGCGTCGAACTTCATCCGCGGCTACGATCCGCGGACCGGCCGCGAGCTCTGGCGTCTTGGCGGCAGCTCGAAGATCACCGCGCCGACGCCAGTCTTTGCCGGCGACGACCTGGTCGTCGTCGCCAGCGGCCGCGCACCCGAGCGTCCCCTCTTCGTCGTTCGTCCCAGCGCCCGGGGCGACGTGACGCTGGCGCCGGGCAAGACCAGCAACGAGGCGATTCTCTGGAGCCGCACGCAGCGCGGCCCCTACATGCCGACGCCGCTCGTGTATCAGGGGCAGCTGTACGTGCTCGCCAACAACGGCGTGTTCGATGCCTACGACCTCCGGACCGGCGAGGAGATCTATCGTCAGCGTCTCGACCCGGTCGGGAGCGGATTCAGTGCGTCGCCGGTTGCCGCCGATGGCAAAATCTATCTATCCAATGAAGACGGGGAGATGATCGTCGTCGCCGCCGGGCGCGAGTTCAAGCGGATCGCGACCAACTCGATGGGCGAGCTGCTGATGGCCACGCCGGCACTGTCGGACGGAGTGATGTTCGTCCGCTCGCAGCGCACGCTGACGGCGATCAGTGCGCGTTGACGACCCGTTCCTTCGACCCTTCGTACCCCTTCGACCCTTAGGAGCATTGATGAGAGTGTTGTTGACGACCACGGGGCTGCTGACCTGCTCGAACGTGTTCATGACGTTTGCCTGGTATGCGCATCTCAGGGACCTCCGGAACAAGGCCTGGTACATCGCGGCAATCGTGAGCTGGTCGATTGCGCTGTTCGAGTACCTGTTGCAGGTACCCGCGAACCGCGTCGGCTACTCGTCTCTGAGTCTCCCGCAACTCAAGATCCTGCAGGAGGCGATCACGCTGAGCGTGTTCGTGCCGTTCGCCATCCTTTATATGAAGCAGCCAATCAAGCTCGACTTCGTGTGGGCGGCGCTCTGCATCCTCGGCGCCGTGTACTTCATTTTCCGCACCTGATTCCCCCGTCCGGGTGATGTGTGGTTGACGGCGGTTGGGCACAATCGCCGCATGACGAACACCACACTGTCGACAATCTCTGACGGCCTCGCGGCGCTCGCCGACGCCGCCGCGCCGTCGGTCGTTCAGGTCCAGGGCGGACGGCGATCCGCGAGCGGCGTCGTTTTCGGGGACGATGCGATCCTGACCACCGTGCGGGCGCTGGCCCGCGAAGAGGGCCTTCGCGTGCGACGCCATGACGGCCAGACGCTCGACGCGGAACTGGCGGGATGGGATCCGGCGACGCGGATCGCGGTCCTGCGAGCGAAGGGTCTTGGCATCACGCCTGCGCAACCGTCCGCCCTCGCGCCCCGCGTCGGTCACCTCGCCGTCGCGATCGCACGATCGTGGAGCAACGCGGTCACGGCCAGCGCCGGGATCATCGCGGTCATCGGCGGACCGCTCGCGACCGGGCGTCGCCGATCCATCGAGCAGGTGCTGCGCACGACCGCGCCGATGCACGACGGCTTCGCCGGCGGCGCCTTCATCGATACATCCGGGCAGGTAGCCGGCATCACGACCGCCGCCGCGATCCGTGGTCTCGGCGTCGTGATTCCTGCACCGATCGCGTGGCGCGCAGCGTCAGAGGTACAGGCGCACGGCACGCCGCGCCGCGGCTATCTGGGTCTCGCCGGGCAGCCGGTCGAACTCGGCGAGCGCCAGCGCGGCGGCGGCACGCGCGATCGCGGGCTGCTCATCGTCGCGGTGACGGGCGGCGGCCCCGCGGACGCGGCCGGCGTGCTCGTCGGCGACGTCTTGATCGACTTCGATGGTCAGGCCGTGTCCGCGCCCGAGGACCTTCTCGATCTGCTGACCGCCGATCGCATTGGGCGCGCCGCGCCGGCGACGGTGTTGCGGGGCGGCGTGCCGCAGCAGCTGACGATCACGGTAACGGAGCGTCCCGCGTAGCGAACGGATGGATGTGATCCTGGTGGGGGCCGACGCGGAGCGCGCGCGCCTGCGCGCGCTCCTGCCCGAGGAGTGCGTCGTCGTCGACGAGGCGGCGACGCTTGCCGACGCGCGCGTCAGCGACCGTTTGGCCGACGCGTTCGTGATGCCGACGGCGCGTCCGCGGCGGCTGGACGTCCCGCCTGAACCGCTGACGCTCCGCGAACGCGAAGTGCTCGCGCTCGTCGCGGAAGGCCTTCCCAACAAGCGCATCGCGGCACGGCTCGGCATCGGGCCCGAGACGGTCAAGTCGCACGTCGCGGCGATCTGCGGGAAGCTGGGCGCCGCCAACCGCACCGAGGCCGTGCGTATCGCCCTCCGCAGCGGGCTGGTCACGATCTGACGGAACCGACGGGCCTCGCCGCGGATTTCGTCATCTTTTTTCAATGCGCGTGGGGCCCCATCCCCACTCGCTTCACGCGCTTCGCGCGACGCCCTTCGGGCTTGCCGCCGCTCCGCGGCGGCCTTGGTCCTTCCGCCCGGTGACCTGGGCTTCGCGTCGTTGCGGAAGCACAAGGCTCGTGGTGTGTGGCTGCAGCCTCGAGCGTGCCCGGACGCGCCGAGTCATCCGAGGGTGTTCCTCGCTCCGCGCACCTCGCACCTCGCCCCTCGCTTCTCGCCCCTCGTGCTACGATGCCGCCCGATGAGGACACGAATCATGAGACGTTTCACGCTCGCGAGGCTGGGGCTGGTGGCAATCCTGGCCGGCGTGTATGTGACCGGCGTCACGCTGGCGTCCGAGAAAACCGCGTCGGGCATGGCGACCGCCGCGCAGAAGTGGCTGGCGTCGCTCACGCCGGAGCAGCGCGAGCAGGCCGCGCTGCCGTTCGAGGCACCGGACCGCACGTCGTGGCACTACGTGCCGAACGAGCAGTTTCCGCGAAAGGGCGTCACGCTCGGCACCATGACCGACCAGCAGAAGGCGCTCGCCCGCGATCTGCTGAAGACCGGGCTCAGCCAGCGCGGCGTGATGACCGCCGAGCAGATCATGGAGCTCGAAAAGGTGCTCCAGGCGATCGAAGGGGAGAAGCGGCGCTTCGCGCGCGACCCGGGCGCGTACGCGGTGGCGGTGTTCGGAACGCCTGGGAAGAACGGGCCGTGGGGCTGGCACCTCGTCGGGCATCATATCGGCGTGCAGTTCACCATCGCCGACGGACGCTCGGTCAGCAGCGCCCCGACCTTCTTCGGATCGAATCCCGCCGAAGTGCGCGAAGGACCGCAGAAGGGACAGCGGACGCTCGGCGCCGAGGAGGATGCCGCGCGCGCGCTGCTCGACGCGCTCGATCCCAACGAACGGACGACGGCGATCGTGCAGGACACCGCGCCAAACGAGATGCTCACCGAGAACCGCACGGCGGTGGATCCGTTGAATCCGATCGGACTGAAAGCTGCGTCGATGACGCCGCCGCAGCGCGACCTGCTCGTCAAGCTGATCGAGGTCTACACCGGCTTCGTCTCGGCCGACCTGGCCGCCGAGCGGATGCAGAAGATCCGCAAGGCAGGCATCGAGAACATCGGGTTCGCGTGGGCGGGTGAGACCGAGCGCGGCAAGAAGCATTACTACCGCGTGCAGGGACCGACGTTCCTGATCGAGTACGACAACTCCCAGAACAACGGCAACCACATTCACTCGGTCTGGCGCGACTTCAACGGGGACTTCGGCCGCGACCTGCTGCGCGAGCACCTGCAGCAGTACCCGCACTGACGGCCTCGCCATGCGCACAGCGCTCTTCGCCCTGGGCGTGCTGCTGTGCGCGGCCACCGGTTGGTCCCATCCCGCGCCCTTCAGTTATGCCGACCTCTCGATCGCGCCCGGCGCGATCGAGGGGGGCGTCGTGCTGCACGCCTTCGACATCGCCCACGAACTGCAGATCGAGCGCGCCGATCGCCTGCTCGACGCCACGACGGTTGCCGCGCACCGCGGCGCGATCGAGGCGCTCGTCCGCGCGCGGCTGCTGATCGTCGCCGACGACCGCACGCTTGCGCCGGTCTTCGAGGGCATCGACGTGCTTGCCGAGCGCAGCTCGCTGCGCGTGCGCGCCCGCTGGCCGTTGACCCGCGCGCCGGGACGCGTGAGCGTCACGGCGATACTCTTCCCCTACGATGCCAATCACCAGACGTTCCTCAACCTCTACGAAGGCGGCGCGCTGACGTCGCAGGCGATCCTCGACGCGCGCCGCTCGTCGTACGAGTACTATTCGGGGTCGCGCCAGGGCACGTGGGCGGTCGTGCGCAAGTTCCTGCCGGCGGGCATCCATCACATCCTGATCGGTCCCGACCACCTGCTGTTCCTCGTCGGCCTGCTGCTGCTCGGCGGCACCCTGCGGCAGCTGACCCTCATCGTCAGCGCCTTCACACTGGCGCACAGCATCACGCTCGCGCTCGCGGTGCTCGGGATCGTCAACCCGCCGGCGCGGCTCATCGAACCGGCCATCGCCCTCAGCATCGTCTACGTGGGCGCGGACAACCTGCTGATTGGCAAGGGACGCGACATGCGTGCGATGGTCGCCTTCGTGTTCGGGTTCATCCACGGCTTCGGCTTCGCGAACGTCCTCCGCGAGATGGACCTGCCGGCGCGCGCGCTCGGCTGGTCGCTGGTGTCGTTCAACGTCGGGGTCGAGATCGGCCAGCTTGCGGTGGTGATCGTCGTCGCATCGGCGCTCGCCGCGGTGCGCATGCGGTATGAAACGGCCGGGCGCCGGCTCGCGTACGTCGGATCGATCGTCGTGATGCTCGCGGGCGGCTACTGGTTCATTCAGCGCGTCTTTTTTGCAGGAGGGATCTGATGAAGCGTGCACTGGTGCTGACGCTCGTCGTGAGCGTGGGCGCCCTGTCGGCGGCGGTCCGCGCCATGCAGGCGCCGGCGGGAGCGCAGAGCGATCAACCAAAGGTCGTCGAAGTCGAAAAGCTCAAGGACAACCTCTTCGTGCTGAAAGGCGGCGGCGGGAACACCGCGGTCTTCGTGACCACGAATGGCGTGGTGGTCGTCGACACGAAGCTGGCGGGATGGGGCCAGCCGATCCTCGACAAGATCAAGACGATCACCGACAAGCCGGTGACCACGATCATCAACACGCACACCCACGGCGACCACACCGGCAGCAACAGCTTCTTCGGGTCGTCGGTCGAAGTCGTGGCCCACGAGAACACGAAGGCGAACATGGAGAAGATGGACGCGTTCAAGACGGACGCGACCGGGCTGCCGAAGAAGACCTTCAACGACACGCTCTCGCTCATGTCCGGAGCGGATCGCATCGACCTCTACTACTTCGGTGCGGGCCACACCAATGGGGACGCGTGGGTCGTCTTTCCGTCGCTTCGCGTCGTGCACGCCGGCGACATCTTCTCGGGCAAGAACCTGCCGCTCATCGACGTCAGCAACGGCGGGTCGGCGGCGGAGTTTCCGCGGACGCTGACGAAGGCGGCCGACGGCATCAAGAACGTGGACACGATCATCACGGGCCACAGCACGACGCTGCCGTTTTCCGCGCTCAAGGAGTATGCGAGCTTCAATGAGGAGTTCCTCACCTGGGCGCGCGAGCAGCAGAAGGCGGGCAAGAGCGTCGACGATGCGGCGGCCGCCTACAAGCCGGCGTCGACCTTCGAGGGCTACAACATCCAGGCAGATCGCGTGAAGCGGAACGTGCAGGTCGTCTACGACGAGGGGAAGAAATGATC